>JAOOBT010000001.1 GCA_028404615.1 Candidatus Pelagibacter sp.
CTAAGCTTATTCTTCGACTAAATAGATATAAAACTTCTAAAATATCATTTAAAAAATTTTTTGCGTCCAAGCCATCATTAATAAGCTCACTTAAGAGATTTAAAGCATCTTTTTCATTGCCACTTAAGACCTCCTTGAATAAAGAAATAATTTTACTTTTATCCGCTAAACCTAACATTTGTCTTACTTCTGGCTCTGTAATCTTCTTATTTTGATTTATTGATTGAGAAATTAATGCTCTATCCAAGAGAGAAACGGAGTCCCTTACTGAACCCTCTGAAGTTCGTGCGATTAATTTTATTGCATCTTCTGAAATGTTGCCTTTTTCTTTAACAGCAATTTTCTGAAGATGTTCACAAAGTAAATCTACGCTTACTCTTCTCAAATCAAACCTCTGACATCTAGATAAAATAGTAACAGGAATTTTTCTAACCTCTGTTGTCGCTAAAATAAACTTCAGACTTGGAGGCGGCTCTTCTAAAGTTTTAAGCAAGCCGTTAAATGCCTGTTTTGAAAGCATGTGAACTTCATCTATTATAAATATTTTAAATTTTGCACTTGTAGGGCTGTATTTAGAATTTTCAATTAATTCTCTAATATCGTCTATTCCAGTTTTAGATGCTGCATCCATTTCTAAAATATCGATATGATTTGAATTAATGATTTCTTGACAAGTCGGGCAAAATTTTTCTCCAGAGCATAAGATTTTCGGGTCTTCGTTTTTCGGGCAATTTAATGCCTTTGCAATCAATCTAGCTGTTGTTGTTTTTCCAACACCTCTTATGCCAGTTAGTAAATATGCATTCGGAGTCTTTCCCAACTTTATTGCATTGGTAATTGTCTGCACCATTACTTCCTGACCAATTAAATCTTTGAATTCTTGAGGTCTATACTTAAGAGCTAAAATTTTATTTGTCATTTTAAAGAGGCAGGCAACAACCTGAATAATTTTCACTACGGCTGCTTCTTTTCAGACCTGACCGGGTTTATGAAACATCCACCTGATGCCAACCTCAATATGAGTATATCAAGATCAATTTAAATACCACAAGACAAGATTTCAGTTTTGTGGACTATTTTTGCCTAAATTCTGAAGATTCGTACACTCCTAAGATATCTAAAGTTTCAGTATGAAAACCAAGTTCCTCAAGTGCCTTTTTTACTCCGAATTGCTCTAGATGGCCCTCAAGATCAAGATAAAAATTTGCTTGATCAAAAGTATTTTTCACTGAAAAACTCTCCAGCTTTGTTAGATTAACTTGATTAGTCGCAAAGCCTCCTAGACATTTATAAAGTGCTGATGGTTCACTTTTCACTCTAAATATACAGCTAGTGATATATTTCTTATTTTTATCATATTCTGGTTGTTCTATATTTTTTCCCATGATTAAAAATCTAGTAACATTTCCTTTATCATCTTCGATATTTTTTTTTAATATTTTTAGATCATACATTTTTGCAGACAAGTCAGACGCAATTGCAGCTATAGTTTTATCTTTTCCTTCTGCTAAATCCTTAGCAGATCCTGCTGTATCTACTGAAATAATAGATTGAAAATTTTTTTCTGTAATTATTTTTTGACATTGGCTAATAGCTTGGGCATGACTTCTTACATATTTAATATCCTCCATTGTCGCTTCTTTTTTTCCTAAAAGATTATGTTCTACTGGTAAAAAATATTCTCCATGAATTTGCAACTTATATTTAGGTAATAGATAATGAATGTCTGCAACTCTTCCAGCTAAAGAATTTTCAATGGGAATTACAATTTTATAATCGGAGTCATTGTAGGCATATTTAAAAGTTTCTTCAAAAGTCGCGCAAGTTTTTATTTCTGCATTTTTATAAAGTCTTTCTACAGCAATATGGGAATAAGCTCCTAGCTCACCTTGTATGGCTATTTTAATTTTACTCATCTTTTTTCATTATCTTTCTTACTTCCATTAAATCAACCTTGGTATCAACACTTAAAGGAGATGAATTAATATACCCGACATGGATTGTCATTGAATTTTCTAAAGCTCTCATTTGCTCCAACTTTCTCTCTATTTCAAGTCTTGATCTTTTAAGCCCTACATATCTTACTAAAGCTTCGCTAGTAAAGGCATAAATACCGACGTGATGATAAAAATTTTTATGTTTTTTTGTATCTATTCTAAAAAAGTCAATTGCTTGGTCGTATTGATTATTTGAGAGCTCATTTTTGACAGCAACTTTTACATTGTTTTCGTCTAATAATTCTGTTTTTGAAGCGAAAGAGCTTGCTAGTGTTCCAATATCACAATTTTTTTTATCCATATAAGATATTAATTCAGTTATAGATCTAGGATCAATATTTGGCATATCTCCCTGCAAATTTACAATTGTGTTAGGCTCACTATTTAGATGATCTTTGAAAACTTCATAAATCCTGTCAGTACCAGTTTGATGCTCTAAAGATGTAAGAATTGCTTTTCCACCATTGTTGCTTATTAGTTCAATAATTTTTTTATCAGGAGTAGCAACATAAACTTCACCAGAATTAGTTTTCTTTGCAGCCTCGTAGACATGAAGAATCATCTCTTTATTATTTATTAGCTCTAATGGTTTATTTGGAAGTCTCGATGCTTTTAATCTAGTAGGTATTATTATTGCAGTTTTATTCATAATTATGCGTCCCAAAGACGCAAAAAAAATTGAGTAATTTAAAGTTTTTTTTCAAAAGTCGTGCTATACGTCAACTAAGTATCTATCAAAATTATGGACAGTTTTGAAATAAATAAAATTATTGCAGCAGTTCTCCTTACTGCGCTAATTGTGATTGGAATAGGGAAATTTGCTGACATTTTATTTTACGTTGAGAAACCAAAAGAGTCAGCTTACAAAATCGAAGGTTTAGAAGTTGCTACAACTGGAGTTTCTACAGAGAAAGAAACTAAGGTTGTGCAAGCTGTAGATATTAAAGCTCTCTTGGCTATGGGAGATTTATCTCATGGTGAAAAAGTTTTTAAAAAATGTACAGCTTGTCATCAAATAGCTGATGGTGGAAAAAATATGATTGGTCCTAATCTTTGGGGTGTGATTGGTAGAACTGCAGGGTCCATAAGTGATTATAAATATTCTAAAGCAATGGTAGCTTATGGGAAAGAATGGTCTTTTGAAGAAATGAACAGTTATTTAATTAAACCTCAAGCATACATAAAAGGAACTAAGATGGCTTTTGCTGGTCTGAGAAAAGAAAAAGATAGGGCTTCCGTAATTTTGTTTATGAATTCAAAAAGTAGTAGCCCAAAACCATTACCTTAATCGATACACCAATTAATAATACTCTTTTGAGCGTGAACTCTATTTAGAGCCTGTCTCCAAACAACAGATTGTTTTCCATCAATAACTTTATCAGTAACTTCTTCTCCTCTGCCTACAGGAAGACAATGCATAAAAATTGCATCTGATTTTGCTTTTAACATTAATTTTTCATTTACCTGAAATGGCTTTAGAGTTTTTTTTCTTGGACTTTTTATTTACTTTATCATTCATTGAAACCCATTTGTCAGTCATCACGCAATCTGAGTTCTTAATAGCCTCATCTGGTTTTGATGTAATAATTAAACTCACTTTATTTTTTTTTGCCCAACTTAATATCTTTTTATTTGGTGAGTATTTTTTCGGACAACCGATTTTCAAATTAAAATCAAATTTCCCTGCAGCTTCGATTAAGGAATTAGACATATTGTTATTACCATCTCCCAACCAAGAAACAGTCTTACCTGTAATAGATCCATTGCTTTCTTCGTAAGTTAAAATATCTGACATGATTTGGCAGGGATGACTTAGATCGGATAAACCATTAATTATAGGAATACCTAAATATTTACCGAACTCTTCTAAATTCTTATGAGACGAAGTTCTTAACATAACAATATCTACATATTCAGTTAAAACTTTTGCTGTATCTTTGAGAGACTCTTCCCCTTTTCCATAATGAATTCCTTCAGGATTTAAAATAATGGATGATCCACCTAACTGTTTAACTGCGATATCAAAAGACATTCTTGTTCTTGTTGAAGGTTTTTCAAAAATCATTGCCATCGATTTACCCTCAAAGGGTTTGTCTTCATCCATGGCAGATTTATTTAAATTTTTTCTTTTAAGTTTTCTTACTTTTGCCTCTTCAATAATAGTCCTTAAATCGCCAGATGAATGGTCAGCTATATTTATAAAATTTTTCATTAATACTTTTTGCACACCTTATCTATTATCTTTAATCCTAAGTTAATTTCTTGCTTTGTGACATTTAAAGGAGGCAAAAGTCTGACTACATTTTCTGCAGCTCTCACGGTAAGAAGGTTATTATCTATTAACTTTTGTATAAATTTAGTTTGATCTTTAAGTACACAAATCCCAATCAATAATCCTTTACCTCTGACTTCTTTTATAATTTTAGGATATTTGCTTTTAAGTTTATTTAACTCTTTTAAAAAATAATTCCCATTGTTATGTACATTTTTGAGAAAACCTTTTTTGAACATTACATCCATGACTGCATTCCCAGCACTCATTGCTAAAGGATTTCCTCCAAAAGTAGAGCCATGTGTTCCAGGTTTCATTCCTGAAGCAACTTTTTTATTAACCAGAACTGCTCCTATGGGGAAACCCCCTCCTATTCCTTTTGCTATAGGTACAATATCAGGTTTAATTTTTGCATGTTCAAATGCAAAAAATTTTCCACTTCTGCCTACTCCACATTGTACTTCATCCATAATCAATAGAATTTTCTTTTTGTTGCAAAGTTTTCTCAGACCTACTAAACAATAATCTGGAATAACTTTAATACCCCCCTCACCCATTATAGTTTCAACCATGATTGCGGCAGTTCTACTAGTAATTTTTTTTTCTAATCCCTTATGATCTCCAAAATTAAAATGATCAAATCCATCTACTTTAGGACCAAAGCCCTCAATTGCTTTTTTGCTGTTACTAGCAAAAATTGTTGCAAGAGTTCTTCCGTGAAAACTATTGTTAATACATAAGATTCTATTCTTTCTTGATTGACCTTTTGAATAAAAATATCTTCTTGCAAATTTGATTGCGGCTTCTGTGGCTTCAGCTCCAGAATTCTGAAAAGTGACATAATCTGCAAATGTTTTTTGTTTTATTCTTTTTGCTAATTTTTCTTGCTCTGGAATTATAAAGGCGTTCGAAACATGCCATAGTTTTTTTGATTGCTTTGAGATTGAATTTATTAAATATTTGTTAGCATGTCCTAAACAATTTACGGCTATCCCTTGAACAAAATCTAAATATTTTTTGCCATTTGTTCCATAAAGAAATGCGCCTTTACCTTTAGTAAATGAAATTTTTTTTCTATTATATGTATTTAAAATTGCACTCATAATTTAAGATTTTATTTTATAACCTTTTTTATACAATATATAAGTAACAAACCAACTAACAAAACTTAAAACCGTCAAATATAATAAACCAACTAAAATTGAACCGTCTGCTTTTCCAATAAAACTATATCTAAAACCATCAATCATATAAAAAAATGGGTTCGCCTTACTTATTATTTGTAAAACCTCTGGTAATCTATTTATTGAATAGAAAGTGCCTGAGAGGAAAGATAATGGTACAATTACAAAATTAGTTACCGTAGCCATATGATCAAACTTTTCAGCCCATAAACCGGCAATAATTCCTATATTTCCTAAAATAAAGGATGAAAGTAATGTGAAAATTATTAGCAATAAATAGTTTTTGATCTCGATATCAATTAATAATTTGAATACTATAATTGAGACAATAGCAATCATAACGCTTCTAGTAACAGCTGCTAAAGAGACTGAAATTGTAACTTCAGATGCTGATAAAGGCGCATAAAGAAGATCAACTATATTCCCTTGGATTTTTCCAATCATAAAAGATGATGAGGAATGAGAGAAGGACTGCTGGATAACCTGCATTGAAATCAACCCTGGCGCTAAAAAAGTTATGAAAGGCACTCCAAGAACTTCACCTCTATCTGCACCTATCGCTAGAGACAAAACAAGTAAAAAAAGTAAAGAAGAAATTAATGGGGAAAAAATAGTTTGTACCCACACAATTAAAAATCTTAAAACTTCCTTTTTATATAAAGTCCAGGCACCAACCCAATTAACGACTCCAAATCTTCTAGATCCGATTTTATATTTTTTTGTAATTTCAACCATTGATAGTCTTATATCCTTTAATTAAAAAAACTGTGTACAACTAAATCTACTCACAGCTTTAGTGTGTTTTAATGTTTTAAACCCCAATATTATGTCCTAAGTTTTTCATAATTACTAAATATTGTAATTATATACAATGAGTTGGACAGAAGAAAAAGTCGCTAAATTAAAAGAACTTTGGTCTAAAGGCCATACCGCAAGTCAGATCGCTGAAGCTTTAGGTGACACCACTAGAAATGCAGTAATTGGAAAAGCTCATAGGTTAAATTTAGAAGCTAGAGCCCCTTCCAAGCAACCTAATTCACCTAGAACTAATGATAATAAGCAAATTAGAAGAGGACCAGCGCCAACATCAAGAAAGGCTAAATTTCAATCAATATTATTGGATAAAAACTTTGAACCAGAAAATCCTAAATCACTGGAAGAACTTACAGATGAAACTTGTAAGTGGCCTATAGGTCATCCCAATGAGGAAAAATTCTATTTCTGCGGTAGGAAGCCTGAAGGAGAATTCCCGTATTGTAAATTACACGTGTTATATGCATTTCAACCTAAAGGCACAAAAGAAGAGGTTCTTGATAAAGAAGATGACATTCCAGAATTTATTGAGAAAAAAGTTAAAGCCTCAGGGTAATTCAAACTCAAATGGAATTTATTAAAAAATACCTTAAGTGGTTAAGTACTTTCTTAGTACTAACAGGAATACTGCTTACCAATCTTAATATGTACCCTATCAATATTATGTTTCATGGTGCAGGAGTTGTAGGTTGGACGATTGCTGGTTTTCTTTCAAAAGATAAAGCTATTCTTACAAACTTCGGATTACAAATACCTTTATTCTTAATAGGGTTTTATCAATTAATTTTCTAAAGAATACCCAGCTGACCGGACAGTTCTAATTAAAGGTTTAGCCCCTTCAATGTTTATTGATTGTCTTAATCTGGTAATATGAACATCTACTGTTCTAGACTCTACGTTAATATCATCTCCCCAAACATGTTCTAACAACTGCTCTCTTGAATACACTCTTTTCGGTTGCTTAATTAAAAAATCAAGTAATTTATATTCTTTAGGACCTAAAGTAATTTCTTTTTCCTTCCTAAATACTTTCATAGACTCTCTATCTATTTTAAGATCTAAATAATAAGCCTCTTCACTTACAATATTAGGTTTAACTCTTTTTAATAAAGATTTTATTCTCGCTAACAGCTCTGGGAAACTGAAGGGCTTTGTCATGTAATCTTCTGCACCAGTATTAAGTCCTTTGACTTTATCTTCCTCTTCACCTTTTGCCGTAAGCATAATGATAGGTATATTTTTTACTTTTTCATCTTGTTTTAAATATTGACAAATTTTTATTCCAGATAAATCAGGTAACATCCAATCTAACAAAACAAGGTCTGGTTTTTTTTCTTTTATACTCGAAAGAGCTTCTTCTCCATTTGAGCTAGAGGATACTTTATATCCTTCCTTTTGGAGATTATAAGTAAGGAGGGTTAAAATTGGCTTTTCATCTTCTACAACAAAAATATGGGCGCTCATTAACTTTCTATAGGTTTACCTTTTGGTCTTGCTCCCTCAAGATATTCGCCTTCAATTAAATAATAAAGAGACTCGGCAATATTAGTTATATGGTCTCCAGCTCTTTCTATATTTTTTGTTACAAATAATAAATGTGTTGCCATTTCTAAATTTTTTTTATCTTTTTGCAAATAAGTTGCAACTTCATTCATAGCTAAATTAGTCAAATCATCTACTTGTTCATCTTTTTTCCAAATTTCAATTGCCTTATCTTTAGATTTATTTAGATAAGCGTCTAGAGCATCTTTTAATTGTTTTTGTACTAAATCTCCCAACCTTCTAAGACTTCCTATAAGTTCGTCAGGTAAATCTACAGGTAGCGGTTTAACTTTTTTAGCAACACTTTTCGCTAGGTCTCCAATTCTTTCTAAATCATGTGAAATTTTCATCGTTGAAATAGTAATTCTTAAATCAACTGCCATTGGAGCTCTTTTCACTAAAACAGTTGTGATTTGATTATCAATAGTGGATCTTAATTCATTTATTTTTCCATCATTTTTTACAATTTTGTCTACTGACTCTTTATCAACTTTAATAACGGCTGCCATCGCATCTGCCATCTGATTTTCTGTAAGGCTTCCCATCATTACAAGATTATCATTTAGGCTTTGCATCTCCTCCTCGTATGATTTTACTGTATGGCCTGTTCCAGACATTTATCCAAATCTCCCTGTAATATAATCTTGCGTCATTTTATTAGCCGGATTTTTAAATATTTTATCCGTTGAATCTACTTCTATTATTTTTCCAAGATGAAAAAAACCTGTTTTTTGTGAAACTCTAACTGCTTGTGCCATTGAGTGCGTAACAATTACGATTGTGTAGCTTTTTTTTAAATCATCTATTAATTCCTCTATTTTCGCGGTAGCGATTGGATCTAAAGCAGAGCAAGGTTCATCCATTAAAATTACTTCTGGATTAACCGATAGTGCTCGAGCAATACAAAGTCTTTGTTGTTGCCCCCCTGACAAACTTGTGCCAGGCTCATTTAATCTATCTTTTACTTCATCCCAAAGAGCTGCTTTTTTTAAACTTGTCTCTACTATGTTATCCATTTGATCTTTGTTCTCAGCAGCACCGTGTATAATTGGGCCATAAGCAATATTATCATAAATACTTTTTGGAAAAGGATTTGGCTTTTGAAACACCATTCCTACTTTTTCTCTAAGTGTAACTACATCAACATTTTTTTCATTAATTTCAGCTCCGTCTATTTCAACAGACCCTTCTACTTTACAAATATCAATTACATCGTTCATTCTATTAATGCATCTTATAAATGTGGACTTACCACATCCTGATGGACCAATTAATGCTGTTACTTCCTTTTGATTAATATCTAAATTAATATCGAATAAAGCTTGTTTTTTTCCGTAATAAACATTTAAGTTTTTTGCTTTTATTTTTATTTTTGAATTATTTAATTCCATTTTTTTTCGAATTTTTGTCTAAGATAAACGGCAATGAAATTCATTACAATAAGAAAGCCAAGCAACATCATAATTGTTGCCGACGTTTTTTCCACAAATCCTCTCTCAGCTTGCTCAGACCATAAGTAAACCTGTACTGGTAAAGATGCTGATGGATCAACTGGTGAACTTGGAATATCAACTACAAAAGCGACCATCCCTATAAGAATTAAAGGAGCGGTTTCTCCTAAAGCTTGAGCTAGACCAATTATTGTTCCAGATAAAGTTCCTGGCATAGCCAGTGGAACAACGTGATGAAACACTGTCTGAAATTTTGAAGCTCCAACTGATAATGCTGCTTCCCTTATCGAGGGTGGAACTGCTTTTAATGATGCTCTACATGGAATTATTATTCTCGGTAAAGTCATTAGAGATAATGTAATTCCTGCAACTAATGGGGTAGACCTAGGAAATTCCATTACACTTAATAATATTCCTAAACCTAAAAGACCATAAACTATTGATGGTACTGCCGCTAAATTATTAATATTAATTTCTATAAAGTCGGTTATTTTATTTTTTGGAGCAAACTCTTCCAGATAAATTGAAGCCATTATAGCTATTGGGAAAGACAAGATTAAACAAATTATAATTGTAAAGAATGATCCCATTAAAGAACCTCCTATACCAGCTAACTCAGGATCTCTAGAATCTCCTTTGGTAAAAAGATAATTATTAAACTTTTTATCAATTTTTTCTTTTTCAATTAAATTGTCATAAATATTTAATTGATAATTGCTTACTCGTCTTCTGTCCTCTGGTAAATCTCTAGGAAAATTTCCTTTATTCAGCTGGTCAATATCATCGGATGCTGTGATTTTAACTGAAACAATTTGATCAATTTTATTCGGGTTTTTAATTAAAAAATCTTTAATCTCAAATTCATAATCAGGGCTAAACAATCGTAAAATTTGTCTTTCTTCTTTAGAGTCTTTTGCAGGATATATTTTTAAAAGACTTTCTACAGCTAAATCATAGAAATCTGCGTCTTTAAGAGAATTTTGATTAATTGGACTCTCTAATTCTAGAAGAGAGGAGTCGTAATTTACTGCCACTTCTATCATCGTTCTACTGAAAGCTGAACTTCCCTTAGAAAAAATATTTTGAACAAGAATTAATACAAAGATAACTGCTAAACTGACAGAGATTAAGCCGTACATCTTAAATCTTTTTTCTGCTCTATATCTTTTTTTTAACCTTTGCTCTTTAGTCATATTTTTCTCTGTATTTTTTAACAACTCTCAATGCGATATAATTTAAAATTAATGTTGCGATAAATAATGTTAATCCTAATGCGAATGCAGCTTGTGTTTTAGGGCTATCGAATTCTTGGTCTCCCACTAGTATCATAACAATTTGAGTTGTGATGGTTGTAGTGGACTCAAGAGGATTTATAGTTAAGTTTGCCGCTAAACCTGCAGCCATTACTACGATCATAGTTTCCCCAATAGCTCTTGAGACCGCTAAAAGAATAGATCCAATTATTCCTGGTAAAGCAGCTGGTATTACAACTTTTTTTATAGTTTCAGATTTGGTGGCACCTATTGCGTAAGAGCCCTCTCTTAAAGATTGCGGAACCGAATTAATAACATCATCAGATAAGGAAGATATGTAAGGAATAATCATAACTCCCATGATCAATCCAGCTGCAAGTGCACTTTCTGATGAAACAGTAAGACCCAAACTTTCACCAAGCGTTCTAAAGAAAGGTCCAACAGTTAAAGCAGCAAAAAAACCGTAAACCACAGTTGGTATACCAGCTAAGATTTCAATTATTGGTTTAGAATATTTTCTAACTTTCGTTGAAGCATATTCAGCTAAATATATTCCAGAAAATAAACCTATTGGTACGGCAACACACATAGCAATTAAAGCGATGAATGCAGTACCTGCAAATAAAGGCACAGAACCAAAAGCATCTTGAAGCTCTAAAAGTTCTTCAGGAGTTATAGCAGATGCATCCCTTACGAAAGCACGTTGGGGACTCCAAGAGGTACCAAATAAAAATTCAAATATGTTTATCGTAGAAAAAAACTTTATGCTTTCAAATAACAGAGATACAATTATCCCTACTGTTGTCAAAATTGCTACTAAAGAAGAGGTAAATAATAAAACTTTTAATATTATCTCAACATCATCTCTGGCTTTATTGTTATTTTGAATTTTTCTGTATGCAAAAGTTAGAGAGCCAATTAACGCAGCAGCTATAATTACAACTTTTGAATTTTGAGCAATAATATTAATTGAAGAGTACTTTATTGAAGCTGCTTTAATTTCATTTGTTATCTCACCTGAAAAATTTCCATTAAAAAATGATAATGTTTGCTCATAAAATAAGTCTTTAGACTCAATTTGAGGAAAATTATTAAGTATCAAGACTTTGATTATTGTGGGTTCAAACAGTGACCAACATCCAAAAATAATTAAGGCCGGTAAGCCACACCATAGAGATAAATAATACCCATAATAAGCGGGAAGCGCTTTTAGTTTAATATTTTGAGTAACTAACTTACGAGCTTCAGATCTACCGAAAAAATAACTTGAAAGGCAGAGAATTAAAATTACTCCCGCAATTAAAGAATTCATGATCTTTATGTAGATGAGTAATGTTACAGATTTGTTAAATATTTAAACTTTAAATTGAGAATAAAAAAAAAGGCCGAATAATCGGCCTTTTTTTCATTAATTAACAACTGTTACTTGAGGTTGATTGTAACTAAGTCTTTTGCTGCAGTTCTAGTAACTTTATATTTATCACTAGCTAGTGGCACTAATCCAATATCAGTTAAGTAACCTCTAGATCCCATAGCTTTTTTTGAAGTGAATGCATCTAAAAATTCTTTTAGACCAGGGACTACTCCAACGTGAGCTTTCTTTGCATAAAAGAATAATGGTCTTGCTATTGGATAAGAATAATCTTGAATCCCTTCTAATGAAGGTTTTACCCCATTGATAGCCGCTGCTTTTATTTTGTCTTTGTTTGCTAAATAATAACTATAGCCAAAGAAACCATAAGCATCAGGATTTGCTGCAAGTTTTTGTACAATTAAAGTGTCGTTTTCACCTGCTTCAACCGCGTAACCATCTTCTCTCATTTTTGCACATTCTTTTTTAGATTTATCACCAAATAAAGATTTAGCTTCTTTTGAACAACCTTTATTCATTACCAATGAATTCCAAGCATCTCTTGTTCCAGATGTTGGGGGTGCAATTAAGATTTCAATTTTCTTGCTGGGTAAACTTGCATCTATATCACTCCATTTTTTATATGGGTTTTCAACTAATTTACCATTAACATCTACTTTCGCTGCTAAAGCTCTCCAAAGTTGCTCTTTTGTGAAATTTGCGTCAGGTGATTTTACTGAGTGAGAAAATGTTATACCGTCATTTCCTACAACTACTTCGATTATATCTTTTACACCATTTTTTTCACATAAAGCCTTTTCTTTAGATTTAATTGCTCTTGAAGCATTAGTGATGTCTGGGTGGTTTACTCCAATACCAGCACAAAATAATTTCATTCCACCACCAGTACCAGTACTTTCAATTACTGGGGTTTTAAAACTACCTTGTTTTCCAAATTTCTCAGCAACTACTGTTGCATATGGATAAACTGTTGAAGAACCTACAATTTTAATTTGGTCTCTTGCTTGTGCGTATGAAGCAAAAGAAAGAATAGCAATAACTGCTACTATGTTTTTTATTATTTTCATATTTATCTCCTTTTTAAACATAGTTAGAATGTAATCTTTCAAAGTTATTGATTTATTAAACAAATATTAAATTTTTGTTACAGACCTAACTTTTTAGTTGAATTTCTTAAATAGTTGGAAAATTTAGGGATATTTCAGTTCCTTTATTGATCTCACTTGAAATGGTCATTTCAGCTCTATGCTGATTAACTATGTGCTTTACAATTGCTAAACCTAAGCCAGTTCCACCCACTTCTTTGCTTTTAGCTGGATCAACTCTAAAAAACCTTTCTGTGACTTGCGGTATATTCTCTTTTGATATGCCAATACCTTGATCTTTAATCGTTACTAAAAAATTTTTATGTTCTGATTTAGTAATGATTGTAATTTTTTTATTTTTTTCACTATATTTTATTCCATTATCTATAAGATTATTAAAAACTTCTATTAAGCGATTTCTGTCTCCATTAATTTTTATATTTTTCGATTCTCGCTCAAATTGACATTCAATATTGTTTTTCTTTAAAATTTCTTGATGAAGTTCAATAGAGTGTGAGATAATATCATTTAAATTTACTTTTTCATTTGGTCTAATATGTTCCTGAAGTTCTATTCTAGATAGTGATAAAAGATCATTAACAATATTTTCCATTCTTGATGTTTGTTGAAGTACCACAGGTAATATTTTTTTTTGACTTTCGAGATCTTTAGCTGCATGCCCGTTATTTATGGTTTCGAGGCCTAACTTAATACTTTGAAGTGGGGTTCTAAGTTCATGAGAGACATTTGCAACAAAATCAGATTTTAATTTTTGAACTTTTATAATATCTGTCAAATCTTTAAAAAAGATTATTACCGAGTTACTATCTTCAAGCAAGTTACTTGGTCCTGGCATCACACTTACTTTAAAAAATTGGAAATTCGGTTTTTTAATTTCTATATCTAAAATTCCACTTTTATTATTTTCTAAAGACACGTCGATTTGACTTAACAAACTTGGGTCTCTTACAATACTTGAGATATTTTGATTTACTATACTTGATCCAAAATGATTTTTTGCTGCTTTGTTAGCGTAACCTATTGATTTAAATTTATCTATTATTAAAACTTGATCTGGTAAATCTTCTAAAAATTTTATTTCCTTTAATGATTCATTCATCTTTATCTTTTTTATTATTTTGGATTTTTTCGTAAAGATCTTTTAAATCTTCTTCGGACAAATTTTTTCTTTTTAATTCATCTAAAATATCTTCATCCTCTTGCTTGAGTTTCGCTTCTCTTTGTTCCTCTTTAACCTCACCTCTAGCATCAAACCCTGCTTTAATAAATTTTGCCGATACAAGAATAACAATAATAGCAATGATACCTGCTAGTGATAAAAACAATAAAGTCATTATGAGATTATAACTGATATTTAACGAGGTGTTAAATGAGTTTAGTAAGTATGTAAATTTGTAGCAAAAGGATTAAAAAAGGTAGAATAGTCCTTATAAGTTCCATGGTGTGATTATATTCATCCAATTTTCTTTCTAACCAATTTCTTTGATATTTTTTTTTTGCCATGCGTGTATTTATATCAAGAACGTAAAAAGATCAAGTTTTAGAATTAAAACCAAGAAATATTTTTTGCTTTGCAAATTTCTTGAACTTTTTTTGGATAGTCAGTTATAATTCCATCTACACCGTATTCGATCATTCGAATAATATCTTGTTCTCTATTCACTGTCCAAACACATGTGGCAAGACCATGCTTATGTGCTAATTCTACATTTTGTTTTGTAACATCACGGTAGAAAGTACTCCACACATGCCCTTCTAATGATTTAATTATATTAGGAAGTAAAAATAATTCTTCCATTGGGTAATTTTTAACCATCCATGGAGAGTTTTCATAAATATTCTTTTTCGTTATTGAAAGACCTTGTTGCAGGGTAATAAATCCTCTTAAAATATTTGGATTTTGTTTTTTAAGGGCATAAAGAATTCTAAAATCATATGAAGTGATTAAAGTTCTGTCCTCAAGTTTAAAATCTTTTATATCTTTAAGGATTAAGGAAACCATTTTTTCTGGGTCAGGTGTTACATTTTCTTGTGTAGGAGTTGATTTAATTTCTAAATTTAAAAATACATCTTTATATTTATCTTCCGTCACTAATTTAAAGAAATCAGTTAATTTTGGTATTTTTTCACCTGTAATAGGTTTTTGATTTTTAAATCTTTTTGCGTACTTTGTTTCAGGCTTTATACTTCCAATACTATACTTACTTATCTCATCATAAGTCAGTTCTACTAATTTCATGCTTTTATCTGTAATCCAGTTTCCTGAGGCATCTTTAACTAAATCAGGATTTAATCTGTAGTCATGAAATATCGTTGGAATATTATCTTTTGAAATTACAACGTCAAATTCAACTGCTTTAATGCCTAGATCAAATGTGTATTTGAAACCTGATATAGAGTTCTCAACAATATCACCTCTTGCTCCTCTGTGGCCGTAAATTCTTATGTAGTTAGGTTTCGTTAAAAATGGATTGATCAATTAATCCTCAAATCAGTATTAGTATCAAACAGGTGTAGTTTGTCATTTTGAATGGAAAGATTAATATTTTTTCCAATAGTATCTTCTTTAACAACACCTGAGATACTTGCAACTAAAATTTCATTACTATTTTCAAGTTTACCATGAATAAGTGTATTAGCTCCGATCAGCTCTACAAGTTCAACTTTTAACTTGATTGGACCATTTTGATCCAATTCAAAATCTTCAGGTCGCATACCTATATTAACAGGTCCATTAAAATTTGAATTTACCGAAAGTGAAGCTTTGTTAGCTAAAATTAATTTGTTACCTCCACAATTACCTTTTAAAATATTCATTGCTGGACTTCCAATAAATTGAGCCGTGAATAAAGTTTTAGGTTTTGTATAAACTTCTAAAGGTGTTCCAATATGTTCTACATTGCCTTCGTTCATTACAATCATACGATCAGCTAATGTCATCGCTTCAACTTGATCGTGCGTTACATAAAGAGAAGTAGTTTTTAGTTGAGTTTGAAGTTTTTTTATTTCTAATCTCATTTGAACTCTTAATTTGGCATCCAGGTTTGATAAAGGCTCATCAAATAAAAACGCTACAGGATTTCTCACAATTGCTCTTCCCATGGCAACTCTTTGTCTTTGTCCTCCTGATAATTGATTAGGTTTTCTCTCTAATAATTCTCCAAGCTCTAAAATTTCAGCTGCTTTATGAACTCTTGATTCAATTTCTTCTTTTGGCACTTTTGCAATTTTTAAACCGTATGCCATGTTACCAAAGACAGTCATGTGAGGATAAAGAGCATAATTTTGAAATACCATTGCAATATTTCTCTCCATAGGTTCAAGCTCGTTTACTTTTTTATTATCAATTAAAATATTTCCTTCATTAGCATCTTCTAACCCCGCAACCATTCTCAGTAATGTTGATTTACCACAACCAGAGGGTCCAACGATTACAATTAGTTCACCATCTTTTACATCAATACTTAGATCATGAATAACCTGAGTTTTTCCGAAAGATTTCTTTAGATTTTGTAAACTAATTTGAGACATTATTTATCGCTTTCTAATAACCCTTTAACAAAAAACTTTTGCATACTTATTACTACTATGACTGGTGGAACCATAGCTAACATTGCTGTTGCCATAACCGTTGGCCAGTGTGCATAATCATCACCTGTAGGTATCATTGAGTCAATTGCCATTACAATAGTTCTCATGTCAGGATCGGTTGTCATTAATAATGGCCATAAATATTGGTTCCAACCAAAAATAAATAAAATTACAAATAAAGCCGCAATATTAGTTTTACTAATTGGAACTAATATATCAAAAAAGAAACGCATTGGACTACAGCCATCCATTCTAGCTGCTTCAACCATTTCATCAGGTATGGTCATAAAAAATTGTCTAAATAAAAAAGTTGCCGTCGCTGATGCAATTAACGGGAAGATTAATCCTGTGTAAGAATTTAATAGATTTAAATTTGCCACAACTTCATAAGTTGGCACTATTCTTACTTCTACTGGTAGCATTAAAGTAATAAAAATTAACCAAAAACATAAGTTTCTAAAAGGAAATCTAAAATAAACAAATGCAAAAGCTGATAATAATGAAATAATTATTTTTCCAACTGTAATTCCAATTGCCATGATTGCAGAGTTCATCATCATTTTTATCACGGGAACTTTGGCTCCGTATCCCTCTGGCGAACCTCTAAATAATGCATTCGCATAATTCTCAAAGAATTCTGTGCCTGGTAACATTGGTAATGGAGGATAAATAATTGCATCTTGTGTTACAGTGGATGCAACAAAAGTTAACCAAACTGGAAAGAATATAAATAAAACCCCAAGAATTAAACCAAGGTGAGTTAACCAGTATCCGGATTTCTTTTTCTCAACCATTAGTAATGAACCTTTCTCTCTATATATTTAAATTGAATTACGGTTAAAATTCCGACTAAAACTAGTAAGATTACGGACTGAGCTGCGCTTGATCCAAGATCTTGGCTCACAAACCCATCAGAGAATACTTTATATACTAGTATAGTGGTCGATTGTTCAGGTCCACCTGAAGTGATTGTATGTATTACTCCAAAAGTATCAAAAAAAGCATAAACAATATTTACGACTAATAAAAAGAATGTGATGGGTGAAAGAAGAGGTATTACAATTGTACCAAATCTTTTCCAAAAACTAGCTCCATCTATTGCAGCAGCTTCAATAATGGATTTTGGAATAGCTTGTAAACCTGCTAAGAAAAATAAAAAGTTATAACTTATTCTTCCCCATGATGAGGCTAAAATAACTAAAAACATTGCTTGATCACCTTTTAAAGTATGATTCCATTCGTAGCCTAAAGCTTTTAGATAATAAGAGGCTAAACCGATGTTTCCATTGAACATAAATAACCATAGAACACCTGCGATCGCTGGCGCTATAGCGTAAGGCCAAATTAATAAGGTTTGATAAACGCCAGCTCCTTTAATTAATCGATCTGCTAACGCAGCTAAATATAAACCCAAAGCCATGGATGAAACGGATACTGCCGTTGAAAAAATAACTGTCGTTTTAAAACTTGCTAGATAATAAGGATCGGATAATAAAAATCTAAAATTATCTAAACCAACAAATTCTGTCTTTAATCCAAAGGGATCTGGTAAAAATAAAGAATTCCAAATGGCTTGTCCTGATGGATAAAAAAAGAAGACAAAAGAAATTAGTAGCTGAGGTGCAACTAGTAGCGCTGGTAACCACCAGCCTTTAAAAAAAACCCTTTTTTCCATTTGATCTTAAGAATGATACTAGGGGCTTTCGCCCCTAGTAAATTAAATTGATTTATTTGTTAGCTCTTTCAAATCTTCTTAAAAGAACGTTACCTCTTTTTACAGCGCTGTCTAAAGCTACTTGAGCAGTTTTAGTGCCGTTGTAAACTCCTTCCATCTCTTCATCAATAATTCCTCTTATTTGATCAAAAGATCCAAGCCGCAAGCCTTTAGAGTTTTGAGTAACTTTATTTCTCATCATCTGTATTCCTGCTAAATCAGTTCCAGGATTGGATTTATAGAATCCTGACTTTTTAGTAGCTGAAGCAGCTGCAGTAGTAACACCTAAATAACCCGTATCTTGGTGCCACTTAGCTTGAATGTCAGTTCTTGATAAGAAAGCTAAGAATGCTGCCGTAGCTTTGTTCTCTTCTTTAGATTTTCCAGATAATGCCCACAGAGATGAACCACCAATAATTGTGTTTTGAGGTGCCTCTGTTGCTCCATAGTAAGGTAAGTGTCTAATACCAAATTCGAATTTTGCTTCTTTTTTGATACCAGCGTAACCAGCAGAAGATTCTGTCATTAACATACATTCGCCAGCTCTAAAATTTTTACCGGCTTCATTTCTTCTACCCATGTACTTAAATTTACCTTCTTGAGCCCATTTACCTAAAGTTTGAATGTGCTTGATGTGTACTGGGCTATTGAAAGCTAACTCAGTATCTAAACCAGCAAATCCGTTTGATTTAGTTGCAAACGGTATGTTGTGGTAGGCTGAAAAGTTTTCAAGGTGAACCCAGCTGTGCCAACAAGTACAGAAAGGCATATCAATACCTTTTGCTTTTGCAGCATCAAGCGCGTTTCCAACTTTTTTCCAAGTACTCAAGTCCATCTCTGGATCTAAACCTGCTTTTTTCATCAAGTCTTTATTTACCCAAAGAACTGGCGTTGAGGAGTTATACGGCATAGATAACATTTTGCCATCTGTTGTTGTGTAATAACCAGATACAGCAGAAACAAATCCCTTAGGATTGAATCTTTGACCAGCATCTTTCATTAGTTGGTACATAGGAACATAAGCTCCTTTTGCAGCCATTAAACTAGCTGTTCCAACTTCAAATACCATAAGGATATTTGGATGTTGTCCAGCTCTGAATGCAGCGATACCAGCGTTAAGAGTTTCTGAATAGTTACCTTTTCTAGTATGAACCACAGTGTATTTATCTTGTGATGCGTTGAACTTGTTTACTTGTTCATCAAGTAATTCACCAAGTCTTCCACCAAAAGCATGCCACCATTGTATTTCTACTTTTGCTTGGGCGGCTGTTCCCGCAAACATTGCGAAAAGTGCCAACGAAGCAATTATTGCTTTTATTTTTTTCATTTTGAATGTCCCCCGTTTTCTTTAAAAAGAAAAAAATCTAGCACAAAACATATATAAAGAGGAGTCGCTAATTGAATTTAGATTCTACCTAGGGTTTTATTTTACTTTTCCAAAAAGATTTAAAAGTATAACACCTGCAATAATTAAGATTAAACCTATAGTCCCATAGATATTCGGAGTTTGATTATATTTAAATATACCAAATAAAGTTACTGCAGTTATAGTTAAAGCGCCATAGGTTGCGTAAGTAAAACCAACTGGAATTATTGTCATTGCTTTTGAAATGCAAAATAAACAAACCACAATACTTGTAACACAAAAAATTGTTGGGCTTAATTTTGAAAATCCCTCAGTTGTTTTTAAAAAACCATTTGAGGCAATTCCTGTAATAATTGCTAAAGCAAGATATATATACCCTGATAGTAAAGTCATACTTTTCATTTAAGCTTTAGCAAACTGGCCGCCTTCTCTATATCTCCACAGCCATTTTTTCATTTCTTCTTCAACATCTGATGGTTTTAAATCTAAATCTTTTAGTGAAAGAAAGTTATTAGAAACAATATTATCTGCTTCAGATAAAATTTCACATTGATCTTTTGTTAAGATTGGCGGAAACGGCAATAGATCAGTAATGGTACTTTGAATTTTAGCAATAGGCATCGGCATAGGAACAACAAATCTTTTTTTGTTTATAGTTTTTAAAATTGATTTTACCATATCACCAAAACTAATAATTTTTGGCCCGCCTATTTCATATATTTTATTCTCATTATTTTTTGTCTCTATTGCTCTAACTATTGCGTCTGCAACATCACTAACTAATATAGGTTGAAATTTATAATTTATTCCGACCAAAGGAATTACTGGTAAAAAACTTAATTTTGAAAAAAGATTTGTAAAGTTGTCTTCAGTACCACAAACTACACTTGGTCTAATAATTACAGTTTTATTAAAATTATTTAAAGCTTTTACTTCACCAGAATATTTTGATTTTTGATAAAGCGACTTGGAATTATCATTTGCTCCAATAGCTGAAACATGAATAAATTTTTTTACCTCAGACTCTTTACATGCTTTAGCAACTACTTCAGGTATAGTTGAATGAATGTTGTAAAATTTTTGTTTTCTAGTTTCATAAAGAATACCAATCAGATTAATTACGACATCTGAGTTTTTAATAGCTTCTTTTAACTCTGAAAAATTATTTGGATTCCAATCAATTAGTTCTATAGCGCCTGGAGTAGCTTGGGTTTTTAAATATCCTTTTTGAAAGGAATTTCTTGTGGAAATGATGCATCTATAGTTTTTCTTGGTCAAATTTCGAACAAGATATCTGCCTATAAAACCTCCACCACCTAAAATTGTGCAAATTTGATTTTTCATGGTATTTAGAACACTTATATATGAAAATTACTAAGTTTAAAGAGGACATAACTTCAGAGATTGCTAATTCATTCAAAAAAAGTATTGCTATTGATACAGAGGCTACAGGTCTTCAGATTCCAGAACGTGATAAACTTAGCTTAATTCAAATTTGTGATGAAAATGGAAATGTATATATAGTTCAACCTAATAAAAATAATTATAAAGCACCTAATTTAGTATCTGTCTTGGAGGATGAGAAAATTTTAAAAATCGGACATTTTTTAAGATTTGATAAAAACTCTTTAGAGTTTTTTTTAAAATGTAGAATAAAAAATATTTTTGATACTAAGATAGCTTCAAAAATTGTTAGGACTTATACCGATAGTCATGGTTTAAAAAACTTAGTTCAGGAATTCTGTAATAAATCTCTAGATAAAAGACAAGGCTCCAGTGATTGGAATAAAGATATTAACGAGTTATCTGATAAGCAACTAGAGTATGCTGCTAACGATGTGGTTTACTTACATAAAATTAAAAGCGAATTAGAAAAAATGTTAATTCGAGAAAAAAGAATGGATATATTTAACAAATGTTTAACTTTTTTAGACACAAGAGTAGCGCTCGATCAAACTGGTTTTAAATTTGATATATTTGAACATTAATGAAAAAAAATTATATTTCCTTAGCTAAAAAATCAGCAGATATTCAGATTAATGAACTGAAGAAAGTTAAAAAAATTTTCAGTAATTCTTTTGTCAAGGCAATTGATTTAATTTTAAATTGTAGAGGAAAAGTTATTTTTGCTGGAATAGGTAAATCTGGTTTAATCGCTAGAAAAATATCTGCAACTTTTTCCAGTGTCGGTATTCCAAGTTTTTTCTGTGATCCAGCTCAAGCTTTGCATGGAGACATGGGTCAAATAGAAAAAAAAGATATACTCATTATTTTTTCATATTCAGGAAATACTTCTGAACTTAATAATATGATTAAATATGCCAATAGATACCGTATTAAAATTATTGGCGTAGCCTCTAAAGTTGACAGTGTCTTACTCAAAGCCAGCGATGTTAAGTTGATACTCCCAAAAGTAAAAGAGGCAGATATAACAGGTATGGTTCCCACGTCGAGTACATCAATAACTTTATTATTAGGAGATTGTTTAGCTACAACAGCAATGCAAATTAAAAAATTTTCAAAAGAAAAATTTAAGATCTATCATCCTGGAGGAAATATCGGTAAATCACTACTATTAGCAAAAGATATCATGGTTACTGGATCAAAAATGCCAGTTGTTAACTTTAAAACGAATTTTAATAAAGTTTTACAAATTATGAACCAAAAAAACCTAGGAATGATAGTTGTAACAAAAAATAAATTTATTATGGGACTTATTACTGATGGTGATTTAAGAAGAGAACTTAATAAAAAATCTTCTAATAAAAATATACTTAAAATTTTAACTAAGAGCCCTTTAACAGTTAATGAGAACATGCCTGCCTCTAAAGCTCTCGGTATAATGAGTGAAAAGAAAGTGACTAGTCTTCTTGTTATCTCAGATAAAGACGTACCTAAAAAAAACAAGGTTCTAAAAGGAATAATTCATATCCATTCAATTTTACAAACTGGTGTTCAATGAACAAAAGAAAAGAAAGAAAATTTATAATTCAAGCTTTATTATTGATAATGGGAGTAGCTATTCTTATATATACCTACACAAGTAAAGATGAAAAAACCACAGATCAGTCTTTTAATACATCGAACCAAAGCAGTATCAATATACAAAATGATCAAGATGACGGTGATGGTGCAGATGTATTTTATAATATAAAATATTCAGGTCTAGACCTTGCAGGTAATCGATATATATTAAATGCCAAAAAAGCAAAAACAGACAAAAATAATGAAGAATTAATAAACATGGACTTTGTTGATGCAGTTTTTTATTTTAAAGATGGAACAGAACTCATTGTTTACTCAGAAAAAGGAATTTACAACAATAAAACTTTAGACATTGTTTTTACTGAAAACGTTGAGGCAGAATACGAAGAAAGCAAGCTTTTTTCACAAAAAGCAGAATACTCTAACAATAAAAATTATGTTGTAATATCAAACAATGTAAGTATTAAAAGTAAGAGAGGTAATTTATATGCAGATAAACTCTTTTTTGATATTGAAAAGAAGACGTTAAAAATTTCCTCTTTGAATGATGGTAAAATTGATGCTTATATAGACGTAAAATGAAAAAAGGATTTAGAATATTAAAGTTCAAAAAAGATAAGCCAATCTTTGAAGTTAAAGATGTAAGCAAGTCTTTTGATGGTAGACCAATACTAAAAAAACTCTCACTTAAAGTTTACCCTGGTGAATGTGTGGGTATATTAGGTCCAAATGGTTGTGGTAAAACTACCTTGTTTTCAATGTGCATTGGAGAAGAAAATGTTGAAGGGGGGAAAATATTTTTAAATGGGAATTCAATTGAAACTATCCCAATTCACTTAAGATCTAATAAAGGACTTGGATATCTTCCGCAACAAAGAAGTGTTTTTAATATGACTGTTTATGATAATATCATGGGTATTGCTCAAATCTCTATTAAAGGTTCAGAAAATCAAAAAGCCATAACAGAAAAATTATTAGATGAATTCAATCTACAACATTTAAGAACAATCAACGCATCCGTGTTGTCAGGGGGAGAAATTAGAAGGCTTATGATGGCAAGAGTGATGATTAATAAACCAAAAATTGTACTTCTTGATGAACCTTTAGCTGCTTTAGACCCTTTGATAATTCAAGATATTCAAAAATATATATTAAAAATTCAATCCTCTGGAACAGCTATTTTAGTGACAGACCATAATGTTAAAAATTTATTTGATATAACAGATAGAAGCTATGTTCTTGGTGAACAAACAGTTATAGCTGAGGGAACTTCAAGAGAATTATTAAAATCTACGAAAGCAATTGAACAGTATTTTGGTTCACAATTTTCGTAATACTGATGTTAAATAGGCCTTTTGATTTATCAGTCAATCAGAGAACAAAAAATTTTAACAAAGTTATTAGAGTTGACTCTGATAAATCAATTTCAATAAGAAGTTTTTTAATCGGCTCAATTTCCCAAAAGATATCATCTGTCAAAAATGTTTTAGAGTCAGATGATGTTATCTCGACCATAACTTGTCTAAAAAAATTAGGTGTCAAAATAAAAAAAATTAAACAGAAAAATTATATTATTTTCGGCAAAGGATTAGGTTCTTTGGCTGGCGGGAAAAATACTCAGCTGAATTTTGGAAACTCAGGTACTTTAGCTAGACTTCTAATTGGTATTCTATCAACAACACCAAATATAAATTTAAAAATAAAAGGCGATAGTTCACTTAATAAAAGAAGTATGAAAAAATTAATTGATTTAATGTCTGCCTTTGGAGCATTATTTACTCCGAAGACAAGAATTAATTTCCCTTTGAAAATAGTTTCATCAAAAATGCCAATTGGAATCAATTATAAGGCTGGAGTTTCTGCGCAATTAAAAAGCGCTGTTATATTGGCAGGTCTTAACTCTTATGGTGAAACAAAAATAATTGAAAATAAAAAAAGCAGAGACCACACAGAGAATATGCTTATGGGTAATACTAAAGTAATAAAAATAAAAAAAGGTGAAAAAAAAGTTATTAAAATTGATGGAAAAAATCAATTAAATCCTATTAATATTAATGTGCCTGGAGATCCATCTTCAGCAGCTTTTTTTGTGGCTTTAACCTTATTAAATAAAAACTCTTCATTGGTGATAAAAGATGTAGGATTAAATAAAACTAGAATAGGCTTTTATGAAATTTTAAAAAAACAAAAAGCTAAAATCAAATATAAAAATTTTAGAAAAATTAATAATGAATACAGAGGCGATATAATAGTAAAGAGCTGCAGTATCAGGCCTATTTTAGCTGATAAGTCTTTTTATGTTAACAGTACGGATGAATACCCAATATTATTTGTTATGGCTTCTCTAATTAGAGGTACGTCTGTATTTAAGGGTATAGGCGACCTAGCTAATAAAGAAAGTAACAGAATAGTTGAAATGCAAAAAATTCTAAGACAAGTTGGAATTAAAAGCAAATATTACAAAAATACTTTAAAAATTTTTGGAAAAGGGATGATAGACGCCAAAAATAAAAAGATTCACGTCCCAAATTTGGGTGATCATCGAATTTGTATGTCGTCTTTTGTGTTAGCAGTATTAACTGGAGCTAATTTACATATTAAAAACTTTGAAACTGTAAATACCTCTTCTCCCTCTTTTTTAAAAATCGTTAAATCACTTGGAGTTAAATTTGAAGTTAAAAAAGCATCATAAATTAGTCATTGCAGCAGATGGATCTGCTGCAAGTGGTAAAACAACAGGAGCAAAACTCATTGCTAAAAAGTATGGAATGAAATTTCTTTCTTCAGGACTTTTATACCGGTACGCTAGCTATCAGCTTCTTAAATTTGAACCTAAAAATAAAGTTTTTTTCTTAAAGAAAAAATTTAATAAACTTAAATTATCTCAATTAATTAATAAAAAATTTCATTCACCTGAAATTTCAGAACACACGTCAATAATTGCAAAACAACAGAAAATCAGGAATGTTCTTAAAATTTTTCAAAAAAAGTTTGCAAAAAAACATAATAAAGTTGTAATCGAAGGTCGTGATATTCAAACAGTAATATTACCTAACGCAGATATTAAATTTTTCTTTAAGTGCAGCCTTAATGTTGCAGCTAGAAGAAGATTTAAAGAGTTAAAAAAGAGAAATAAGAATATTAAATTGATGGATGTTAAAAAAGCTATGCGTATAAGGGATAATTTAGACAAAAAACGTAAAATTTCCCCTTTGATTCAGTCAAAAAATGCTGTAATTGTGCAGTCCGACAAACTTAATATTAAAGGCATGGTGAATAAAATGTCACAAGTTGTTGAAAAAAGAATTAGAGATAAATATGGGAACAGAATTAGATCTAGAGAAAAGTAAATCCTCACAAAAGGAATTCCAAACCCTTTTAAATAAAGACTTCGAAAATAGAAAACTCAAAGAAAACTCAATCATAAAAGCTACGGTGACAGAAATAACAAAGAATTTTGTTGTGGTAGACTGCAAAGCTAAAATGGAAGGCATGATACCGGTTGAAGAATTTAAAAATGATGAAGAATTTAAAAACTTAAAGGTTGGCTCTAAAATAGATGTTTTCTTAGAACGAATAGAAAGTTTCAAGGGAGAATTAATAATTTCAAGAGACAAAGCAAAAAAAATGAAAGCTTGGAAAAAATTGGAAAAAGTTTTTGAAAATCAGGAAGAAATGACCGGCTATATAACTGGTAAAGTGAAAGGCGGGTTTATCGCAACTGTAGAGGGCTTACCTTGTTTCATGCCGTCTTCTCAAATCGATGTAAAGCCTCTCAAAAGAGTAGATCATTTAATGAATACCCCAGTGAAAGTAATAGCTACAAGAATTGATAAAAACCGAGGAAATGTATGTGTCTCAAGAAGAGCTGTTTTAGAAAAGAGTAAGAGTGCAGAAATAACTGAAGCTTTAAAGAATATTAAAGAAGGCGATATAGTTGATAATGCAATCGTTAAAGCTACTACGGATTGGGGAATATTTTTAGAAATAAATGGAATAGATGCATTATTGCACGTAAGTGATCTAAGTCATGGAAGAGTAAAAAAACCTTCTGATCTAGTTACTATAGGGCAAAAGTTAAAAGTAAAAATTACTAAGATAGACGAAAAAACTAACAGAGTATCTGCTTCTATAAAAGCTCTGACAGAAAATCCTTTCGAAAATATTGAGAAAAAATACAAAGTTGGTGAAATTTACGAAGGAGTTGTTACAAAAATAATGGATTATGGTTGTTTTGTAAAGATTGAAGAAGGGGTCGAAGGATTAATCCATAGCTCTGAGTTAGACTGGACTAATAAAAATATTAAACCTAGTAAAGTTTTATCTATCTCTCAAAATATAAAATTTAAAATTGTAAATATTGATAAAGCATCTAAAAGAATATCTTTATCTTACAAAGCAACTTTGGAAAACCCATGGAACAAAGTTAAGAATTTAGTAGGAAAAGAAACCGAAATAAAAATAAATAACATTACTGACAAAGCAATATTCGGTGAAATGATAGATACACAATTATCAGGAATGTTGCATTACAAAGAATTATCCTATCAAGAGAATATCGAAGATCTCAAAAAATTTAAGAAGGGTGATAGGCTAAAAGTTAAGATTCTAGAAATTAATGATGAAAAAATTAAATTTTCTAAGAGAGCCATTGAAAAAGATCCTCTAGATTGGTTTAAAGATAATAAGAAAAAAGTCGGTGATATTATCACGACAAGAATCTACGAAGTTTTAAAAACTGGTGTTAAAGTGGCAATTGATAATGAGAAAAAACTTATCGTAACGATCAGAAAAGCAGATTTAGCAAAAGACATCGCTGATGCGAGACCTGAAGTTTTCTCACCCAACAACGCTTTGGATGCCAAAATAACTGAATTAGATTTGAAAACTAGAAAAGTGAAATTAAGTGTAAAGGCTGCTCAAATTGATGAAGAAAAATCATTAATTGCTAAATTCGGAGAAGGTGCAACAAAATCTGGGGCTACTCTTAAAGGAATTTTTGAAAAGGCTATCGGTAAAAAAAAAAATAAAAACGAAAAGTAATTGTCTAGACAAAAGCTTATAAAACAGCTTAAAAATAAAAATCCTAAACTAAATCAATCAGAGTTAGAAAATATATTAAATATTTTTTCCAAAACTCTTTATAATAAGTTAATAAATGGAAACAGTTTAGAAATTCGGGGCTTTGGGAGATGGTATTCTAAAAAATTAAAGGAAAACTTTAATGCGCGTAATCCCTCTACAAATGAATTAATATATAAACCAGAACGTGTAAAAATAAGATTTAAACCGTCAAAAAAATTAAATAAAATAATTAACGAATGAAAAAAACAAAGGTTTTTATAGCATGCGATACAACAAATCTTGTAAAAGTTAAAAAAATTATTAACCAATCAAAAACAAATAAAATTAAAATTGGTTATAAATTTGGTTTAGAATTCATGAATTCTAAAAATGGTAGGGCATTTTTAGCTAAACTAAGGAAAAAAATTATTTTTGTTGATTTAAAATTAAACGATACAGTTAACACTATGCTGTCTGCGGTAAAAGCTTTAAAGGATATAAAGATTAATTATCTCACTGTTCACATTTCTTCTGGTTTGGCTGCTTTAAAAGCTGTCAAAAAAATTTCAGGACCAACAAGAATAGTAGGTGTTACAACTTTAACCTCGTTAAATAACAATGATTTAAAACTTATTGGATATAATAAATCTGTAAAAAATTTAGTTGCTCATCAAGCAAAGCTTGCCAAAAAAGCAAACTTGGACGCTTTGGTTTGCAGCCCTTACGAGGTAAGTGCGGTAAGGAAAATTTTTAAAAAAGAAATCATTACCCCTGGAGTGCAGATTGGGAAAAAAAATTACGATCAAAAACGTTCTATGGAGGCTAAAAAAGTTAATTCTGATTGGTTGGTAATTGGAAGAGCAATTACAGCCCGTGGAAATATCAAAAAAAATATTCAAAATCTTATTGAAAAATTAAGATAATGAAAATAAAGATTTGCGGTTTAAATCCAATTAGAGATGTTCAATTATGTATTGACCTAAAAGTTAATTATTTAGGATTCGTTTTTTATGAGAAATCTCCACGAAATATAAGTCTTCCAGAGATTAAAAAACTTTCTAATTATGATAAAAAAGAGTCATCTTTTGTTGCAGTAACAGTAAATCCGAGCAACGAATTTATAAAAAAAAATCTAATGGATAATTTTGATTTTATTCAACTTCATGGATCAGAGTCAAAAGAGAGAGTAGACGAAATAAAAGGTATGGGTTTTAAAATTATTAAAGCTATAAAAGTTAAAGAAGAAAAAGATATAGATAAACATAAAGAATTCAATAATGCTGATATAATATTGTTTGATACACCTTCAATGGAAAAAACTTCGGAATTCCCTAAAGATTTAATTGCTAAGCTACCTGAAGGTGAAAAATATGCTTTAGCAGGATCTGTCTCGAGGGATAATGTGGAAATTATTAGTAAATTAGGGGTTAACTTTTTTGATTTATCATCTAGTTTAGAAAGTCAATTAGGTTACAAAGATCATCTTAAAATTGAAGGTTTTATAAATAAAATAAATGAACTTAAAAATTAGAAAAAATATACCCCTCATTGACCAGCACGATAAAAACTTTATGTATGGTGGAAAATTTGGTGGAAATTTTATACCGGAAACTTTGAAAAAACCTATTGATGACTTAACAAAATTATTTGAAAAATTAAGAAGAAATAAAAAATTTCTTAAAGATAGGGATAATTATTTTAAAAACTATGTAGGTGCTCCCACACCTTTTATTAAGTTAGAAAATTTAACAGATCATCTTGGTGGGGCTCAAATATATGCAAAGGTGGTATCTGAAGCTAATGGCGGCGCCCATAAAATTTATAATGCAACTGTTCATTGTTTAATTGCAAAGAAAGCAGGGAAAAAATATGTGGTTGGTGATACCGGAGCAGGTTATGCAGGCAAAATGCTCTCTATGGCGGCAAAGAAGTTCGGTCTTAAATGTAAAATATTTATGGGAGCTAAAGATATTAAAAGACAAAGACCTAATGTTGAGGCAATGAAAAAAAATGGAGCAGAAATAGTTCCTGTCACTACAGGAAGTCAAACTCTTGTTGATGCTGTAAGTGAGTGTATGAGATACTGGGTCTCAAATTGTGATACCACTCATATGTGTGTTGGTTCTACAGTTGGTCCTAATATATTTATTAAAATTTGTGCTTGGAGTACTGCTCAAATTTCAAGAGAACTTATTAAACAAGTAAAAGAAGAATTTGGAAAAATACCTGAAAAATTAAAATTAATTAATTGTGTAGGTGGCGGAAGTTCAGCAGCAGGATTTTGGAATGAGTTTATTGATACTAATGCTCAGTTTATTGGCGTAGAAGCTGGAGGCCCAAGAAATAGTAAACTTCATGCAGCACCATTAACTAATGGATCTAAAATCGGTATTCTTCATGGAGCAGCACAATACGTTATACAAGACAGTGAAGGTCAAATAGGTTCAACAGAGTCAATATCTGCGGGACTTGATTACCCGGGAATTTCTCCATTACATTGCTTTCTTAAGGACACAAAAAGAGCTAGATACACCTCTGCGAGTGACGAAGAAGCACTTAAAGCTTATCAATTAGTTTCTAAACTTGAAAATATATCTCCCTCACTTGAGCCTTCACATGCTTTTGCTGAAGCAATTAAATTAGCACCAAAATTAAGTTCATCTGAGATTATTATTGTGAATTCTTGCGGCGATAGTCTGAAAGACAAAGATATTATTAAGCAAAAATTGGGATCATACATAAGATGAAATCAAAAATTTCTGAAGCTTTCAATAATTGTAAAAAAGAGAATAGACCTGCTTTAATTACTTACACAGTTGCTGGAGATGATACCAAAAATAATTCTCTCAAAATACTAAATACGATATCAAAACACGCTGATATTTTAGAACTAGGTTTTGCGCATAACACTCCTATAGCTGATGGCGGACAAATACAGGGTAGCTCGTATCGAGCTTTAAAAAATGGGATTAAATTAAAAGATGTTTTTCAAATTGTAAAAAGTTTCAAAAAAAAATATCCTTACAAACCAATTATTTTAATGGGCTATTTTAATCTAATATATCAAGTCGGTGAAAATAACTTTTTAAATAATTGTAAATCATCAGGGGTTGATGGACTGATAATAGTTGATCTGCCTTACCCTGAAAATAAAAACTTTGCGAACAAATGTAAGAAAAAATCTATCAATTTTATACAACTACTATCGCCTACTACCTCTAAAGATCGAATGAAAAAAATTATCAAAGACTCTCATGATATGATTTATTATATATCAATGCTTTCAACTACAGGCGGAAAGCTAAAAGTTTCTCCTAAAAAAATTTTGCAAAATTATAATAAAATTAAAAGATTAAACCCGAGAAAAAACCTAGTAATCGGTTTCGGAATTACGAATAAGACCATAAAATCCCTTAAATCAGCGGATGGGCTTGTAGTAGGAAGTATGTTGTGTAAAACTATAACTAATTCGCTCAAAATGAGACAAAATCCTGTCACAAAGATAGATAAAGTTGTGTACAATCTAAAAAAACAAATTATATGAATTGGATCACAAAATTTATTAAGCCAAAAATAAAATCTCTTTTTGAAAAGAAATCCTCAAAAACTGAGGAAAATCTTTGGACTACGTGTGGGTGTAAAAATTTAATTTATAAAGAAGATATGGAGGCAAATCAAAAAGTTTGCCCTAAGTGTGGAGCGCACCATAAATTAACATGTAGAGAAAGATTCGAAACTTTTTTTGATAACAAAGAATTTGAACTAATTGAAACTCCGTTGCCTAAAGATGATCCGTTAAATTTTGAAGACAAAAAAAAATATATTGATAGATTAAAAGCTGCGCGTAAACTAACTGGTCAAGATGATGCAATTTTAATTGCAAAAGGTAAAGTTCAAAACATTAATATGGTAGTTGGAGCACAAGATTTTAGATTTATTGGCGGGTCATTTGGAGCAGCATCGGGTGAAGCTTTTATTGCAGGAGCACAATATGCAATTGAAAATAAAATACCTTATGTTTTTTTTAGTTGTTCCGGTGGGCAACGAATGCATGAAAGTTCTATAGCATTAATGCAAATGTCAAGAACGGCTTTGGCAGTAAACGAATTGAAAAAAAACAATGTTCCTTTCATAGTTGTTTTAACGACTCCTACAACTGGTGGGGTATCAGCCTCTTGGGCTAGTTTAGGTGACATCATAATTTCTGAACCAAAAGCCATCTTTGGATTCGCTGGGCGAAGAGTTATCCAAGACACTGTTCGTGAAACTTTACCAGATGACTTTCAAACTGCGGAATATGTTAAAGATCATGGTGGTATAGACCTAATTGTTGAGCGAAAATACTTAAGTTCATCTATTGGAACACTACTAAATGTTCTATTGAAAAGAGCAGAGTCTCAAGCTAAACAAGACTCGAATGTCACAGTCGATAAGTCTTTACAAGCAGTTAGCTAATCATAAGCTTTTTAACAAAACTATAAATTTTGACTTAAAGAGAATTAAACTAGTTCTCAAAAAATTAGGACATCCAGAGAGAAAGATGAATAATGTCATTAATTTTTTGGGTTCTAGCGGAAAATTTACTACCTTGCATTCTGTTAAGTATTTTATTGAAGCAAATAAACAAACAACAACTTCATACATTTCACCCTCCTTAAGAGATATTAAAGAACGATTTTGGATGGGAGACAGATTTTTATCTCATCAAGAAATTAAACAGTCAATTAAATTGATTTCAAAATTTAAGGTACCTCTGACTATTTTTGAAGTACTCACAGTAATTTATATAATTTATGCATCAAGACAAAATACTAACTATCACTTAGTGGAGGCAGGAGCATTATTTGCTAAAGATTCAACTAACGTATTTGATTTTCCTTTAGCTCAAGTAATTGTCAATATTAACAAACAACATTTAAATTTCTTAGCTAAAAACAAAAAAACATTAGATGAAGTTATTTATCAAAAAGTAGGTTTTTTAAGTAATTTTACTAATATTTATGTAGGTAAACAAAGACCTGAGGTACTAAGTAAAATTAAAAAAAATCTTAAAAAAAATAAAAGTAAAATAAATTATCCTAATAATTGGAAATTGATGAAGAAAAATAAGCACTATTTTTTTAAAGATAAAAAAAATAAAATTAAGCTTAGTACTAAAAATATTCATTCAAAAGGATTATTAGAAAATCTTTGTCATGCAATTAAAATAGCTCTAGATCTAAAAATTGATAAAAAAGTCATTGAAAATACTATTCCGAATATTTCATTTGAAGGAAGATTTCAGTATTTAAAAAAAGGTAAAATTAAAAATAAACTTCACAAAAATGAGCAGATTATGCTAGATGGTGCTCATGCAGAGGCGGATGCTAAAAATTTAGCAAATTACTTGAAAAATATTAATATGCCTAAATACGCTATTTGGGCAATGATGAAAAATAAAGAACCTGATTTGTTCATTAAACAATTTAAAGGGATTTTTAAAAAGATAATAACAATACCTATCGAAAATGAGAAGAATTGTATGTCTGCTAAAGATTTAGAAACTATAGCAAAAAAAAACCAATTGAATGTAAATAAAGCTAATAATTTTAGTGAAGCAATTAATAATATAACCTCATCAGATAAGAAATTAATTAGTTGTATAGGCTCTTTATATAATGTGGGAAATATACTTAATAAAAATTAGATGTGAGGCTGGATAAACTCAAGCATATCTTTTTCACTCGTAGCTCCAACTTTAGTGCCCACAAGTTTTCCACTCTTAAATAAAAGCACGGTAGGCACTCCTCTTACCGAATACTTTGTAGGTTCGTTGGGTTGGCTTTCAATATCATGATAGTAACAGTCTATTTTATCAGCCATATCATTTGAAATCTTTTCTATGATTGGTTTTAATTGCTGGCATGGTCCGCACCAGCTTGCCGAAAATTGTATTAGATTTAATTTACTTCCGTTAATCTGATCTTGAAATTTTTCATCTGTAGAATTTTTAAAAGCCATACACCCTAAATAAGTATTTTAAATTTTTTGTCAACTATACAGATGAGTAATGTTTTTCTAGATCTTCAACGTATGCGTTAATATCTTCTAAAATTTTTAATTTTTCCTTATCATCTTGTTTCTCAAATTTTGCTCTCAAAGTATCAATTTCTGAATAAGTTCTTGGTATTGTATTCCATTTTTCGTTATTCGTACTCAAAAGTTTCTTGGAAGTGTCTTTATGGATTAAATCATAATCCTCTTTACTTAAAACTTCAGGTTTTTCCATGTAAAGAAGTTTTTTTCCAAAATATTGGAGACGCTCATCTTTAAATTTAGAAATTACGCTCAATTTTTTATCCCACTCAGCAGAATGGAATTCAGGCATTAGTTTATTGTCCTCTGATGTTGTAAATTTAGTATAAATACTCTCCTCGTTATACAGGTCCTCTTGAGATTTACTTTGTTCTTTTTCCTCTATCTCTGAACGTTTTATAGACTGAATTTTTTCTACAAATTCTGTATTTTTTCTGACAAGCTCTGCCCTAGCTTTTAATTTTTCTGTTCCTATAACTTTATACTCCTCAAATTTATCTCCATAAGATGGATTCATAATTACAGGATGCTTATTATGTCTTACGGTTCTAATAAACTTTGGTTGTTTTTTCATTGCAGCCTCTAATTCTTTTAATGGCATGTTTAAGTAAGGCGTTGGATCATGTCTTAAATCAAAACATAATGGCCATTGATATTGAGGGTGTTGACATACGAAAGTTTGTACATAAGGCCTACTACGTCCATAGAAATATTCATTTGTGCAAAAAAAAAGTTCTTTTTTAATTATTTCTAGTGATTGAGTTTTATCCATAGTTAACATGCTTGCTCTCCAAACATTGGGTGCTTTTTTAGAAATAATTTTTGCAATTCCAATAGTTGCCATAACATCTCCGATTGCACTGTGAGCGTCACCGTGCTCAATACCGTTTAGAGGTGCCATTTGATCTAATTTATAAACATCATTACCTTTTTCGTTTACAGAATTTTTTAAAGTGTTTGGGTAATATAAATTAGCTGCTCTGGCTAAACTTAAAACATCTCCTCTTGTGTTCCCATTAGTGCTTGTAATGTAGGGATACTCTAACGTTTGAAATAAAGTACACCTTAGAAATTCTTCGTCAAACTCTATAGAATTAAAACCGATGTAGGTTGCTTTTCCCCATCTTTTTAAAGTATCAACAAATTGTCTTATCATCTCATAATGAGATAAATTTGAATTTTTAAGCATCTGAGGTGACGATTTATTTACAATCAATGCCATAGCCTCAGGTATAATACCCGGACTTAATCTGCATCTTGCATCAAACCTATCTAATTCATCAAGATTATCATTTGTAAGGACAGCACCGATTTGAATTATCTGCCCCCAATATTTATTGGAGGAACTGGTCTCAAAATCGTAAAAGACAAAGTTAGACATATTGAATCTACTTTAAAACTTTTATTTTTTCTGAATTTTCCTCTAATGTTTCTTTAACCTGTTGCGGATCTTTGATATTAGAAAGTGTATTCATTATTGATCTTGCATCTCTTCCAAAGCCATCAGTAGCTGTCATAGCTTGTTCAAGTTTTTTTCTTAAGTCTTTAATTCCACCAAAATGTTTATCAAATCTTGAGCTTATATTTCGTAAATCACTATAAATTTGCGTAGCATGTTGTTGGACTTTTAATGTTTGAAATCCTAAGTGATAGGATTGTAATAAAGCTGATAAAGTATTGGGACCTGAAATCGTAATTTTATATTTCGTTCTTAATTCTTGAAGTAATAATTCTTTAGTTTTTGGATCTCTATAACTTGATAATTCAGCAAAAAGTCCTTCTGTTGGAACATAGACAATTGCAAAATCTGTACTTTTTGGTGGAGCTATGTATTTCATATTAACAGCTTTTGCCTTTAATCTAAAAGCTGAAGCTAAATCTTTTCTTGCTTCTGCTTGAGCGTCTTTATCATTTGAATTGTAGGCGTCGTCAATTGCTTTATATTTTTCTACAGGCCAATGACTATCGATAGGAAGCAAAACGTCCTGGAGCTTTATTGCAAACTCCACGGTTTCAGATGTATCTTCCTTCATTTTCACATTAGCTATGAATTGTGATGCTGGAAGTAAATCTTTTAAAAGAGCCCCTAAACCAAATTCAGCTAATGTCCCATAAGATTTAACTCCACTTAAAATTTTACTAAAATTATCCTGACTTTTGTTAAGTTCGCTTACTTGACGATTAAATACTCCAACTTTTTCATCTACTTTTGTTAAAGCTCCTGTCATATCTTTTGCAATTTCTTTACTCATAGAACCAAATGACTGGCTAAAAGAATTTTTTAAAGAACTCACTTCATCTTTAAAAATCTGACTATTGTCTACTTGATCTGGTTGCTTACGTTTAATTAAAAATATAACAGCAATAAGGTTAGCTAATAATAAAAAAATTATCAGTAATGTAACTATCGAATCCATAAACCATTATACATCATTTAGAATAATTAAATATATTTTATAATATTTTTAGCTGGAAAAGTTTTTTTAATCCAAGGTGAAGGAATGCTTTTGAAACCTTTATAAGCAGCAAAATAAGCTCCTACAAAATTAGCCCTGGAACAATTACAACCTCCAGCCTTAATAGTTTTAATAATTGCAGCTTTATAATTATTAGAGGTAATCATGGCATGAATAGAACCCATGAAGGTACCGGGATAACTACACGCTTTTCCAAATTTCTTTACAACTTTAGTATGATCATGTTTTTTTAATCGTAAAACCTTTTTGATATTAGCGACAACTACTTTAAAATATCGATTTTTCCCATACTTTTTAACAAAAGTATTTACGGGACTTTTCTCACCTTTTATTGCTAGATCTATAATCTTTAATTTTGCTAATGCGTAAGTTTCATTTACTCTGGAATTAGCTACACTTTTTATAACCCTCTTTAAATCTGTCTCTGAGTTGTTATAAATAAAATAAGGAAGAACTGCGCAATATCCATCTGACTCATTTACCTTCTTGCCTCCAGTTGTGCTCTTATTGGTTTTAATGTTTTGTATAGTTTCTAATATGTTTTGGTGGATCCAAGGACCATTCATGGGCCCTTTCCACTTAATCTTTTTGTATTTTTTTCTGAGTTTTAAATTTTTCCAATAAGCTGAACCTGGTCCAAAGTTTTGGACAACATTTTTCTTAAAATTTTTCAAAACATCTGATTTTTTCTTTGTTGAAATAAGTGTTTTAAACATTACTTGTCCAACATCATTGTAACCAGAAACTTTGCCTGTTTTGATTGAATAAAATGGACTTCTACTTTTTTTTAAAAAGGCAATTTCTTTTTTTCCTTTTATGTATTGATTTAATTTTTTTGGATTATAAACCCAGTGCAAGGGTCTGGCAGCAGCATCAGCAACTGTTGCACCTAAAAAAATATGTAAGTTATCCATTTCCTATAGCTTTCTTATTTGCTAAGGATCCGCAAGATGCATTGATGTCTCTACCCCTACTTCTTCTAAATAGAGAGAGAAAACCTGCTTCTTGAATTTTTTTAGAAAACTTATCTATATTTTCTTGAGTTGCTGGTTTGAAATCTTTGTTGGATAGAGGATTAAATTCGATCAAATTTAATTTTGAAGGAACTTTTTTCATAATCTTTATTAATTCTTTTGCATGATGATTTGTTAGATTTTCATCTAAACATATCCATTCAATGAAAATAGGTAATTTTGTTTTTTCATAATATTTTTTTAGCTGTGGTAATAATGAACTAATAGAATATTTGTCATTTATTGGCATTAATTCTGATCTATGTTTTGGTATTGAGCTATGTAAACTCCATGCAAGATAAACATCTAACTCATTTGCAGCCCACTCTATTGCATCTAAATTATCTTTTTTTATTCCAACTCCTACCGTGCTTACTGTTATTCTAGTTCTTCCGTATTCTAAGCCATCTTTATTTTTTGAGTTATCAATTGCTATTTTAACATTATCTAAATTTAAAAAGGGTGAACCTTCGCCCATTAATACTTGATTGGTTATTTTTTTCTGTGTCGACCAATCATTAATATAATCTTTACTTAAAATGATTTGTGAGATTATTTCTCCCGGTGATAAATTTCTTACTAATTTTTTTGAAATTTGAGCTGTTGCACAAAATTCGCAGGAGAGATAACAACCCACTGATACAGATAAACAAATTGTATATCTGCTTTGCGATTTATCTGGAATAAGGACTGTCTCAACATTGCGTTTATCTTTAAGCTCTAAAAGAAATTTTATAGTACCATCCTTAGATTTTTGAACATCTATAATTTTTGGTTTTTCTAAACTTATCAAATCTTTGATCTTGCCTCTGAGATCAGCTCCAAATGTTGTAAGCTCATCAAAACTTTTAATATTTTTTTTATAAACTGCATTAAAAAGCTGTTGAGACCTCATCTTGGCTTTTTTGGGTTCAACTTCCACTTTTTCAATCAAAAAAGTTTTAAGCTGATCAAAGTTAAGATCATAAAAATTTTGTTTTTTCATTGAGTGGATCTTAAAGGCTTGAGTGGGGATTTTAAAGTCTCCCCACCCTATAAAGTTTTTTACAGCTGATTTTTATCAGTTTTTAAGTGTTTTAAAATTTTGCCAGAATTTTTTCCACTTTTTACCATGTAACCCGATGTACCATTTGCATTGGTCTCTGGGGCTTTTTGGTTTTTGCTTAACTGCATTGAGAGTTTCTGCTCAGCTTTTTTTACGGCAGAATTTCCATACAGTTTGCTAAATCTATCCATAGCAACTCCTTTCATTTCTACCGACTTTGCAACCCTTTATAGGTCCGGCATGTCGAATGCCGAGTCTTTTTTACCATGACATATGGGTAATCAAACATTATTATAATGCTTATATTTGTCAATGGATAATAAGCTTTTAGGAGTAATCATAATAGGTTTTGGTCTTTTGGTTCTTTTTAGTGAACAAGAATATTCTTGGATCGTTTCTGCTATAGCTGTGGGGATAGGTTCAGGATTTCTAATACGAAAAAGTGAAAAAAATGATATAGACACCTAGAAATGTCTAAGAAAATTTTTATTGTTTACGGCCATCACGATATTAATAAATCATTTAATGCATCTATAAGAGATACTTTTATTGAAGAGGCAAAAAAATTGGGCCATCAAATTGATCTAATAAACTTGCACGAAGAAAATCCTATTCCATTTTTTGATGGCTCTGGTCCTAATGATCAAATCTTAAATTACAGGAAAAGACTAGAAAATAGCGACGTATTGTTTATGATTTCACCTTGTTATAATTTAAGAGCTACAGCTATTTTAGAAAATTGGATTGATCTTACTTTGGCTCCTAAATGGTTTTTTTCATTTAAAAGACTTGTTGGAAACTGGGGTTACCCTGTTGCCGGAGCAATGAAAAATAGAAAGGCTATTATGTCAATGACTTACGGAGGAAATTGGTTTTCAATACAAACTTGGTTTCAAAATATTCCATTTAGGAGAATAAAAGCAGGAGTTTTAAAATTAGGTGGTATGAAAACAACTTACATAAGATTTTATGAAGTTCTTCCGGGCATGACTCCGGAAAAATTTAATATGCACATGCAAAAAGTAAGAAAATTAGTGCATAATTTATAACAATTTTAATTTTTCTTTAAAAAGTATATAAGAAATTGATGGATAACTTTAAAAATTGGATGACTGAAGCAGCTAACATCATGTTTGATGATAGCAAAAATGACTTAAGAAGTTTGCCGAAATCAGTAAGACTTCAAATACTAATTGTATTATCATTTGTTTGGTCAACTGTTTTTAGCTTATATGTTTTTAGTGTAACTTCTTTTATTTTTGGGTGGGCAGGAGTAGTTATGGCCCACATTGGTCTGATAATTGCAGTTTATTTAACTTTCAAATTTTTTCATAAAAAGCAAGAGCAGCCTGTGAGTGTCTTTCAATCAGGAAACTACAATCCAGCAAAAATTTTTGCAGTTTTTTTTATAGTTTTTTTTATTTTCATCTTCACGAAGGGTATTGATGTTTTAACTAGGACAAATTCTTATGAAACTCCATACTCAGGTCCTGATACAACTACCGAGGAAAGAATTAAAAGATTTGTAAAATAACTAAATCTTAAATAAAATTATTCCATGAAATTATTGAGAGTAGGCCAATTAGGTCAAGAAAAAGTTGCAGCAATAGACTCACAATTTAAAATTCGAGATTTATCCTCTTACATTGATGATCTTAATCCAGATACAATAAACTTTAAAACACTAAAAAAATTACAAAAAATTAAAATCGAAACACTTCCCGAAATTTCTAAAAATATTAGAGTTGGACCTTGTATCAACAGACCAAGTAATATTCTTTGCATAGGATTAAATTATTCTTTACACGCAGAACAAACTGGGTCTAAGCTACCGGATAATCCGATTGTCTTTAATAAAAGTCCCGACTGTCTCCAAGGCCCTAATGATCCTATCAAAAAAAATAAATCACAAGATAAGCTGGACTATGAGGTCGAGCTTGCAGTGGTCATTGGAAAAGAGGCAAAAAATATTGCTGAGGAACAAGCTCTGGATTATGTTTTTGGATATTTTATTTTAAATGATATTTCTGATCGTCACGTTCAAAAAGTTATAGGTAATGGTCACTGGACGCTTGGAAAATCTTGGTGTGCACCAGCAGGTGGTTTATTGGTAACTAAAGAACATATTAAAGATATAAATAATATTAATTTAACTCTAAGAGTAAATGGTGAACTTAGGCAAAATGGAAATACAAAAAACATGATTTTTAATGTTAATTTTTTAATCGCACATATAAGCAAATATTTAACATTGAAACCTGGCACAATAATCTCAACAGGTACCCCAGCCGGCACTGGAATGGAACAAAAGCCTCAAAAATTTCTTCAAGTTGGGGACGAACTTCATTTAAAAGTCGATCATTTAGGTGAACAAAGTTATAAAATAGTAGGAGATGAGTAATGTCAAAGCGTTACAGTGGAAAAAGTTTTAAAGACTCTAGTGTAATGAAAAAAGCTAAACTTACTTTAAAACAAAAAAGAAAATTAAAAAGAGATAAGAAAAAAAGATAATGTGCGGAAGATTTACTATAAGAAAGCCCGTTACTAAAACAGTGGATATAGTTAAAACTAACATTAAAGTTGAAGACAGTGATAACTATAATGCCTATCCTACCCAACAGCTACCAATCATAAAGTCTTATACAAATGGAAAGGCACTTGAGTTATGTGAATGGGGATTAGTCCCTGCTTGGTCAAAAAAGCTTGATAAGTTTTCTCCTCTGATTAATGCTAGAAAAGAAACATTAATGGAAAAAATTACATTTAAAAACCTTATTCAAACCTCAAGGTGTATCGTGCCTGCAGATGGTTATTACGAATGGAAAAGAGAAGATAAAACTAAAACTCCGTATTATTTTTCTAAAGAAAACGATGAACTTATGTTCTTTGCGGCTATATACCAGAAAAATCAATTTTGTTTAATTACAAGAGAGGCAACTGAAAAAATAAGTGCAATTCATCATAGAGAGCCTCTGATTATTAATCAAAGCCAAATAAACAACTATTTAAATGTTAAAAAAGATGCCATGGAAATTTTAAACTCAATTAAGCCACCAGAACTAAAGTTTCATGAGATATCAAAAGATATTAATAACCCAGTAAATAACGACCCTGCTTTAATTAAACCTTTAAACTAAATGAATTTATCTATCTCACCAGGAAAAAATAATGTTGGAGCTTATATTAATAATATTAATTTAAGATCCCTAGATCAAGACCTTGCAACAGAAATAAAAAAGATTTTAAACCAATACGGGGTAATATTTATTAAAGAACAAAACCTAGATCCTGAAACTTATCAAAATTTTGCAAAAACTATAGGTCAACCTGTTGTGTATCCAAGACTTAAGGGATTAGATGAAAAATTTCCATTTATAAATGTAATCGAAAGAAAACCTGATGATAAAAATTTAAGTTTCGGCTCTAGCTGGCTTCACCAAGACACAAGTTATTTATCTAATGATAGGCCAAGATATACAATGTTGATGGGTAAAGAAATACCAGCTGGCCAAGGTAATACTATATTCTCATCTGGTTTTAATGCTTACGACAAATTACCTGATGATATCAAAGAAAAAATTAAAGGTGCTACTGCAGTTTTTTCATCAGCAGGCCCGATAGCAGTAACAAGACTTGAGCGAGAAAAAGAAATGGGCATTAAATCCTCAGAAAGTATGGAGGCTGAACATCCAATAGTTATTACCGTTGACGGAAAGAAAACTCTATATGTTTCTCCAGGTCATTTAATGAAAATTAAAAATGTAAAAGAGGATGAGGCTGAATATTTAAAAAATTATTTAGTAGACCACGTAAACAAAGAAGAGTTTATATTTTCTTATGAGTGGACTAAAGGTGATATCTGTCTTTGGGATAATTTAAGTATTCTACATATGGCTAGTGAAATAAAGAACTGTAGAAGAGTAATGCATAGAATAACAATTAAGTAATTATTTTTTTAAAATGGTAAGGTGCCCCATTTTTCTTTTATCTTTAATAGATTTTTTTCCATAGTCATAAAAGAATTCACCTTTATTAAATTTTTTCGATCTATAGGTTTCGATATCTTTTCCTAAGATATTAAACATTTCAGCATTAGAAATTTTTTCTACTTTTTCTAGACCTAAATCACATACTGCTCTTACATGATTTTCAAATTGGCTGATGTTAAATGCGTTTATTGTTAAGTGACCTGAATTATGAACTCTTGGTGCAATTTCATTAACTAATAAATTATCATCTTGGTCGATGAAATATTCAACACACATTGTACCAACATAATTTAATTTTTCTGCAATAAGTTTTGCATTACTCTGTGCCTTAATAAAAATTTCTTTACTTATATCTGCAGGGATTTTTGAATGATTTAAAATTTGGTCTTTATGAATATTTTCTATTGGTTCATAAATATAAGTTTTACCGTTTAAGTATCTTGTAATTACAACTGATATTTCTTTTTTTAAGTTTACTTTCTTTTCTAAAATATAATCAGCAGTAAAGCACCAATCTTTTTTTACATCATCAAGGGAGTTTAAAACAAATTGACCGTGCCCATCATAACCAAGTGTATTAGATTTTAAAATTCCAGGTAATAAGTTTTTATTTTTTCCGACATCTCCAGCCTGTTTAATAAAAGCCCAGTCCGTAGTTTTTATACCTAAATCATTTACAAAAGTTTTTTCTAACTTTCTATTTTGAATAATTTTATTTATTTCTGGTTTAGGTAAGACTTTTTTCTTTAATTCTATTTTTTTTAAAATATCTACTGGGATGTTTTCGAATTCAAAGGTTACGATATTAACTTTATCAATAAATTCTTTTATTTTGCTTTCATCATCGTATTTTGAATAAATAAATTCATTAGAATAATTTTGTGCAGGACCTTGTTCGTCATCAGATATAACAACTGTTTTTACATTAAGTTTTTTCGCCGCCTGACAAAGTAATGAACCTAGTTGTCCCGAGCCTATTATCCCTAAAGTGATGTCAGACATTTATTATTTAGGTTTTTTTTTAATAGATTGAGTTTGGAGTCTTCTCCATCTTTCTAAATTTGATTTTACTTTTGTATCAAAGTTGCCAATTATTGAAGCGGCAAGAATACCTGCATTGAGAGCACCATCAATTGCAAGACATCCCACGGGAACACCTTTCGGCATTTGTGCCATAGATAGTAAACTATCAAGACCTTTTATTTTTTTAGTCTCCATAGGTACTCCTAGAACCGGTAAAGTGGTTAAAGAAGCAACCATGCCTGCTAAATGTGCAGCTCCGCCAGCCCCAGCAACAATCACACCAAAACCATTTTTTTCAGCTGTTTCTGCAAATTGAAACATTCGCTTTGGAGTCCGGTGGGCACTGACTATTAAAGTATGGTATTTTACTTTTAGTAATTTGAGGATTTTTTCGCAGTCTTTCATTATGGAATAATCACTTTGAGAGCCCATAATGATAGCTACTTTGTTATTTTGTTTCTTAGTTTTCACAGATTAATTTAACAATTATGGCTCTAAAAACAATGGCCTAATGTTCATTAGGCCACTAAATAATTATGGAGGTAAGATGTTAAGCTCTTGCTCTAAAAAGTAAAGCTTTTGGCGAGTTTTGAAGCTCAAATAAAGAAACTCTTTTTAATTTTCTAGTAGTTGATTTGTTTTTACTTTTTTTAAGTGCTTTAAATTTCATATGTACTTTTTAGTTTATTTTTAGTGGTTTAAGTAATGCTAAAATTGCAAACTTGATTTGAATTTAGCGATAGATTTAGGCAAAGATTTGTCTGCTATTGGTCAAATTTATATTTTTTCTAATAAATCATTCGGAAGTTTACTAACAGACCCATTGCTGTCTATAACAGCTAATTCAACCTGTGCTGTTACTAGTGTTTCATTATCCCTAGAAACTTCTTGTAATAAGTTAAGTCTTACAGGTGATTTTTTTATAACCCTCGTTTTAACCTTTAGATGGTCCTCAAAATTTGCAGATTTTAAGTATTTAACATTGCATTCTCTGACCACAAAGATCGCATTAAATTGATCTCTTAACTGTCTATGGTTAAGTTTAAAATAATCATAAATCATCTCTGTTCGTGCTCGTTCAATAAAATGTAGATACCTGGCATAATAAACGATACCTCCGGCATCAGTATCCTCATAGTAAACTTTTGTTTTATAAATATGATCTGCCATATAATGAACAATAATCATTAAAGAGTTTTATTTCAACAAAGATAAATTTTTCTTTTTTTTGACTAATTTTTGCCAAGCAAAGCGCAGAATTTTTAATTAACTTTGATCCATGAAAACATTATTTATTATATCTTTATTGCTTTTGTTAACAAACTGCGCTGGTGGAAACATGGCGAAAGTAAAAATTGGCAAACGTTGTACAGTTGCTGATGCTAGTCAATTACAAGAGTCTTCTTATGTTTGGGTAGTAAGCAAAGAAGCTCAGAAAGATTTTGACAAAAGAATTAATAAGTCAAATTGTCTAGACAGCTAAATAGTTATTTAAAATACAAATATTTATGATAATAAGGGGTATGAATATACCCCTTATTATTGCTTGTATCGTAATTATATTAGCTCTAATTATTCTTCCTTTAATTATCTCCTACAAAGCTGAAAAAAAAAATAAAAATGAGTGGGATAAAATAAAAGAATATGGAAATAAAATTAACAAACAAACTGGAGAAAAATATTAATAGAAATAATGAAAAAATTATCGTGGTTTCTGTTAATTATTCTTTTTTTTAATTTAGAACTTATTGCAATGGATCAGAAACCCTACCACCACATTTATAAAAATGGAGAGTTATTTGCTTTTAGAAACCTAGAGGGAGGTCCAAAAAGAGATCCTAATTTTAAATGGGATTGGAAAGTTTTTAGAGAAGAGAAGAAGAAACTTAAGATCAATTATCCACCCGAACATGTAATTGATAAGCAAATAGTTTTAAAAAATCTTGAAAAATATAAATCGGACTCTTATGTGATGTGGCTTGATCATGCGAGCTTTATAATTAAACTCGGAAATACTACAATTATTACAGATCCTGTTTTTGAAAAAAATTATGGCCCTATGATATTTGGTCCTAAAAAATACATAGAGTCTCCTTTAACTCTTAAAGAACTTCCCAAAATAGATATATTTTTACTGACACACAATCATTATGATCACATGAGTATCCGTACGATAAAGAACTTTCCTTATAAGAATGCCAGAGTTCTTGTGCCTCTTAAGCTTGGGAAATATTTCACAAAAAATGGATATAAAAAAGACAATGTTAAAGAAATGGATTGGTTTGATAAAATTATTATTAATGATGAAATCTCAATTACAATGCTTCCAAGTCAACATTGGTCCAAGCGTTGGATTTGGGGAGATGGAAATACAAATAGATCACTTTGGGGGAGTTTTTTAATTGAATACAAAGATAAAAAAATCTTTTTTGCTTGTGATACCGGACCAGCACCATTTTATAAGGAATTAGGAAAAAAATTTGGTCCTATCGATTTAGGTTTTGGAAATTTGGGTGCCTATAATTTCTATCCTATTGTTCCGGTCAAAGATAAATCTACAGCTCACGCTAACCCTGAAGAACTTTTATCTTTAATGAAAGACTTAGAGGTAAAAAAGGTTATAGGAATGCATTGGGGTACAGCAATATTAAGTTTGGAACCAATTTGGGAACCTCCTGTAAGGTTTAAAGAAAATGCTGAAAAGTTCGGCTTCAAAAAAGAAGAAGCAATTATATTTAAAATTGGTGAAATTAAAAAATTAGAAGATCTTATTAACTAACTTTTCTTTTATTTCTCTCGCTATCTAATAATTTTGTTAATGCATCCACCATTACGTCTGAGGCTTTAAATATTTCATTTGGTTGAAACTCGTGAGTTGTGTGATTTTCAGGATCGGTTTTATCTTCAATTATTATTCCCTCATCTGGTGAATTATTTTTGATATAAATTAAAATTAACCAATCGGCTTCTATTGCGTCATCCCATTTAATATAAATTTCTCCTGTCTCAAATCTTTTATCGATACATCTGATAATACTTAAATATTTTGGGATATATTTTTTATTTAACTGAAAGCACAAGCTGTGGGCTGATCGATAAAAACTTTCAAGAGCGTATTCAATTTTTTCTCTTTCTTCATTATAAACTCTCTCTTTTTCTAATAATGTTGCTTTATCATCAGTCTCCTCTACTTTGATTCCTAAACTTGCAACCCTTTCTCTGATTGCCTCATTTATTTTTTGCTCTCTGATTAATTTGTATTTTTCTTTAATTTTATCTATACGTTGTTGAACTTCTTCATAAGACTCTCTTTGTTGGCTTAAAACATATTTTTCAAGATTTTTGATTTCTAATTCTTCTCTTTTTCTAAAAAGGTCAATTTTTTTCTCAAGTTTGATTTGCTCTAAGAATTGCCTTTGCTTCTCAGCTCTCTCTTTTCTAAGTTCAGCTTGTTCTAATTTAATGAATCTTTGTAAGTCTAATCTTCTTTCTCTTTCTAATTTCTGCTCTTCTTTAAGTTCGGTTCTTTTTGCCTCTAAAGCTAATTTTTCTTGCTCTAATAGTCTTTTTTGAGCATCTTTTTTTTCTTGCTCCATAAGCTTTAGTTTCATTTTTTTTTGCTTTTCTCTCTCTTCTAGAATTATTTTTTTTAATCCAGAAACTTTATTAGATATGCCTGTAAAAAAACCCTGCAAAGTTTGATCTATATTTATACTTAACCTAAATATAGATTTAACTTTATCATTCAGTTTTAATAGACTTGATACTATGGCTCTAGTTTTTTGAGTATTTTTTTTTAGTTTCTTAAATTTTACTTTAACATTACGTCTTTGTCTTTTCTTTATCTGTTTTTTTGATTTTTTTCTTTTTTTTATTTTCTTACTTTTTGTTTTTTTTCTTTTATTTTTAACTCTTTGAATTAAAGATTTTTTTGATTTCTTTCTCTTAACCTTGACAGGTTTTTTTTTCTTCTTTTTCATGCTAGCTCTTAATTAAATAGCACTTTTTATAAATATATATAGTCTCTTGTACGGTGGGCTGATTGAAAATTCTTAACAATTTGTAATTGAAAAACGACTAGATCTCTATATCTAAACGCTGCTGCGCAACTAGCCATATAAAATTCCCACATTTTTACAAATTTTTCATCAAATAGATCTTTCACCTCTTTTTTCTTTTCTAAAAATCTCTCCAACCAACTTTCTAGTGTTTTGTCATAATGTCTTATTAATGTTTCTGTATCTGCAACGATTAAACCCGTTTTTTCAATGGGATTAATTATTTGGCTGAAAGAAGGACAAATACCTCCAGGGAATATGTACTTCTGTATAAATTTATTTGGTGCTGAAGGTTTGTCTACTACACCTATAGTATGTAATAAAAATATCCCATCATCTTTTAGAAGTTTATTCATTGATTTAAAAAAGGTGTTGTAAAATTTTCTACCAACATGTTCAAACATCCCTACAGAAAAAATTCGATCATATTTACCTTTTACCTCTCTATAGTCAATAAGTTGAAATTTTACTTGGTTGTCTAAGTTAAGTTCTTTAGCTTTACGTTTACAATATTCTATTTGGTTTTTACTTAAAGAAATTCCAGTCACTTCACATCTTTTTTGTTTTGCAATTTCAAAGGCCATTCCTCCCCAACCACAGCCGACTTCTAAAATTTTTTGACCTTCTTTAATATCTAGTTTTTTAACAATATGATCTATTTTATTTTGTTGCGCCTCCTCCAAAGTTTTAGTGTCATTTTTCCAATATGCGCATGAGTATAACCTGTGAGTTTTATCTAAAAAAATATCATACAATTTTTCGCCTCTTTCTCCACCAATGTCATAATGATGTTCCACATTTTTTTTCGATTTTCCTGGTAAGTTAAAATTCGTTATTGTCCTCCAAGCTTGATATATTTTTTTAGTAATAAGACTTGTTGTTGAAATTTCACCGCGACCTAAATTTTTAATAAGCTCCATCAAAAAATCTTTCATCGATGCATTTTCGATTTCAATTTCATTTCTCATATAGGCTTCTGGAAATTCAAGTTCTGGATCTAACAATAATTTCCAATTTAAGTCTTCTTTAAGCAATTTAACCATTATTGGTTTGTCTAATCTTGGATTTCCACAAATGTACTTCTGACCTTTTGCGTCAATTAAAATTATTCCTCCTTCTTTAAAAATTTTTGAAAATATTCGAGCTAAAATCATGTTTTATGCTGCCAAGTTTTTTTCTGATACAAACTCTAATTTATTTAATTTTTCCTCTAGTTCCTTTTTTTTGTCTTGAGACAGGAGAACTAATGGTGGTAAAATATTTTTAAAATTATCATCTTTAGTCGATAGAAAACTATGAAGAGCTGAAATCAGATTATATTGATCAAAAGTTTCTCTAACATTAATAAGTTTTTCATTTTTAGATTGTGGAACTTTATTTTCAAAATCATCAAAAACTTTTCTAGCTAAAGAATGAGTAACATTAGTTACTGCTGATATACAACCTGAACATCCAATTTCTAAACCCCGAAGAAGTTTTGCTTCCGATCCTGGGAACATTAAAAAATTTGGTAATTTTAAGCTTTCAAATAAATTGTAGCTTGAGTCTTTGCATCCAATTATATTATTAGGGAAAGATTTCACAAGTCTTATCACCATTTCTTCAGAAAATTTGTAACCACTTAACTTTTCAAAATTATAGAGAATAATTTTTACCTTAGGAAGTGCATTAATTAATCCTGAGTAAAAATTAAAAACACCTTCATCTGTATTCCCTCTATAATATGCTGGGGGCATTATTAAAAATTCTCTAAAATCATATTCCATAGCATAACTAATTAAATTCTGATGTTCATTTAGCGAATTATTTCCAACACCTAAAAAAAATTGTTTTTTTAATTTATGATTAGCAATTCTAGTAATGAGTTCTTTCTTTTCATTTGTTGAAATTAATTGACTTTGTCCTGTAGAGCCAAAAAAGAAAATTCCGTGTAGACCATTTTGAATAGCCTGAGTTGCATGATTAATTGTTGCATCAATATTTAACGTTCTATCCGTATTCAGAACACTTAATCCTGCTGCGTAAACTCCTTTTTTAATCATAATCTTACCTAAATTATTTAATCTAAGTTATATTAATAAAATTAAAATGAAAGTTTTAGTAATTCAACCAAAAATTGGAATGGGAGATATGGTTATTTATTTGCCGTATATTCATGCTATTTCAAAAAAATATCGAACTCCAGTGTCAATTTTAGTGAAAGAAAATACTCGTGCTGATCAATTATTATCTGAAGATAAACATATTAGAGAAATAATATTATTAAATCGCACAAAGAACAATTCTGGGATACATGATGGTCTATCAGGGTTCTTTAAATTAGCTGCGGAGCTAAAATTAAAAAAATTTGATAAAGTTTTCATTTTTAATAGCTCTATAAGATATTTATTAATTTCAAAATTAGCTGGAATAAAAAATATTTCTCAGTATCCATTGTTTAGAAAAAAAGATAATATAGTAACATCTGCCAAAATTTTTACAGAAAATGAATTAGGTGAAATAGTATCAACTCAACCAAGACTTAATATTAATGAAGACAAAGATAATATTAAACAAAGATTTTCAAAAGAATTTAAGCACATATGTGTGGGTATTTCTGCTAGTGGTCATACAAAAAGATGGGATATTAAAAATTTTGTGAAGCTTTGTATAAGTATTAATGCAAAAACACCCTCAAAATTTTATTTAGCTGCAGGCAATAATGATAAAAGTTTAATTGATCAATTGATAAATTCTGAAATAGGCAAAAATTGTGAGTCTTTTCAAAATCTAAAAATTAAAGATACATTACCGATAATAAAAAATTGTAATCTATATGTTGGTAATGATACTGGTTGGTTACACATTTCTTCAGCATTGAATATAAAATGTTTAGCATTGTTTATGGATAGTCCTGTACAAGCTTACGGAAAATACTCAAAAAATATAAGCGTTATAGTACCAGAGGGTGAAACGGAAGAGACTACGATACATGATACTTTGGGAGCAGATAAGATTTCTTTTGAAAAAGTTTTATACAAATCCTTAGAGCTACTTGATTAACTAAAGTCAGTTTTGATTATTTTTTCCTTAGCTTCATTAACGAGTTGACTTAATCTCTCAGTTTTGACGTCTCTATTCATATCAGGGTGTATTTTTTTCTGAAGTTGATTTGCAGCTTTTAAAACTTCCTCTTTGCTCACACCTTTCTTTAATCCTAGTAGTTTGTAAGCCTCATCTGTAGTCACACTAGAAGAACCTTGAGTTTGTCCAAATTGTCCTTGGGAAAACCTTCCAGCATTGTTTTTCATGAACTGGATTAATCTATATAATTGATAAAATTGCAGTGCGGTGAATCCTTTGATCTTAAGTCCGGAAAGCAAGATCAACCACATAGGGAGACTAAAAATGAATTTACCACCTATTGTAAATAGAACAGCTAGAATTAAAGATATGTATATTGCAATTTTTTTTATCGTAGTAGCTATCTTTTTTGAACTAGCTCTAGCGAACCAATTTAGAAAAAGGTAGATTACGACGAAAATGATAATTCCCAACAAAAAAAAATTCATATAATTTCCTATTATGAATATACCAAAACTTAAAAAAAAAAAGACTACGAAAAATTATCACGGTATTCCACTAGAAGATGATTATTCATGGGTTGATCAGCCAGATATCCTTGAAGTTTTAACTGATTCAAAAAAGTTAAATACTGAAGTCAAAGATTATATAGAAGCAAACAACAAAATTACTGAAAATTACTTTGCAGATGTAAAGACATTTCAAAAAAATTTATTTGATGAAATTAAGGGTAAGATAAAATTAGATGACACAGGGTTAAAATTTAAAGATAAGAGATATTTTTATTGGGCAAAAACAGAGGCTAAAGGTAATTACGGTAAAAGAATAAGGCAACTCATTGACGGCTCAAAACCTGAAGAAGTTTTTTTTGATGGAGATTTGGAAAAGAAAAAATATGGTTCTGAATATTTTGGAGTTGGAACTGTAAGTGTTTCTCATTGTGATAATTTTATTGCTTATTCTCTAGATTTAAAAGGGTCAGAATATTATACAATTTATTTGAGAGATCTTAGAACTGGTAAAAATGAAAAAGATATAATTGAAAATACAAGTGGCAGTGTTACTTGGGCTTTGGATAGTAAGAGTTTTTTCTATTCGAAATTAGATCAATATCATAGACCTAGACAAATATTTAAACATGTCATTGGAACTTCCTCAGATCAAGATCAGCTTATTTTTGAGGAAAAAGATGAAACTTTTACTTGTGGCATAGGTATTACCTCTGACGAAAAATATTTCATTATTGGAACTTCTGATCATATCACAACAGAGGAATATTTTTTTTCTACAGACTCTAAAGAAATTAATCCTACACTTTTTCAAAAAAGAAAAATTGATGTTCGCTATTCAATAGACTCTTGGCATGGATATTTCTATGTTCACACTAATGAAGAGGCTAGGGATTATAAGGTACTTAGATGTAAGGCTAATCAAATAGATAAATTAGAAGTTTTTATCCCTGCTAAAAAAGAAACTGTTATTAGCGGTTTTGAATTTCTAGATGACTATATCATTAGATCTGAGAAATCAGATGCAATTCCAAAACTTTATATAAGAAATATTAAAACCAACAAAGAAGAGGAAATTAAAATTTCTGATGAAGCGATTGGTGTACCAGGAGTTTCGTTAATGCAGAAAGATACGAATACTAAAAAGATAAGAATTAGTTGGGAGAGTATGGCAACTCCAGGAAGAGTTTATGAGTATGATATCGTCACTAAAGAAAAAAAATTAGTTAAAGAGACAGAAATCCCATCTGGTCATGATCCTAGCAAATATATAGTGGAAAGAATTAAAGCTAAATCCCATGATGGTCGAATGATTCCGATTAGTTTAGTAAGATTAAAAGACACAAAGCAAGATGGAAAATCAAAGGTCCTACTTTATGCTTATGGTGCTTACAAACATAGCGTATCTCCATCCTTCAGCGCATCAAGGTTTTGTTTGGTTGATAGAGGAATTACTTTTGCAATTGCACATGTTAGAGGTGGAGGTGATGTTTCAGATGCCTGGCACACGGAAGGTAAAAAAAAATTTAAGAAGAATACCTTTTTAGATTACATAGCATGCGCAAATCATTTAATAGAGCAAAGATATACATACAAAGGTGGAATTTGTTTTTATGGTGGATCAGCTGGAGGCCTTACAGGTGGAGCGGTAGCTAATATGGCACCAAATTTATTTTTTGGAATGCTTTTGTTGGTACCCTTTGTAGATACTTTGACCACAATGTTGAATGAAAAATTACCTTTGACACCAGGGGAATGGGAAATGTGGGGAAATCCAATTAAAAGCAAGGAATACTTTAAATATATTTCGTCTTATTCTCCATATAATAATCTTGAGAAAAAAAATTATCCGCCGATGCTTATAACTACATCATTGTTTGACAATCGAGTTCTTTACTCTGAGCCAGTTAAATATATTGCAAAGCTAAGAGATTTAAAAACTGACAATAATAATCAGTTGCTAAAATGTAAAATGGAAGCAGCAGGTCACGGTGGAATGTCAGGGCGCGACAATGCTATCACAGAATTAGCTGAAGAATATTCTTTTATTTTAAAGTCTGCAAAAATTTTAAAATAATAATCTTGAAAAATTAAAAATAATTACCATATCAATTTTGTCGGTCGCCAAATGGGGCTGATATTAAACCTTGCTAACAAAGGAGGATATATGACAAGTAAGGATCTATCGATCTTTAATTCACTTAGACCTTTCAGCATTGGATTCGATGATATGTTCGATCAATTCGAGTCTATGTTAGGAAATGGCAGTCTTGCTGTACAAAGCAATTACCCGCCATATAACATCCGTAAAGCAGGCAAAGATAAATATGCTATTGAAGTAGCAGTTGCTGGCTTTAACAAAGATGATGTTGAAGTTGAATATGAAGATAATCTTTTAACCGTTAAAACAAAAGACGTTAAAAAAACTGAAGAAAAAGATGGTGATGAAGTTATTCATCGAGGAATATCACAAAGATCTTTCGCCAGATCATTTACTATTGCAGATGATGTAAAAGTAAATGGTGCCGAGCTAAAAGATGGTTTGCTGACTATTTCTTGTGAAAAAATCATACCAGAAATAAAGAAAAAAAGACTTATTGCAATCAAATAAGTTTACCTTACTTGCGGAGTGATACTCCGCAAGTATCAGATTTTATCAAAAAAATACTTAGCTAAATTGATACCTGTTAGATCGTAAAAGGTTTTTAAACCTGTTGGACTCGTAACGTTTATATCGCCAATAAGTTTTCCATTAATAAAATCAATTCCAGCAAAATAAATATTATTTTTTTTTAATTCTTTAGCTATCAACTTGCTAATTTTTAGTTCATTTAAATTAATATTGATTGTTCTTGCGTAAGCTCCTTTGCTCATATTTGAGAGAATACTGCTTTTTTTTGGGACTCTAGATATTGCTCCTTTTACCTTTCCATTAATTATGAAAACTCTTTTGTCTCCTTTTGATATTTTTGAAATATATTTTTGAAAAATTACGTGATTATATTTTTTAAGGTACCTATTGATTTTATTTTTACTAAATTTTTTTAATAACTTAACATCATTGCCGCCATAGCCTTCAATAGGTTTAACAACTATTTGTTTATATCTTGAAAAAAAAGCTTTAATTTCATAAAGGCTTTCACTCACTAATGTTGGTGGCATAAACTTTATAAACTTAAGAGAAAAAAGTTTTTCCTGTACATCTCTTATTCCTTTTGGGCTATTTAATATCTTTACTTTATTTGAAATTAGCTCCAAAAGATATGTTGTGTTTAGATATTGTTGGTTAAACGGTGGCTCATTTCTAATTAGTAAAATTTGAATTTTAGAGAGATTTAAATTCATTTTTTTAATTTTTTGAATAAAGGTTTTATCTTTTTTATTTATGATCTTAATTTTAAAACATTCTGCAAAAATATGTCCATTTTTAAAACCTAAATGTTTTGGCTCGTAATAGAAAATATCAAATTTTCTCCTCTGGGCCTCTAGACCTAAAAATACTGAGGTGTCAGTCTTATAATTTATTTTATTAATATCAGAGCCCTGAATAACTAAAATTTTCTTTTTCATTTTTAAAAAAATCTAAGTTTTTTTTTATATTATACTGATCAATAAGAAGTTGTGCTCTATTTTTCTTATTTTTGATTACATTTTGAGTATGTTTTAAATAAATAGTCTCATCTTGATTTTTACGATTTTTTTTATTTCTTTTTATTAGGCCCTCTTTTGATAATTTTAAAAAAATTTTACTCCATTCATGTAAAGTTTTTCCCTCAAGTTCGGTTTCTAAACCTTTTTTGGAAGAAAGAATATAAGCATTCATAACATTCTCTTTTTTCCAATTTTTAATAATATTGAAGGCCTCGTCTAAAGAAGAATAGAGTAAACCAGTTAGAAAAGCTGGTCCATCACAAAAACATTCCCAATCGCATGTATCAAGTGATCTTAATTCTACAAATTGTTTTAATCTTACTTCAGTGAAAATTGTAGCTAGATGAATTTCGAAATCTTTTAAACTTGCTTGATTATTAACTTTATTAAATTTACCTTCTATAAAATCTTGAAAAGTCTGACCAGTAGGTTGAACATATTTTCCATCTCTTATGATAAATAGTACAGGATATTTAACAACATGATCAAAATATTTCTCAAAGGTAATTTTTTCAAAAGCTATAGGCATAATTCCGCCTCTTGAAGTTTTTTGCCAAACTTTATTTCTGTAAGAGTAAAATCCTGTAGGTTTTTTATCTTTAAAAGGTGAGTTTGCATACAATCCTATTAAAAGAGGAGTTAAGTAATTTCCTAATTTGAAAATTTTCTCAAAATTTCCTTCTGAGGTGTAATCAAAATTAACTTGGATTCCGCAGGTTCTATACATCATGTCTAAACTTAGCTCACCACCTTTTGGCATTTCGGTGGTCATAATTCTATACCTATTCTTTGGGCTTTTAGGAATATTTGGTAAATCATTATAAGGATCAAAAGCTATTGAAATGGTACTCACATCTAGACCTCCACTAGCTTTTTTAATTTCCTGTAAAAATTTTGAGCTCTCACTACAAACTTGATGAATATTTTCTAGAGGTTCTCCAGAAAGTTCGCACTGTAGCCCTGGTTCAGTTGTAATCTGTTGCTTACCTCTTCGCATCCCAATTATATTCTCTCCCTCAAAAATAGGTGACCAATTTTCAGATTTAAGATTTTCAAATAACTTTTTTAAAGTAGGGTATTCAATTCTCTTTTTATCTTTACCTGTAAATAAAAATCTTTCGTGCTCTACGCCAATCTTAAGTTGGTTTTTTTTTTTGAATCCTTTTCTAAAATACTCAATAAATTGAGATTTCAAATTTTCTTTCATGCTTTAAAAACAGTTTTTACTGCTAAAGCCTACTACCACATTTTTAGGGTTAACCTCAAATTTTCTCTCACATCTTATCTTATATTTTTCTGTGACATAAACGTAATTCCTGTTTCTTGACTCTAAAAATTCGATCTTATCTGGTTGACCGAAAAAATTTTTTAATTCTGACTCTGATTTGTTAAGCCACTTAGTTAATTCTTTCCGTTCTTGTGTAGTTGTATCGTCAATTTTTTTTGATACAGTCTGACAACCAAGAATACTGAATAAAATTAGTGTGTATAAAATGCACAAATAAAGTTTTTTCATTTTAACCTTATTTTACAACGAAAAGTTATAAACAGATATATTTACTCTAGGTTGAATCTAAACAGCTATGACTGATTTAGTTAAGATTTTGATAAATATTTAGAGTAATTAACTTTCGTGGAGGTTTTATTTTATGATGGATAAATATTTTGAATATAGAAAACATAAGACAAATTTTAAAACAGAGGTAATTGCTGGTGTAACGACGTTTCTTACAATGGCTTACATAATGTTTTTAAACCCTTTTATTCTATCTGGTGAATTTGCCGGGACAGAAAAAGGTTTTTTTGACTTTGGAGCAGTATTCACTGCAACAATATTAGCGACAGCATTAGCCTGTTTCATAATGGCTTTCCATGGTCGTACGTGGCCAATTGGATTAGCGCCTGGAATGGGAATCAATGCCTTTGTTGCATATGGAGTTGTTGCAGGAATGGGTTATACACCGCAGGCTGCTCTAGGAGCAGTGCTAGTTGCAGGAGTAATTTTCTTAGGAATCTCATTAACGCCTTTAAGAGCTTGGTTAATCAACTCTATACCGAAAAGTTTAAAATTAGGTATTGGTGCAGGAATAGGATTATTCTTAGCGATTATTGGTTTGGAAATAATGGGAGTGGTTGGAGATCATCCAGTCACACTTGTGACTCTTGGTGATATTAAAAATCCCTTAGTGCTTTTGGGATGTCTAACTTTTGTTTTTATGATTGTCTTAGAAAAAATGAAAATAAGAGGGAATATCATTATTGGGATACTTCTATTTAGTATTATTGCTTGGGCCACTGGTTTAGCAAAGTTTAACGGTGTAGTTGGATCTATTCCTCCTATGACGTACCTTTTTGAATTTGACTTAAAAGCTGCGCTAACAGCTGGTATGGCTTCAATAGTATTCACTTTACTTTTTATCGACTTTTTTGATACAGCAGGGACTTTGACGTCTGTTGCGAATGTTGCTGGCAAGGTAGATAAAAAAGGTAAAGTTCAAGATATAAACAAAGCAATGCTTTCGGACAGCGTTGGAACGGTTGCTGGTGCAATGATGGGGACTACTACAGTAACAAGTTATGTAGAGTCTGGTGCTGGTGTAAAAGCTGGCGGTAGAACAGGAATGACGTCATTAGTAATTGGTGTATTATTCTTAGCATGTTTATTCTTTTCACCTCTAGCCACAAGTCTTCCAAAGGAAATTGATGGCGCAGCTTTGTTGTATGTTGCAATATTGTTTGTGAGGAATATCACAGATATTGAATGGAATGATATAGCAGAGTCGGGGCCTGCAGTTGTTGCTATGATAACTATGCCTCTTACGTATAGTATAAGCAATGGTATAGCTCTCGCTTTCATATCTTATGCATTAATTCAAATTTTTACAGGAAAGTTTGGAAAAACCTCTCCTGCAATTTGGGTTATTGCGGTATTCAGCGTAATAAGTTTTTACGTAGCTTAAAAATTTTAGGGCCAGTTAAACCTGGCCCTCAATTCTTTCCATGTTTCTTTATTAAATCTTCAATTCTTACTTCCTCGTAATGCTCAAATGGTTGGACTATCCAAGGATTGCTGTCTAATCTCTGAGCACAAAAATCAGGTTCAAACGTAGAGTCTTTTTTCTTCCAAAGTACGGCTGTTCTAATTTCATTAATCTTTTCTTTAAGTGGAGGATATTTTTTTAACCAGTCGATACTTTTATTAAGTGTAACTCCAGTATCTGACAAATCATCACATAGTAGAATGTTGCCTTTCATATCTTGTACAGTTGAGCTCATCTCTCTTGAAAATACTAAATCACCCTGCTGATCTTCTATACCATCACCGGAGTAAGATTCGACTGCCAAGTAAGCACATTTTAATTTAAAAACTCGACTTAAAACGTCAATTATGGGCGCACCCCCTCTCATAATGCCTATTAGCAAATTAGGTTTATAACCGCTTTTATGAATTTGTATTGCGAGTTTTTCTACGATTTGATTGTACTCTTTCCAATCAATGATAAGTTTATCTGCCATGAAGAAAGCTAATTTATTTTCAAGGAGTTGTAAATGAAAGGATATGTAGTTTGTGTTTATAAAAATATTACTAATGAGAAAAAACTTAGTGAATATGCTGTGAAAGCTAAAGCTGCGGTTGAAAAATTTAAAGGCAAATTTCTTGTAAGAGGTGGAAGATCAACATCAAATGAAGGTGAAAAATCTCCTAGGACGGTAATTATTGAGTTTCCCTCCTACAATGAAGCTAATGCTTTTTACCAATCCAAAGAGTATCAGGAAGCACATTTGATACTTAAAGGCTATGCGGATAGGCAACATCAAACCGTTGAAGGCGCTTCTTAATATTGAATAGGTTCGTCATCAATTGATCTCCATAAGTACCAAGTTGCGACTGAACAGTATGGTGTAAATTTTTTATAAAGTTTGTTTAGAAATGTTTTTGGTGGAAAATATTTTTTTTTGTAATTATTTGATATTGCTCTAAGTAAACCAATATCTTGAAGTGGCCAAATATTTGATCTATTAAAAGTGAATAGTAAGATCATTTCAGCAGACCATCTTCCAATCTGTCTTAGTTGAGATAAATATTCTATAGCTTCTTCATCATTCATCTTTTTAATTAATTGAGGATTGAATTCCTTATTAATAAATTTTTTTGCTAAATCTTTAATGCCTCTTACTTTTTGTCTGCTCAAGCCACATCTCTTTAATGATTGAGTTGATAATGTACTCACAACTTTTGCATTAATCTTTCCTTTACAGCTTTTCTCAAATTTTGAAAAAACTGAATTAGCTGCAGCTACACTAATCTGTTGTCCTATAATGCTTTTGCATAGTGAAAAAAAAACATCATTTCTTGTTACTAGTGCGCCATCCTTGTAAGAACTGATTAATTTTTTCATGACTTTATCTTTTTTGGATAAAATAGATTTTGCCTTGTTCCAATAATTCGGCTTTCTCATGCTCTTGGATTGACTATTTGTTTTTTAAGTTGAGACTCTCTTATAAATATTATTAACGAGCTTGCGATGACTAATAGTGCACCAAATAAAGTTAAGATCTTAGGAACTTCACTCCAAATTAAAAATCCAAATACGATTGCAAACACAAGGCTTAAATATTTAATTGGTGTAACTAATGATGCCTCAGCTAGTCTATAACTTTGCGTTAAAAGAAGATTTGCTATACTTCCGCATAAACCCATGATCGTAAAAATTATAAAATCTATTAATGTTGGTATTTTCCACTCTTCAAAAAATATGGTTCCAAGGCCAATTAAAGTACAAAGCAAAGTAAAATAAAATGCGATCGTGTAGTTAGGTTCAGTTTTTGATAAAGACCTTACGCTAATTGCTACACACGCGAAAAAAATACAAAATACTATTGGAGTGATATAGAAATAATTTAAATCTATAAAAGCAGGCTGCACTATCAATAACATTCCAATAAAACCTAAAAATACAGCCGACCATCTTTTAATTCCAACTTTTTCAGATAGGAAAAAAATTGAGGCTACTGTAACGAATATTGGTCCTCCAAAAGTTAGAGATACAACATCGGCCAACGGTAATTCTCTTAATCCTATAAATAATGCAATAATTGCGGCTGCTCCTGAAATAGCACGGAACGCATGAAGACCGGGTCTTGATGTTTTGTAAAAACTAAATAATTTATCTCTCGGAATGATGAAGTAAATTGGAATAAATCCTATAAAGAACCTTAAAAATAAAACTTGTCCAACTGGATAATAATCAAGCCATTTCACACAGATATCCATGATTGAAAAGCAAATAACGCTTCCTACCATGTACAATACGCCTATTTGATTTTGTGTTAACAATTTACTATCCTTTCAACTTCAAAATATATTAGATAACTTATGCAGAAATGTACACTCGCACTTGGCTGTTTTTGGAAACCTGAGGAAAACTTCAAAAATAAACCCGGAATATTAGAAACCGAAGTAGGTTATGCTGGTGGTAATAGCGAGCAGACAACATATGAAGAAGTATGTACTGGTAGCACTGGACATGCTGAAGTTGTAAGGCTTACCTTTGATGAAAATAAAATTTCGTTTAAAAAAATATTAGATTTATTTTTCAAAATGCATGATCCAACACAAAAAGATATGCAATTTCCAGATGTTGGAACTCAATATAGAAGTGAGATTTTTTATGAAGATGAAAAGCAAAAACAAGACGCTTTGGAAGTTTTAAAAGAATTTAACGAAAAATTAGATGGTAAAATTCAGACAAATATTTCAAAAATTAAAAACTACAATAAAGCTGAAGAATATCATCAAAAATATATTGAAAAGAACAGGCAATGAATCAATTAGTAACTACAGACTGGTTAGATAAGAATATTAAAAAAGTAAAAATTTTAGACGCTAGCTGGCATCTTCCAAATGCTAATAGAAATTCTTATGAGGAATACAAAATAGAACATATTATTAATTCTGTATTTTTTGATATAGATAAAAATTCAAATCAAAAAACTAATCTTCCACACATGCTTCCTTCTAAAAAAGATTGGGAAAAAATTGTATCTGATTTAGGAATATCTAATTCAGATCACGTAATTGTCTATGACAACTCAGATGTTTTTAGCTCTTGTAGGGTTTGGTACACTTTTTTGTATTTTGGTCATGACCCAAAACTTATCTCAGTATTAGACGGGGGTTTTAAAAAATGGATAAATGAAAAACGTCCCACTACTAAAGATCTAGCTAGCTCTGATAAATCCAAATACATTGCAGTTGAAAATACTTCTCTTGTGATAAATAAAGATGAAGTAAATAAAAATATTACTAATAATAAATTTCAATTACTGGACGCTAGAGGAGAACAAAGATTTTTAGGCTTACAGTCTGAACCCCGAAAAGAACTTAAAAGTGGAAACATTAAAGGATCAATAAACCTACCTTTCCAAAAACTTTTAAGAGAAGATAGAACTTTAAAAAAAAAAGAGGAATTAATTGAGATTTTCAAATCAAAAAAAGTATCAATGGAAAAAGAAATGGCGTTTACATGTGGTTCTGGAGTTACAGCATGCATTTTAGGTCTAGCTAATTCTATTATAAGTGGTAAAAAACCTGTTATCTATGACGGTTCGTGGGCAGAGTACGGATTAGATTAAAAAAAAATGAAAACTTCATCAAAAATTAAAACTTTACTAATAATTTTTTTTATAGCTATTTTTGCAATCATAGCAGCTAGGCATTTTATAAGTCTACATTTTAAAAAAAAGTTTAGCGTGAGACCAGCTCCAGGAGTAATCGTTTCTACAGTTGAAAAATCGCTTTTTTATAAAAGTATTGAAACTTTTGGTACAGCTATTGCACAAAACTCAAAAGCTTATAGGGTCCAAGCTAGTAATATAAATGGAAAGCTAAATCTGGAGAATAGATTTGTAAAAAAAGGAGAAAAAATACTTTCATTAAAAGATGGAGAAAGCTTAATAGCAGACTTTGCTGGCAAGGTAGGAAAGAGGGAAATAGCTCAAGGTGTCTTAGGTTCAGAAAGTTTAATTATTACACTTGATGACTTAAAAAAAATTGTAATTGATATTAAAATACCTGAAAATTATGTAGGTGTCCTTAAAACAGGACTAAGAGCTGACGTAACTAGTTCTGCCTATAAAAAAGTTTTTAAGGGTAAAATAGAAACAATTAGTTCTCGTATTGACCCTTCTACGAGATCAATTCTGTCAAGAATAATAGTCGATAATTCAAATTTTGAAATTATTCCAGGTCAACTAATGACTGTAAAAATTATCTACGATGAAAAAAACCAAATTGGTGTGCCAGAAAGTGCTGTAACAATTCAGGGGAATACAGCGTTTGTTTACACTGTAAATGATGACACCGCTGAAAAAAAGAATATCGAAATTGGTAAAAGAAATTTTGGTAAAGTTTCAGTTATATCTGGATTAAATGAAGGTGATATTGTGATTAGCGAGGGTGTTTCTAAAGTGAGAGATAAAGCTAAAATTAAAATTGTTACATCAGCAAAATAAATGTTTTTAACTGACCTTTCAATCAAACGACCTGTTGTGGCCTCAGTAATGAGTTTAGTTTTAGTTATATTTGGTTTAGTAACTTTTCAAGAAATACCAACAGACGAATTGCCTGATGTTCAGCCGCCAGTTGTTACAATTCAAACTGAATATAGAGGCGCTTCGGCTGAAATAGTTGACACACAAATTACACAAAAAATTGAAGATTTTGTTGGAGGCACTCCAGGATTAGAGACTATTGACTCTTTCAGTGAAGATGAAAGCTCTAGAATTACTCTAACATTTGAAACTGATTTAGATTTAGACGATGTAACTAACGATGTCAGAAGTTCTGTATCTAGAGTTTTAGATAACTTACCAGAAGGGGCTGAACAACCCGAAATATTTAAACAAAGTGCAGGTATGCGTACAACAATGTGGTTATCTTTTAATTCTGAAACTATGTCTGACTTAGAGTTAACTGACTACGCAGATAGATATTTAACGGATACATTTTCTACAGTTGATGGCGTAGGTCGAGTTAGACTTGGTGGTCAAAGAGAATTATCACTTAGGATTTGGTTGGACCCTATTGCACTTGCTGCTAGAGATTTAACCACCCAAGAAGTTGAAAACGTATTAAGGAAGGAAAATGTAGAATTTCCAGCAGGGAGAATAGAATCAAAAGATATTGATCTTACGATTAAGTTGAATAAAGCCTACAGTAATTTAGAAAATTATAAAAATTTACCACTTAAAAGAGCAACTGACGGATCAATTATTAAACTTTCTGATGTAGCAAGAGTAGAGCTTGGCGCAGAGTCAACACGTACTTTATTTAAAGGCAATGGAAAGCAAGTGGTAGGAATAGGTATTTACCAGCAATCAGATGCTAATACTATTGCTGTTGCCGATGGAATTAAAAAGAAAATTAAAGAGCTCAAATCTAGCTTACCCCCGAATACAACATTAGAAGTTTCATTTGACAGAAGTAACTATATTAAAGCTGCAATTAAAGAAGTTTATAAAACTCTTTTTATTGCTTTGATTTTAGTAACTATAATAATTTACCTTTTTTTGGGAAATATAAGAGCCTTAGTGGTTCCTTTGGTAGCTTTACCAGTCTCATTAATTTCAACTTTTTTAGCAATTTATATTTTTGATTTTTCAATCAACCTCTTTACTCTTATGGCTTTAGTATTAGCCATCGGAATCGTTGTAGATGATGCGATTGTAATGTTAGAAAATATTGTAAGAAGAATAGAGTTAGGAGATACCCCTCTTGTTGCAGCATTTAAAGGAGCTAAGCAAGTTTCGTTCGCAATTATCGCTACAACAGTCGTTTTGGTTGCTGTCTTTGTCCCTTTAATTTTTATTAAAGGAATTACAGGTGTACTATTTACACAAACTGCAATCACACTTGCAGCTGCTGTCATTATATCAAGTTTTGTGGCTTTATCTTTGAGTCCAATGTTGGCGAGTAAATTTCTTAAGCAAAATATGAATAAGTCAAAAATAGTTTCAAAATTTGAGAAATTTTTAAAGAATTTAACTTATTTATATAAAGTATCTTTGCTAGGTTGGATCAAAAAAAGAACGACGATAACAATCTTTCTATTAGCCACATTAGCTCTAACATTATTTTTTTTCAATTTTACAAAAAAAGAATTAATTGCTCCTGAAGACAGAGGGGCGTTCTTTGTAATCGTAAAAGCGCCTCAAGGTTCCGGCTTTAATTTTACGAAGGATAGAGCTGAGGAAATTGAAGGTCTTTTATTGCCTAATGTAGGTAAAGGTGAATACAGAAAATTGATTATGAGAGTGCCAGGGTTTGGTAAATCCGCAAAACAAGTAAATAGTGGTTTTATTATTGTACTACTTGAGCCTTGGAAAAAAAGAGATCGTCACGGTGTTGAAATAATGAGAGAATCTTTTGGGAAAATTTCAAAAGTACCCGGTGTATTAGCTTTTCCAATCATGCCTCAAGGAATAAGAACAGGAGGAATTGAGAGCCCTGTGCAATTTGTTATTTTAGGAAATACGTATGATCAGCTTATTGAATGGAAAGAAATTATTAAAAAAGAGGCAAGAAAAAATCCAGGACTTACTTCGATAGAAGATGATTTCGATCTAAACAAACCTCAACTAAATGTAAAAATTGATCAAAAGAAAGCTGCTGACCTTGGGGTTTCAACAGAGGATATAGGTAAAACCATTGAAACAATTTTCGGATCAAGAAGAGTAACAAATTTTACTAGAGACGGTAAAGAATATTCTATTATTCTCCAAGGAGATATTAAAGATAGACAGGAGCCTGATAGCATAAGTAAAGTTTTTGTTAGATCAAAGAACAATAATAAACTTGTATCGATCTCTAATCTAGTTGCATACGATGAGGAAGGTCAGTCACCGTTCCTTGCAAGATATAATAGGCAAAAGGCTGTTACTATTTCAGCAAGATTAGTTGGCGACTATTCGCTTGATGAAGCGCTTAAATTTTTAGTCGGAGTAGTTGAACAAAATACTCCTCAAGCCAAAATAGCTTACAAAGGAGAAAGTGAAGAATATAAAAAAACTAATACTGAATTATATGTAATTTTTGCTCTAGCTTTAATTACTGCTTATCTTGCATTGAGCGCACAATTTGAAAGTTGGAAACATCCATTTACAATCATGTTAACTGTTCCAATGGCTATTCTTGGTGGTTTACTGGGTTTGCTCGTAGTCGGTTCATCTTTAAACGTCTACAGCCAAATAGCTCTTATAATTCTGATAGGATTGTCCGCAAAAAATGGAATTTTAATTGTTGAATTTGCAAATCAATTAAGAAAGGAAGGTAAAAATTTAGAAGTTGCCGTATTTGAAGCAGCAGCTATAAGATTAAGACCCATACTTATGACAAGTTTATCTACAATCATTGGGGTCTTGCCTTTAATTCTTGGAACTGGCCCGGGTGCAGCAAGTAGACTTACTGTTGGGATAACTATTTTCGGTGGAATGCTTTTTTCTACATTCTTTACGCTTTATGTAATTCCTACGATTTACACAATAGTTGGAAAAAATACAAAAAGGATTGATGCAGTAGAAATTGATTTAAATAAACAGCTTAAAAAATAATATATTTATTTTTATCTAAATTTTTTTTACAAAGTGTTAATTGTTTTCTATATTTGTTTGCCATATCCTTAACTGATTTTGCGTAGATAATGGCTTTCTCGTCTTTTGAATAATTTTTATAATCACCCCAGCCTTTATAATAAGCTAAATACTGTTTATATGGATCCTTCTTGGAAATTTTTAAAATCTTATTAGTTTTATGGATATACCAACCTATAAAATCAACAGAGTCTTTGAATCTAGCTCTTGTAGCTAAAGGACTATTAGTCTCTTTTTTATATTGTTCCCATGTTCCTTTAACTGCTTGAGAGTATCCAAATGAACTTGAAGGTCTTTTGAAAGGAATAACTTTAAACAATTTTTTTCGTGGTGGCTTAGCTAACCAATTGAAATCACTTTCTTTTTTAACAAAGGCTAGTTGTAAATGAATAGGTGCTCCCCATCTTTCATAAGAAGCTTTTGCGTGTTTATACCAAAGATATCTTTCCTCAAAAATTGCGCAGCTATTTTGCGTATTTTTTGGTATCGAAGAACATGCGTTAAGAATAAATAAAATTAAAATTATTATAATTTTTTTAAAATGAATCACTTACTAATTTATACTAAAAATTAGTTAAGCTTTCTCCACTTTTCTGGCATTATAAAAGATCCTTTCCACAAACCAAGCTTATTTTCTTTTGCGTAAGCTTCATCTCTCACATAATCTTTTGAATATCTTTTGTAAGCTACTGCATTACCGTTCCTTACCATCCATTTATTAAGATTGATTTTATCTTTAAAACAAGTAGCTAAAAATCTTTTGTATCTATCTTTTGATGACGAAATGCATTTTATTTTTGAATAATTAATTTTATCTACCAGTTTTTTTTTTGCCATAACACCACATGAATAATCTTTATTAAATTCAAAACCAATTATTACTGAAATTTTTAAAAATGGTTTTTTACATTGTTGTTTGATTTCTGGAGCATCAATTCCTTCTAGTCTTATTTTTTTATTATTAATGTGTACAGTGTCACCATCAATTATTATTGGCACTCCATAAATTTCTGTACTATTAAGCGTTTGGGCTAAGAAAAACGTTAAGATTAATATTAAAGCTGTTTTCGCCATTTTACAAAACTGTTAATTAATAAAATTATAACTACTCCAGTAAAATTAGCTATTAAATCATACAATTCAAAAGCCCTATTAGGAACTATTAAGTGAAAAATTTCTAATATGCAGGAAATAAATAGAATAAATAGATAATTAGTCAAAATATTTTTAATTCTTAATCTGACTATTATTACTAATACAGTAATATAAGAAAAAAAAATTAAGTGATTTATAGATGTTCCAATTGGGTTAGTTATTAAATTTGGTTGTTGGCCTAAGTTGCCATATAAAAAATATCCTAATAAACTTCCAGGAAATAAATACAGAATAAGTAAAACTATTAATGAAAAATAGTAAACATACTCTGTTAATTTAAATATAGTATTTTTCATTAATGATTAAATATAGTACATAATAGCTATTTTAACTATTATGACTAAATTAATTCTCACAAGACATGGACAAAGTGTTTGGAATGCAGAAAATAGGTTTACAGGTTGGGTAGATGTAGATCTTTCAGATAAAGGGGTCCTGGAAGCTGAAAAATCAGGTCAGATTATAAAAGATTTAAACATTAACATAGATATCTCTTATACTTCATATTTAAAAAGGGCGATTAAAACTCTAACAACTATTCTTAAAAAAAATAACCTAGAGCTAAAATTCAATACTGCTTGGCAACTAAATGAAAGGCACTATGGATCGTTAACGGGTTTAAACAAAGAAGAAACAAAGAATAAAATTGGAGAAGAACAATTCAAAAAGTACAGGAGATCCTGGGATGTAGCCCCTCCTCCAATGGAGGAAAAAAGTGAATACCTAAATTTATTTAGTCCACTGAATGCTAGTATACCTGTGGGAATGACCCCATTTACTGAATCCTTAAAAAGTACATATGACAGGGTGGTACCTTTTTATGAGGTTGAAATTAAGAAAAATCTTTTAGAAAATAATAATATTTTAATTTCAGCTCATGGAAATTCTCTAAGGGCTTTATGTAAATATTTATTTAATATTTCGGATACAAAAATAAATGAATTGGAAATACCAACAGGTAATCCGCTGTTAATTGAATTTGGTGATAATTTAAAAATTGAAAAATATTATTATTTAGACAATTCCAGAGCTAAGGATATAATTTTTAATCAATAATATTAAGACTTTGAATTTTCCTATACATATCAGAAGTGTTTAAGTGGTAAAATTTTTGATTACTTTCTAAGCCCAGTAAGTTTTTATCTTTAATTAATCTATTCCATACTTTATTCAGTGAAAAAACTTCTGATTTTTCATTCGTGAAAACACTTCTATTAATAATTTGCAATCCAGTAAAAATAAATTGATTTTCACTATCCTTAGAAATTTTTTCATTATTTAAATTAAAATCTCCTTTAAAGGATGGATCAATGGATAATTTTTTGTTCACTAAAAGTAATGTCGGTTTATTATTCTTTAAATAAATAGCCTCTAAACTCTTTAATTCTGCTAGATAATGTTTGCTCCAAACAGTATCTGGATTAATTACAAAAAAAGGATTGTCACTAAAATTTTGTGTACCTTTAAGTACACCACCGCCTGTGTCTAATAATAAATTTTCTTCATTAGAAATTGTAATCTTAACTTTAAATTTCTTTCTATTTATAAACGATTTAATCTGATCAGGAAGATAATGAACATTAATACTTATTTCTTGAACACCATGACTGATCAATAAATTTATCGCTCTTTCCAATAATGTGTAATTATTTATTTCTAATAATGGTTTAGGAGTTTTTAGTGTCAAAGGCTGCATTCTTTTTCCTAACCCTGCTGCTAAAATCATTCCATATTTAATATTCATATTTTATTTAATTGTTTAAGTTTTTTAATAGACAAGTGTTTATAAAATAATAATTTTAAATTTTTGAGTACTGGATTTTGTAATCTTTTTTCTATGAGCGTCCATGTGTAAGGTAAAAATTTAAGATAATGATTTTTGTTATCTCTTTTGTATAAACGTACAAATATTCCTAATATTTTTAAATTTCTTTGCACTGACAAAATGTCAAAGTCATTTTTTAATTTTTTTATATGATTGTTTTTAAGTTTTGAATTCTTATGGTAAAAATCAAATAGTTTATTTTGTAATTTACTCGGTAATTTAATTCTTACGTCGTCAATTAAGGATGCTATATCATACAAAGGATTTCCGATAATTGCATCCTGGCTATCAATTATTCCCAATTTGTTTTTATTAATCATTACATTTGAAATATGAAAATCTCTATGTACGAAAGTATTATTTTGATAATTTAGATTTTTATAAACTTTATTTAGTTCAGATTTTAATATTTTTTTAATATTAGTAATTTTTTTATCTTTAAGGGCGTATTTTAAGTACCAATCAAAAAACAAATCAGAATCTTTATGAAGATAGGATAATGTATATTTTGGTATTGTAATTTTAAAATTTTTAAATTTATAAAGTTTTTTTACTTTTATTTTTTGTATCTTAATTAATAATTTTATTAATGATTTATAGCTATTAAGTTTATTTTTTTTTGAAATTACGTGATCGTAGAAGGATTTTTCGCCTAAATCAGATATTTCGATCATATCGTTTTTATAATGATTACTTATTAATTTTGGAGCATTAATCCTGTTGTGGTTAAGAATATTATTTATCACCACATATACTGCAAGATTCTTAAATTTTTCTTTTTTAGCAGTAACAATGATTGAGGTTTTGTTGTTTTTTTTTAATCTATAAAATTCTCTAAATGAAGCATCTCCTGAAATTTTTTTTAATTTATATTTCATTTTCAAAATCTTTCCATTTGTTTACCCCATTTATTTTCATTTTTCTTTCCTTATCTTTTTCTCCATACTCTAAATGAATTTCTAATTTATTATTCAATGGTGTTTTAATTAAGTCTGGCCATTCTATAATTTTAATTGTTTTTTCATTTTCTGAAAAAATACCAAGATGATCTAATTCATTGGCTTTTTTAATTCGATAAAGATCATAATGCATAATCTTAAGATCTTTAATTTCATATTCATAAAGTAGGTTAAATGTAGGACTTAACACCTCTGTTTCTTTAAGTCCTTTTTGATTTTGTAAGTTATTAATTAAAAATCTTGTGAATGTAGTCTTCCCTACACCGATTTCACCAATTAAGAAAATGTAATCTCCATTTTCTAATTTTTTTGAAATTGATTTAGATATTAGATTTAAATGGTCTAAAGATTTAACAATCATTAGCTACTGTTAGTAGCGATAAGTATCTGGTTTAAATGGTCCTGATGGTTTAACGCTAATATAATCGGCTTGCTCTTTTGACATCTTTGTTAATTTAGCTCCCACTTTTTCTAAATGAAGCATTGCAACCTTTTCATCAAGATGTTTTGGAAGCACATAAACTTTCTTCTCATATTTATCAGAATTGTTCCATAACTCAATTTGAGCAATCACTTGATTTGTAAATGAAGCGCTCATCACAAAACTTGGGTGTCCTGTAGCGCATCCAAGATTAACCAATCTACCTTCAGCTAAAAGGATAATTCTTTTTTTACTAGGTAATTCTATTTCATGAACTTGAGGTTTTATTTCATCCCACTTATAATTCTTTAATGCTTCAACTTGTATTTCGTTATCAAAGTGACCAATGTTACAAAGTATTGCTCTGTCTTTCATATTTCTCATATGATCCGCTGTAACTATGTCTTTGTTTCCTGTTGCGGTTACAACTATGTCAGCATCTTTTATAGCTTCATCCATAACAACAACTTCGTATCCTTCCATAGCAGCTTGTAACGCACATATTGGGTCTGTCTCGGTAACCATTACTCTTGCGCCTGCTTGCCTTAATGAAGCTGCGCTTCCTTTACCAACATCTCCGAATCCAGCTACAATGGCTACTTTACCTGACATCATTACATCTGTTGCTCTTTTAATCCCGTCTACTAAACTTTCTCTACAACCATAGAGATTATCAAATTTTGATTTTGTCACTGAGTCATTTACATTTATAGCAGGAATTAATAATTCTTTATTAGACTCCATTTTTTTAAGAGCTAAAACTCCTGTTGTAGTTTCCTCTGAAACTCCTTTAATATCTTTTAATAAATTTTTATAATCTTTATGCATTAAAGCTGTAAGATCGCCACCATCATCTAAAATCATATTTGGTTTCCAATCTTTTTTTCCTTCAATAGTTTGTCTAACGCACCACCAATATTCTTCCTCGGTTTCACCTTTCCAAGCAAATACAGGAATACCTGCTTTTGCGATTGCTGCAGCCGCATGATCTTGCGTCGAAAAAATATTACATGAAGACCATCTTACCTCTGCTCCTAGCTCTACTAAAGTTTCAATCAAAACGGCTGTTTGAATTGTCATATGAAGACAACCAAGGATTTTTGCACCCTTTAATGGTTTTTTACCTTTATATTCTTTTCTCAAAGCCATGAGTCCTGGCATTTCTGTCTCTGCTAGAGAAATTTCTTTTCTACCAAAGTCTGCCTGGGAAATATCTTTTACTTTATAATCTTGTGTCATATTGAAGGAGTTAATATCAACATAAATAAACCATAGCAAGAAATAATGTTAGGACAATTTAGGAAGTAAAACCTCAACCTGCGCTCCTTTTGTATTAAGTCTATTTGAAGCTGCAATCGTGCCCTTATGTAATTGAATTATGTTTTTTACAATATTTAAACCCAAGCCAGAATGTTTACCGAAACTTTTAGGTCTATTGCTATAAAAACGTTTAAAAATTTTCTGAGGAGATGTTTCAGCGAAACCAGGCCCTTCATCTTTTACTGACAGTAATAAATTACTTGAGGTTTCTTCAATACTAATTTCAATTTTTTGATTGTTTTGACTAAACGAAATAGAATTGTCTAATAAATTTGCGATAACTTGTTCTAATCGGTTGCTAATTCCGAATATGAAATGACCACTTTTACTTTTAATTTTATTTTTAACAACTATCTCAATTTTTTTGTTTTGGTTAATTAAGTCCTGATTAAAATCCTCGACAACACTGTTTATAATTTCAACTAGATTAATTTTACTCATTTTCTCGCGGGATAAAGATGCTTCATCTTTTAACATTTGAGTGTAATCAGTCATTAATCTTTCTATTCGTTCGACGTCATGATTTATTATTTTAAGAAGTTTTTCTCCTTCACTTTTTTCAGTAGTTTTATCTAAAAGTTCTGAAGCGCTTTTTAAAGACGCAAGAGGATTTCTTATTTCATGAGCTAAATCATTTGAAAATGTTTCTGCTCTATTAGTTCTCTGTTGTAATTCTTTTGTCATTTCATCAATTGATTGAGTTAGTTTTCCAATTTCATCATCTCTTACAAAAACTTTGTTTATATCAATTGTTTGATTAGATTTTTTCTTAATTCCATCACTATATTTAACTAAAAGACCAATTGGCTTTAAAATATATTTATTTAAAAATAATGAAAAAATTAGAATCACGATCATAACAGCAATCATGGTTCTAATAATAAATGCTTTCCTCTCTTTTACAGCGGTGGTGATATCATTCGCTTGTTCTGATACTACAATATATCCAATATCATTATTTTGAAATTTAATTTTACTAAGCGTACTTACAAAAAAATTATTTTTTTCATCATTTGTAAGAGTCATAATTTCATCATTATATTTATTTCTAATTATGTCTTCAATTTCATCTTTTTGCTCTTCTTCTAGTCTTTCTTCAATTTCTGGTGTGATCGACTCGCTGCCTATGTTTTCCTCAAAAATTATATCTGATCCTGTAAATACACTTTGATCTAAATCTAAAATATTTGTATCGCCTATAAGGTTACCGGATAAATCATAAAACTGAACACGATCTAAACTTTGAAATAAAAATCTTGTGGAAAGCAAAAAATCTCTAATTCCTTCTTTAGTGTATTCTGTATTAAGTCTCTCAAGATTATCCTTTGTATTATTGATAACTATTTTATGATTATCAGATCTTTCTTTTACTAAAGTTGGTTGAATAGCCTCAAGGTATATGATTGTAAAAAGTCCTAAAACAGAAAAAACAGTAAGGTTAAATATTAAAAACTTCTTTAAAATAGAAGCTGATTTTTTTTGTTTCATTAGCTAACATTCCATCTATACCCGCTTCCATATCTAGTTTCAATTGCAGAAAACTTCTCATCAACTTTTTTAAACTTTTTTCTTATTCTTTTTACGTGGCTATCGATTGTTCTATCTTCAATTTCAGTATTTTCTTTGTAAGCAATATCCATTAAATGTGCTCTTTCTTTAATAACACCAGGTCTTTTAGCTAATTCTTTAACGATTAAAAATTCTGTGGTAGTTAGTTTATCAGGCAAAGCTTTACCATTCCATTCACATTCTAACTGAGCTGGGTCTAATTTGAGTTTCCCGTGACTAATTATATTTTTTGTATCATCAACAGTAGTAGATTTTTTCCTAAGTTGAACTCTTATTCTTTCAATTAAAACTTTAGTAGAAAAACCTCCAGATTTTTTAACAAAGTCATCAGCTCCCAATTTCAAACCAAGCAATTCGTCAACCTCATCATCTTTTGAAGTTAAGAAAATTATTGGAATTGACAATTTTTTTTTCAGTTTTTTTAGTAATTCTTCACCATCCATCCTAGGCATTTTTATATCCAAAATTGCTAGGTCAGGTGGATTTCTGGTTAATCCGATTAAAGCCGAATCTCCATCTATATAAGTTTGAACTTTAAATCCTTCTCTTTCCAAAGCCATACTTATACTAGTAAGTATGTTTCTATCGTCATCAACTAAAGCGATTGTTTGAGCCATATTTTTATTTTCTTAATTATGTTGTCAAAATTTAGGCGTTCAATGAGCTTCACCCCAATTATTACCAGAATTAATACTTACCTCCAAAGGTATTGAAAACATATGATGGTCTGAACTAGAAACTGAGATCATTGCTTGTTTAACAATTTTTTTAACTTCATTTTCATCTCTCTTTAAACACTCAAAAATAAGTTCATCATGGATTTGTAAAAGCATTTTTGCTTTCTTTTTTTCTTCAAGAATCTGATCAATTTTAATCATAGCTAGCCTAATAATGTCTGCAGCCGATCCTTGTATTGGAGCATTAATAGCTGCCCTTTCTTGGAATGCCCGGACACTAAAATTTTTGTCATTAATACCTCTTAAGTGAATTCTTCTTCCAAAAATATTAGTAACAAAACCTTGTTTTCTACATGTTTGAATCGTCGTATTCATATAATCTTTTATTTCAGGGAATTTTTTAAAATATGAATTAATAAAATTTAAAGCTTCTTCATTTGACACTGATATTTGTTTAGCTAGACCATATTGTGTAATTCCATAAATGATCCCAAAATTGATCGCTTTTGCTTTTCTTCTAAAATCATCTGTTACTTTTGTGATTGGCACATCAAATACTTGGCTTGCAGTTAATGAGTGAATATCTTGATTGTTTTTAAAAGCTTTTTTTAACTCTTTTACATCTGCCATGTCAGCAAGAATTCTCATTTCTATTTGATTATAGTCTGCTGAAATTAATATATTATCTTTGTCTGCTATAAAGGCTTTTCTTATTTCTTTGCCATCTAGAGTTTTTATAGGAATATTTTGTAAATTAGGATCGCTAGATGCGAGCCTTCCTGTATTGGTTGCAGCTAATAAGAAAGAGGTATGGACTCTTTTTGTTTTTTTACTTATGTGATCTTGTAAAGCATCCGTATAGGTACTTTTTAATTTTGAAACCTGGCGCCATTCTAAAATTAACTTAGGAAATTTATGTCCAGTTAATGCAAGATCTTCTAAGATTTTTGCACTAGTGGCTAAACTTCCTTTTTTTGTTTTCTTTAATTTTGCTATCTTAAGATCATTATAGATTATTTCACCCAATTGTTTTGGTGATCCAATATTAAATTTTTTGCCAGAAACTTTGTAAATTTCTTTTTCTATCTTTATAAGTCTTTCCTCAAATTTTTTTGAAAGTTTTTTAAGGTAAGTGTCATCTACTTTTATACCGTTGGTTTCAAGTTTTGAAAGAATTTTTATCATTGGTTTTTCAAAAACTTCATAAATTTTTTCTAACTTCTCTTCGGAAACTCTTTCAGATAAAATTTCATACAATCTTAACGTTACATCTGCATCTTCTGCTGCATATTCAGTTGCAGTTTTTAAATCTACAGCTGAAAAATTTAATTGTTTTTTTCCAGTACCTACTACATCTTTATAAGAAATAGTTTTATGACGTAGATGTAATTCGGATAGCGTATCCATATTATGTCTATTGTTACCAGCATCAAGTGTGTATGAAAGTAACATTGTGTCTTCTACAGGACTCATTTCAATGCCTTGGTTTTTGAAGATAATATAATCGTATTTTATATTTTGGCCGACTTTTTTTATACTTGAGTCTTCTAAAATTAATTTAAGTTTTTTTAAAACTAAATCTTTTTTTAATTCAGTTTTTTCTTTATGACCAACTGGAATATAGTAAGCTTCATTAGCTTCATAACATATTGAGACACCAACTAGTTCGGCTTCTTGTGGATTTAATGATGAGGTTTCAGTATCTACTGCTATAACTGATTTTTCATTTAACCTTTCAATTAGTTCATTCAGTTGATTTTCTTTTAAAATAGTTTTGTAGGACTTTTTGCTTATTTTATTGCTTTTTTTTATCAGGCTTTTATCTTTAACATTTTTATTTTCTGGCTCACCATAAAAACTAATTGCTTGGCTTAGCAATCTATTAAATTCCATCTCTCTTAAAAAATCATACAATTTGTCTCTATTAATATCTTTAATAATAAAATCGGTAACATCATTTTTTAGAGGAACATCATTTTTTAATGTTACTAATTGCTTGCTAATCATAGCTTTATCTTTATTTAATAATAATGTTTCTCGTCTTTTGTTCTGAGGTATTTCTGATGCTTTTTTTAACAAATTTTCTAAAGTTTCATATTTTTTTATAAGTTCCGCTGCAGTCTTTATTCCTATGCCTGGTACACCTGGCACATTATCTGAACTATCTCCAGCAAGCGATTGTACATCGATTACTTGTTCTGGTTTAACTCCGAATTTATCAAGCACCTCTTTTTCACCTATTAATTTGCTTTTCATCGGATCGAATAATCTGACCTTATTTGAAACTAATTGCATCAAATCTTTATCAGACGATATTACAGTAACCTTAGCTCCAGCCTCTGAAATTTTTTTGGCGTACGTAGCTATTAGATCGTCAGCTTCATAATTTAAAAGTTCGATAGAAGGAAGATTAAATGCTTCAACTGATTTTCTGATATATTCAAATTGTGGTACTAAGTCATCAGGTGCCTCTGATCTATTTGCTTTATATTCGCTATAAATTTCATTTCTGAAATTTTTTCTCGCTGAGTCAAATATTACAGCAAAATGTGTTGGTCGGTTTTCTGAGTCATCTGACCTCGCGTCTTCTAAAAGTTTAAATAGCATGGAACAAAAACCACTCACGGCTCCTGTTGGTAATCCGTCGCTTTTTCTAGATAAGGGTGGTAAAGCATAGTACGCTCGAAAAATGTAGCCTGAACCATCAATTAAGTAAAAATGGTCTGTTTTTTTTATCGAAGTCATATATACATATTACATTGAATCCTTCGCTTAAATTAAAAAAACCATGACTAAAAACGTTTTAACTGTTGAAAATCTAACTAAAATTTATTCGAATTCTAAAACAAAAAAGGAAAATAAAGCTCTATCGAATTTAAATTTTGAGGTGAAACAAGGTGAAGTTTTTGGATTATTGGGGCCTAATGGTGCAGGAAAGACAACATTTTTAAGTATATTAGGAGGCACCGTGATTAAAACAGCAGGGAATATTAATGTATGGGGTTTTGATTTAGATAAAAATCCTAGACAGGTTAGAGCATCCTTAGGTATTGTTCCTCAAGAAGTAAACTTAGATGCTTTTTTTAGCCCACAACAACTTTTAGAACTTCAAGCAGGTTTATATGGTATTACAAAAAAGGATAGAATTACGGACTTAATATTAAAAATGGTTGCCCTAGAGGATAAAGCAAATGCATATTCAAGAAGTCTATCTGGAGGAATGAAGAGAAGGTTGCTTATTGCCAAAGCGATGGTTCATCAACCTCCAATATTAATTCTTGATGAACCTACGGCTGGTGTCGATGTTGAATTAAGAAATAATCTTTGGGAAAATGTAAAAGAATTAAACAAAGAGGGTGTAACGATAATTTTAACAACACATTACCTTGTCGAAGCGCAGGAAATGTGTGATCGTATAGCAATACTTGATAAAGGTAATCTTGTGGCTCTTGATACAACTGAAAGACTTTTAGAAAGAATTCAGACAAAGAAAATTAAATTTAAGGTTAAAGATTTTGATTTAAATAATAAATTATCTATGAAAGGTATTGAATTTAATATTATTTCGAAAAATATAATAGGAGTTTCATATAAAAAAAATTCTTTAGATTTTACAGAAATTATCAATTACCTAAATAAAAATAGCATTAAAATAGAAGATATTTCTACTGATGACGGGGATTTAGAGGACGTATTTGTTCAATTAACAAAGCACTAGATTTTAACGAAAAAAAAGTTAAATTAATATTATGGAATTAGTTAAAAATTTTAAAAATTCAAAAATAATAAAATATGCTTTCGTTGCGTTGCTTGGAAGCATTTTATTAGCTATATCTTCAAAAGTTAAGATACCTTTTTATCCTGTGCCAATGACAATGCAAACTTTAGTGGTAATTGTGATAGGAATTGCTTTTGGTTGGAAGTTAGGATTAGCAACTATCTCATTATATTTATTTGAAGGTATTCTTGGAATGCCTGTTTTTTCTGGTACACCTGAAAAAGGAGTTGGTCTTATCTATTTCACTGGGCCAACAATGGGATATTTAATTGGTTTCTTGATTGCAGTTTTTTTAGCGGGTAAGTTTGTTTACAATAATAATTTAATTCAAAATTTTTTGAAAATTTTATTCGCCACAAGCTTTATTTATTTATTAGGTGTAATATGGTTAGGAAGTTTAATTGGATGGGATAAACCAATTTTCAAACTGGGGGTACAACCTTTTCTATTAGCTGAACTATTTAAAATCTTGATAGCAACTTTTGCAATTAAGCAAATATTAAAAATAAGAAAATTTATTTAGATTATCTCGGAGATCTTTTTGAAAGAATTCTTTGAAGTGTTCTTCTGTGCATCTTTAATCTTCTAGCTGTTTCTGAAACATTTCTATTACATAGTTCAAACACTCTATGAATATGTTCCCATTTCACGCGATCAGCTGACATCGGATTTTCAGGGGGTTTGGCTTTAGACTCTGGTGATGCTAACAACGCCGACTCAACGTCATCTGCATCAACTGGTTTAGCAATATAATCAATTGCTCCAGCTTTGACTGCGGCTACAGCCGTAGGTAGATTCCCGTAACCCGTTAACATTACAATTCTGCAATCTTTTTTGTTTTTAGATAATTCTTTCACAACATCAAGCCCATTTCCATCCTCAAGCCTTAAATCAACGCAGGCAAAGCTTGGGGGGGTGGTTTTAACCATGTTAAGCCCTTCAGCAACTGTTTTGGCCTCTTTGACTTGAAAACCCTTCTTTTCCATGGCTCTAGCCAATCTTCCTCTTAAAGGATCGTCGTCATCAACGATTAATAGCGTTTTATCTACAAAGTCAGACAATTTTAGCTGCTCTGGCAAATTTTTTTGCGATCTCATGAGGTCTTATATGGGCACGATTTATGTGAATACAACAGTCAAATAGCGACATTTTTTCCTTTACACAAAGTCAAAAAAACCTTAAACGCAAAATAATTAAGGTTTTTTTTATTAAATTTTTTAAAAAACCTTTGTGTAAACAAACGAGGGACACATGAAATGGGAAAATTTAAATCAGTTAACGAATTAGTTAACTTATTACAACCAGATTATCCCGTATACTGCATACGGCTTAACGAGATTAAAAAATCCGTAAAATTTTTTAAGGAAAATTTTCCAGGAAAGATACTATACGCTGTTAAAACAAATCCAAACGAAAAAATTATTAAACAAATAATTAATAACGGCATCAATGAATTTGATGTTGCCTCTTTAAATGAAATTAAGCTTATTAAAAAAATTAAATCAGATTCAAAGTTGCACTTTATGCATACGATTAAAAGTAAAGAGAGTATTTCTTCAGCATACTTCGACTACGGTATTAAAAGTTTCTCTCTTGATAGCAAAGATGAACTAAGAAAGATTTTGGAAGCTACTAACCAAGCAAAAGATTTAGAATTATTTGTAAGAATTGCAATTTCAAATGAACATGCAGAAATAGATTTATCTAGAAAATTCGGCGCTCTACCATCCGAAGCTTTGGGATTAGTTAGATTATGTAAAGATCATTCAAAAAAACTTGGAATAAGTTTTCACGTTGGTTCTCAGTGCATGCATAAAATTTCTTATTCTAAGGGCATACGTGAGATAGGAAACATAATAAAAAAAACAAAGATAGTTCCAGACACAATCAATGTTGGAGGTGGTTTTCCTTCTATTTATCCAGACCTTAATCCTGAACCATTAATAAATTATATGGACGAAATAAAAAAAGAACTAAATAATTTAAAACTAAATAAATTACCTGAAATAATTTGCGAGCCAGGAAGGTCTCTTGTAGCAGAAAGTGGATCTACAATTGTTAAAATTATTTTAAGAAAAAAAAATAGCCTGTATATTAATGATGGAACATATGGATCTTTATTTGACGCTGGTGCACCAAATTTTGTTTTACCATCAAAAATGATCACAGACAGAAGAGTTCAGTCTAAAAAACTTACCGCTTTTAGTTTTTTTGGACCTACTTGTGATGGATTAGATTATATGAAAGGTCCTTTTTTGTTACCAAATAATATAAAAGAAGGTGACTATATAGAGTTAGGTCAGCTAGGTGCTTACAGTCTTACTTTTAGAACAAACTTTAATGGTTTTTATTCAAATGAAATCCACGAATTAAGTGACAAACCAATTATATCTATGTACGATAATACAAATGATAAAGTTGGTTCTTTAGTAGCTTAATGAATAAAAAAAATAGTCCAAACATCGGACACAATAAAAAGTCTTTACTCAATTCACCGGTTGAACATATCGATATCAAATCTTTTGATGCTCGTAAAATTATTGATGGTATGAGCAAAATGTCTTTTACTTCTAGAGATACAGCCAGAGCAGCAGCTATTTTTAACGAAATGCTTGCAGATAAGGATTGTTCAATTTTTTTAACTTTAGCAGGTTCAACCTCAGCAGGTGGATGTATGGATTTATATGCTGATTTGGTAAAACATAATATGGTGGATGCTATTGTGGCTACCGGAGCCTCTATTATTGATATGGATTTTTTTGAAGCTCTGGGCTTCAAACATTATCAAGGATCTCAATTTCAAGATGATACTGAGCTTAGAAATAACTATATAGATAGAATCTATGATACCTATATAGATGAGGAAGAGCTACAAGCATGTGACCAAACTATTTGCGATATTGCTAATACATTAAAGCCTAAAACTTATACCTCAAGAGAATTTATATTAGAATTAGGAAAATATCTTAAATCTAACTCTAAAAAAAAAGGTTCTTTAATAGAGACTGCGTACGATAATAACGTTCCGATATTTTGCCCAGCTTTTACCGATAGCTCAGCAGGTTTTGGACTTGTAATGCATCAAGAAAAAAATCCTGATAAACATATTACAATTGACTCTATAAGGGAGTTTAGAGAGTTGACTGAAATTAAACTTAAATCAAAGCAATCAGGACTATTGATGATTGGGGGTGGAGTGCCCAAAAATTTCATTCAAGACACGGTAGTTTGTGCAGAGTTATTAGGCAAGCAGGTCGATATGCATAAATATGCTATACAAATTACTGTTGCGGATACGAGAGATGGTGCCTGTAGTAGCTCTACATTAAAGGAGGCTAGCTCGTGGGGCAAAGTTGATATCACAAAGGAACAAATGGTATTTGCTGAGGCTACGAGCGTATTGCCATTAATTGCCAGTGATGCATATCACAGAGCTAATTGGAAAAAGAGATCAAAAAGAAATTTTTCGCAAATTTTTAAGTCTTAAATGAATTACTTAAACCAGAAAAAGGGTTTTTTGGGATATGATGCAGATCAAAGATCTAAATCGAGAGTAGTTGTGGTACCGTTCGGTTTAGAAAAAACCGTGAGCTATGGTAGTGGTACTAAGAATGGACCAAGAGAAATAATTAAAGCCTCACATCAAGTTGAGTTATTTGATGAAGAGTTAAATAAAGAACCTTACAAAGAAATCGGCATTCAAACTTTAAAACCTTTCAAAATAAAAAGTAAATTAAATGATGCTTTAAATCAATTATCGGAAATTAATGAAAAGATAATATCTGAAAAAAAATTTCCATTAGTCTTAGGAGGTGAACACTCTATTACTCCAGGATCTGTTAAACCATTTGCTAAAAGACATAAAGAATTAATCCTTCTTCATTTTGACGCACATGCTGATTTAAGAGAAAGTTATCAAGGAGAAAAATTTTCTCATGCTTCAGCAATTAAAAGATGTCTTGATTTTAAAAATTTAAAAGTTGTATCTTTTGGAATCAGAAATCTTTCAAAATCTGAAATGGATTACTACAATAAGAATAAAAGTAGGATAGAAATATTTTGGGCTAAAGATAAAAAAAATTGGGATTTAAAAAAATTAGATAACTTATTTGAGAACAAGCAAGTTTATATTACTTTTGATGTAGATGGTTTTGATGCAAGTATTATGCCAGCAACTGGAACTCCAGAACCAGGTGGATTGTATTGGGACGAAGTTTTGCGAATAATAAAGAGGGTCTGTCAAATTTCAAATATAGTTGGTGCAGATATTAATGAACTCGCACCAATAAAAAATTTTGATTCATATAACTTTTTAGTAGCAAAATTGGCTTATAAAATCATTTCATATTCTTTTGAATTTAAACGTTAAGTAAAATATTTTTTGGTGACCAGCTGATAACAACCGAGGCACCACCTAAATTTTTATCCTCTTTAAAAATCAATTTTGCATTTTGTCTTTCTAATAGAGTCTTTCCTAAAAAAGTTCCAAGACCTAATCCAGAATTAGGATTTGTTTCCTTGGATTTTGATTTAATATAAGGCTCGCCGATTCTTTTGATGATATCTTCTGGGAAACCAGGCCCATCATCATTTATAATTATTTTAATTTCTTTATCGTTACTATGTAGAAAAACATTTACTTTGCTTTTTGAAAACTTTATAGCATTACCTATAAAATTTCTTAGACCATATATCATCTCTGGTGATCTACTTATCTCAATTTTGTTTTTGTCATTTTTGGAAACTAAATTTATATGTTTAGAAGAAGTTTCTTTAAAAGAATTTAAAATTTCTTCCAAAAGATCCTCTAATTTAACTGAGCTGAAGAATTTATCTTTCTCTATTTGTTTTTTTGAAATTTTTTTTAAAATATCACTACATCTTTTTGATTGACTGATTAATAAATCTATATCTTTTGATAATTCACTATTATCACCAATTTCTTTTTTTAGTTCTTTAGATACTACAGAAATGGTTGCCAGCGGTGTTCCTAATGAGTGAGCTGCCGCTGCTGCTTGCCCTCCTAGAGATTCTAATTCATATTCTTTATAAATTACTTCTTGTAATTTATTTAGCGCTTCAGAAGTTTTCTTTTTTTCACCTGCGAAGCGAATACCGAAATAACTTAAAAATACTAAACCAATTAAAATTGATATTATTATTCCAGTTTTATAAAAATTAGGAAAATGAAGTAAGTCCATTTCTTCTCCGGGTAAAGGGAGATGATAAAATGAAATAGTTAATAAAAGTAATGATGTAATCAATCCTAAAATAATAGTAGTCCCCATACTTAAGAAAGTGGATGAAACTATTGCAGGAATAATAAGTAAAAAACAAAATGGATTAAATATACCGCCAGTCAAGTATAACAAAATACTTAATTGTATTAGATCATAAATTAGAAAAACTGATGCATATAGATCTTTTAGTTGATTAAATTTAATTCCAAATTGTAAATATAGGTTAGTAGCCAAACCCACACAAATTATTAGATAGCATAACTCAATCGGAAATGGCAGTTGAAGATAGAAATATACAACACTGATAGAAAAAAACTGGCCAAAAATGGCTATATATCTAAGTATTGTAAGGGTATTTTTATCTAAATTAAGGTTCTCTTTTGTCCTAAAAAGAGTGGATAGATTCATTAAAATATTAAATATCTAGGTTAGTTACGTCTAAAGCATTATTTGTGATAAAATCTTTCCTTGGAGCAACTTCATCACCCATAAGAACTTTAATCATTTTTTGATCATCTTTTGATTTATCTTTAGTTCCTTTAGAATATTGCACTCTTAACATGGTTCTGTTATCTGGGTTTAAAGTTGTTTCCCAAAGCTCCTCTGGATTCATTTCTCCCAATCCTTTAAAACGTTGAATTGATAATTTATCTCTCTGATCTTGTAAAAATTTTTTAAATTCGGATGATCCTTTTTTTATTTTTTTGTCAAATTTTCCTACATTAACTATATAATCTTCCAAAGCTTTCTCATCTTTTATATAAACACTTTTATTTGCTTTCGTTACTTTAAATAGTGGTGGTTGAGCAAGATATATATGCCCATTTTCTATTAATTGATTAAACGGATAATTATTAAAGAAAGTCAACAGAAGTGTTCTTATGTGAGAACCATCTACGTCAGCGTCTGTCATTATTACAATTTTATCGTACCTTAAATTTTCTATATTAAAATCTTTTGATCCTGTTCCTAGAGCGTTTATTAAAGTCACAATCTCGTTAGATGACATCATCTTAGATAAGGCTTTAGTTGATTGATCCTCCCCATTAGTTTTTCCATTAACAAATGTATTTAAAATTTTACCTCTTAAGGGAAGAACAGCTTGATATTCTCTCACTCTTCCTTGTTTTGCTGAACCTCCTGCTGAGTCTCCCTCTACTATAAATAATTCTGTACCTTCACGTTTCTGTATTTGACAATCTGCCAGTTTGCCAGGCAAACCTGATAATTCAAAAGTTCCTTTTCGTCTTACACTATCTCTGGCTTTCCTAGCAACATCTCTAGCTATAGCTGCTTGAGTAATTTTTTCTAAGACAGTTTTAGCTATAGACGGGTTTTGATCAAACCATGTTGAAACTTTTTCTCCAATAATATTCTCAACAATGTTTCTGATTTCTGAGGAAACTAATTTATCTTTTGTTTGAGAAGAAAATTTTGGATCTGGCATCTTAATTGATAATACAGCGGTCAAACCTTCTTTAATATCTTCTCCAGACAGTGTTATTTTATTTTTTTTATTATTTTTATCTGCAGTATACTTATTTATGACCCTTGTAAGCGCGCTCCTAAAACCAAGCAAGTGTGTTCCACCGTCTTTTTGAGGTATATTATTTGTAAATGGTAAAACTTCTTCTGAATACCCAGCATTCCATTCGAAAGAGCATTCAACTACAACGTTATTTTTCGTAGCTGTAACATATACCGGTTTTTTAAACACCTCTTTTTCATTCTTATTCACCAAAATTGGTTTTTTATTATTTATAAACTTAACAAACTCTAATATTCCACCATCATATTTATGTAAGAATTCTTTTGCTTTTTTAGATGTATTGTCTGTCAATTTAATTGCAATACCTTTGTTAAGAAAAGCTAGTTCCCTTATTCTTTTTTCGATTATTGTTGGACTAAATTTAACAGATGAAAAAATTTGTTTAGATGGCAAAAAAGTAATTTTCGTACCATTTTTTTTTGTTTTACCTAATTTTTTAAGGGGTTTTATTGTATTACCATCTTTGAATTTAATTTCATATTCATTACCCTCTCTGAAGATATTAAGCCTTAATTCCTCTGATAATGCATTAACAACGGATACTCCTACACCGTGTAAACCTCCAGAAACTTTATATGAATCGTGATCAAATTTTCCACCAGCATGTAATTGGGTCATAATTACCTCTGCTGCTGACATTTTCTCTCCTTTATGCATATCAACAGGTATACCTCTTCCGTCATCTTCAACAGTTATTGTATTATCTGGATTTATTGAGATATTAATATTTTTACAATGACCCGCTAAAGCTTCATCAATAGAATTATCTATAACTTCAAATACCATGTGATGCAAACCAGAGCCATCGTCTGTGTCTCCAATATACATACCTGGTCTTTTCCTTACGGCATCAAGTCCTTTAAGAACTTTAATTGACTCCGCGCCATAAGCCGGCGTATTTTTTAATTCTGTAGTTTTAGACATTTTTTAGAATTCTTCATCATATCATTTTTTTAATCGAATAGAAAACTGCTTTTGGGGATAGCCACTTAAAACTATTTAGTATCAACAATTATAGAGCTAAAAATAAAAAAAAATCTAAAAACCGATAAAACTAGATTTTCATCGGCATTATAACGTAATAGCTATTTTTATCTGAGATGTCCTCTATTAAGACTGGTGATACAGAGTCTTTGAGATTCATTTTTAGATTCGTATTTTCAACCTCTGAAGCAATGTCGATTAAATATTTTGAATTAAAACTTATGTTTAGATTTTCTGAATTAAATTCTGCCTTTATCTTTTCATTTCCTTCCCCTGAATTAGCGCTATTAACTGAGAGTTGAACATTATCTTTATTTATATGTAATTTAACTCCTTCTTTTCTATCGAGTGAAACACTTGCAACTCTTTCAATTGAATTTATAAAATCTTTTGATGATACAACTAGAGTTTTATCGTTTTGAGTTGGCACTACTTTTTTATAATCAGGAAATTTCCCATCTATTACTTTAGAAATCAATTTTATGCTCCCAAGTGTAAATTTTATTTTATTGTCACTGGTTTGCATAGTTAATGGGTCCTTGGCCTCAGTTAAGAGTGAACATAATTGAAATACTGTCTTTCTTGGTAAAATAATAGAGTTAAAATCATTCATTTTATCTACCTCTAAGCTGCTAGAGGACAATCTATGACTATCCGTAGCAACGCCTGTTAAAAAATTTCTCCCATGAGCCTCTGTAAGATGTAGAAATATTCCATTAAGATAGTGTCTAGTATCATCATTTGATATTGAAATTCTTGTTTTATTTAAAAGTTTTAAAAATCTGTTGTTATTTAATGAAATTTCTCTCCCTTCAAATTCATCTGCAAAAGTTGGAAAATTATCAGTTGGTAAGCACAGTAGATTAAAATCTGCGCTTTCACTTTTTAAACTAAGTCTATTTTCTGATTTTAATTCGAAGTTTAATTCTGAGTCAGATGAAATTTTTCTTAAAATATCGTAAAGTATTGCTGCAGAAGTTGTAGTGCTTCCTTCGTTAATTATTTTGACATTGCTTATTTCGTCATAAAAAATAATGTCAAGATCAGTGGCAACAATGGATAATTTTTTATCTTTAAGTTGAAGCAGAACATTTGAAAGTATAGGAAGAGTATTTTTTTTTTCTACTACTCCTTGAACAAAATTTAATGATTTCAATAAAATATCTCTTTTTACAACAAACTGCATTTATCTACTGCTCTAATAATAAACTTTTTATCTGACTAATATTCTTTTTCATCTCATCATCTTGCTCAGATAGTCTAGTAATAGTTTTAACTGCATGTATAACCGTAGTGTGATCTCGGTTTGCAAATCTTCTTCCAATTTCCGGTAAAGATCGAGTCGTCATTTTTTTTGCTAAGTACATTGCTATCTGTCTCGGCCTAGCAAGCGGTCGCGATCTTCTTTGAGATAGCATTTCACTTAAAGCAATATTAAAATAATTTGAAACAACGTTTTGTATTTTATCGACTGTTATGATTCTAATTTGATTAAAAACATCTTTTAAAATATTTTTACAATCACTTATATTTAAATCTTTGTTATGAACTCTGCTGAATGCAATAACTCTATTTAATATACCAATTAGTTCCCTAATATTTGTTTTGCTTTCACTGGCTAAATAATTAATCACCTCATCGCTTAGATTAATTTTTTCTTTAAATTGACTCTCAATTTCTTCTATCTTTTTTTTTATTATTTTTATTTTTAAATCCAAATCTGGAGCCTCAATATCAACTACCAAACCCCCGGCTAATCTTGATTTAATTCTTTCTTGTACTCTATCGAGCTTCATTGGTGCTCTATCTGCTGAAATTATTATTTGTGAGCCTTTATCCATAAGGCTGTTAAATGTATGAAAAAATTCTTCTTGTAAGCTCTCTTTTCCACTAATAAATTGAATGTCATCAATTATAAATACTGATGATTTCCTAAAAAAATCTTTGAAATTTACCATATCATTTTTTTTTATGGATTTAATAAAATGATACATGAATCTCTCAGCTGAAATAAACATTACATTATTATTACCTTGAAGCTCTAATCCGATTGCATTTAAAAGGTGGGTTTTACCTAAACCTACTCCTCCACATACATATAGCGGGTTATACCTTGAAATATGCTCACATACCTTTTTCGAATAAGAAAGCGCAATATCGTTACTTTTGCCTTGTATGAAACTCTCAAAATTTAAATTAGGGTTTAGCCTATTATAATTTAAAATGGAGTCTTTAATTTCGGTAACTTTATTAAGCTCATCAATTTTTATGAATTCCTGATTTTTTTTATTTTCTTCAATTATCTTAAATTCAATTCTATTTAAACTGAGTTTAAAGCTTTTAACTTGCTCTAAGATTTTGTCTAAATAACGTGAAACTATCCAATCCCTAAAAAATCTTGTAGGCACCCCGAGAACTAGATAGTCATTATATTCTTTTACTAAAGAGATTTTTTGTAACCAACTGTTATATACTTCGCTACCAAAAGTCTTTTTAAATGATGTTTGTATTTCTTCCCAATTTAACGTCTTTTCTTCTTCTGAAACAAACGCGTTCTGTTTTTTTATATTGTTGTTTTCCATGTAGATTTTTCTTAAAGAGATTCCTTTAAACGACTTTTGTAAATTTTTTGCAACTACGTATAGGTTGTAATCAAAAATAAATTTACAAATTGGTTGTACAGTTATCGTTCAGATAGAATAAAAAAATATTTTCAACTGAATGAATTAAGTTTCTACATTTGGTTATATGAAACTAAATATAGATTAAATCTTTTTGGACAATCAACTTTAAATTGATTATTTAGAGGAAACTTTTTTTGAAATTCTAGAAATTTTTCTTGCAGCTGTGTTTCTACTTATAATACCAGATTTGGCAACCTGCATTAGAATTGATTGAAATTTTGAAAAATATTTTTTTGCCTTTGCCTTATCTTTATCTTTTAAATGGATTTCCATTTGCTTTACGGCGTTCTTATATTTGCTCTTTCGAATTCTATTGACTTGGGTCTGTTTTTTAACCCTCCTTACTCTTCTGATTGCTGATTTAGTATTTGGCATTTTTTAGGATTGTATATATGTGCAATTTAACATGGTCAACTTTATTATTTTTGGCATTTACTACAAAAAAATGATGCCCGATTGGCTATTACAATTTTTTTAATCTTACCTAAGCACTTAACATTAGAGCAATTTTCACCTTTTTTTCCATAAACGCTAAAATGTTGCTGAAACAAACCTTTTTTTCCACTGCCACTAGAAAAATTTTTGATGGATGAACCTCCAAGTATAATTGCTTTAGTGATTATTTTTTTTGAAAATTTTATAATTTTTTGAATCTCAGAATTTGTAAGTTTTTTTATTTTTTTTGTAGGTCTTACCCCGCTAAAAAAAAGAATTTCGTTTACATAAATATTACCAAGTCCAGATATAAATTTTTGATCCATTAATAAATCCTTTATTGTTCTTTCTCTTCCTTTTATGAAATTTTTAAAGTATTCAACACTAAATTCAGTGCTTAAAGGTTCGGGCCCTAAATGTTTAAGGTGGATATTTTGGTCCAAACTAACTCTTTTTACAAATTTTATAAAACCAAATTTTCTAATATCATTATAAATCAATTTATTATCATTTGATAAATCAAAGATTATGCGATCATGTTTTTTATCTTTTTCTTCATTTAAATCGTAATAAAAACTCGTTTTATATTTTCTTCTTTTACTGTTAACAAAAAAAAATTTTCCAGTCATACCTAAATGCACTAACATTACAATGTCTTTATCAAAAAAAAATAATAGATATTTAGATCTCCTGGAAATTTTTTTAAACTTTAACCCAATGATCTTTTTAATTTTATTTCTATTAATTTTGTATCGTAGTCTCCCATCATTTATTTTGACCGCTTTTATAATTAAATTTTGAGTTTTATTAGTTAAAGACCTTTTAACAACTTCAACTTCTGGTAATTCTGGCATATAATTAAATTATGAAAAGCACTATTCAAGATAAAGCAAAATTAGTCAATTCTGTATTTTCGGAAGTTTACAACAAATATGACTTCATGAATGATATAATGTCCTTGGGAATACATCGTATTTGGAAGGATAAATTTATTGACTGGATGAATCCTTCTAATGACTCCTCTTTGATTGATGTCGCATCAGGCACTGGAGATATAGCAAAACTATTTTCTTTACGGAATAAAAATCTATCAACGGTCACTTGCATAGAGCCAAACGAACACATGTTTAAGGAAGGAAAAAAAAATCTTGCGAATTTTAAGAATATCAAATGGATTAAGTCTACTGCTGAAAATTTACCTGTTGATGATAATATTTATGACTTTTATTCAATTAGCTATGGCATACGAAATGTTTCTGATATTAATAAAGCTCTAAAGGAAGCTTACAGAGTTTTAAAACCAGGTGGTCGTTTTATGTGTCTAGAATTTTCAAAAATAAATAATGAATTATTAAGTTTTTTATATAAAAATTACTCAAAAGTCATACCTGCTTTAGGTAAATATGTTGTAGGATCATCAAAACCATACGAATATTTGATTAACAGTATAGACGCTTTTTATAATCAAGATCAACTTTTAGAACTAATAACTAAAAATGGGTTTACCAACGTAGAATACAGAAATCTCACAAACGGTATATCAGCTATACATTCTGGATGGAAAATTTAAATGTTAAAAAGAGTTTTTAAGTTATTTCAAATTGCTAGGAAACTGTCTACCTCAGGTGCAATTGACACAATAAATCAAGTATACCAAATACCAGTGTCTGTAAATTTATTCTTCAGTTTAATTTCTTTTGGTTCGAAAAATACTCAATTAAAAAATAATAACCCAGGTCAAAATCTTTGTGAAGCACTTCAAGGAATGGGTACTACATTTATAAAACTTGGGCAATTTTTAGCTACACGACCAGATATAATCGGTGAGGAAATGGCAAAAGATTTAGAAAAACTTCAAGATAAAGTTCCAGCTTTTGAACTTTATGAGGCAAAAAAAGTTATTAAAAAAGAGATTGGTGAGAAACAATACCAAAATATTATTCAAATAGGAGAGCCGATAGCGGCAGCATCTATTGCTCAAGTTCATTTTGCAAAAATAAAAAATGAAAATCAAGAAAAACAGGTAGCAATAAAAATCTTACGACCAGATATAGAACAATTATTTAATGAGGAATTAGATGCCCTTATGTTGTTTGCATATATCGTTGAAAATACAATTTCAAAAGCCAAGAGATTAAAACTAGTAGAAGTAGTGCACCTTTTAAGAGAAATCACTAATATTGAAATGGATCTGAGATTTGAGGCTGCTGCTGCTAATGAATTATATGAAAATACGAAACTTGATAAGGGATTTAATGTTCCTAAAATTTATTGGAACTATACAACAAAAAGAATACTCACTTTAGATAAAGTAGATGGGATATCAATTAGAGAGCATAAAAAATTAGAAGAACAGGGCGTCAAGCTTAAACAATTAGCTGAGAATTTAATTCAACATTTTTTAAAGCAAGCAGTAAGAGATGGTTTCTTTCACGGTGATATGCATCAAGGAAATTTATTTGTAGATGCTAAAGGAAATATAGTTCCAGTTGATTTTGGGATTATGGGTAGATTGGACAAAAATAATAGAAAGTTTTTAGCAGAAATTTTGTATGGGTTTATTAAAAGAGATTACATAAAAGTTGCCGAGGTTCATTTTCAAGCTGGTTTAGTACCTCGCGACGCTTCAAAAGAAGAATTTGCTCAAGCATTACGTTCTGTTGGTGAACCAATATTTGGACAGTCTATAAAAGATATTTCCGGCGGTAATTTATTAGCTCAATTATTTGAGATTACTGAAAAATTTAACATGGCAACTCAGCCTCCACTTCTGTTATTGCAGAAAACGATGGTAGTAGTTGAAGGTGTTGCTCGTAAACTGTATCCCGAAACAAATATCTGGGAGGTTTCAAGGCCAGTACTAGAAGATTGGTTAAAAAACTTAAAAAGTCCTAAATCTACTTTCGATACAGCTTTAAACACATCTGCAGAAATAATTAAACGCATACCTGATTTTCCAGGATTAATGGATAGAGCAGATTATGCTTTAAAAATGATGGCTGAAGGAAAATTAAGTCTAGGGATTAACAACAAAAATCTGGAAATGGAACAGATGAAACTCAAAAATTTCAGAAACAACATATTAATAAGTTTTTTTGGTATTATAATCGTATTTTTATTAGTATTCTGAATTTTGAATTATGACATTAAAAAATAAAAAAATATTGATTATTGTAGGAGGGGGAATAGCTGCGTATAAAACGCTAGACCTAATTAGATTGCTTAAAAAAAATGGCGCGGAGATTAAAACCATCCTTACGAAAAGCGGTAAAGAATTTGTGACTTCTTTATCGATAACAACTTTAACAGGCACCAAGACTTTTGAAAATTTATTCGACAAAGAATTGGAAGAAGAAATAGATCATATAGGACTATCTCGATGGGCTGATATAATTATTGTAATGCCAACCACTGCTAACTTTATGAGCAAACTAACAAGTGGAAAAGCCGAGGATTTAGCCACTACAGTAATATTGGCAGCTGATAAAGATATCTTATTAGTTCCAGCAATGAATGTAAGAATGTGGTTACACAAGGCTACTCAAAAGAATTTAGAAGTTTTACAAGATTATGGTTATTTGTTTGTTGGGCCTGAAAAAGGGGAAATGGCTTGTGGAGAATTTGGTGAAGGTAAAATGTCAAGCCCAAGACAAATTTTCTTTTTTCTAAAGAATTATTTTCATAAAAAAAATATTGTTAAAGATAAACATTTAAAAGCATTAGTTACTACTGGACCTACAAGAGAGTACTTAGATCCAATTAGATACATTTCTAATGAGTCAAGTGGAAAACAAGGATATGAGATAGCTTTAGCACTTGATAAATTAGGAATAAAAACAACCTTAATAGCAGGTCCCTCAACATTTGTAGTTCCTAAAAATATTAAAGTAAAAAAAATTACTTCAGCAGATGAAATGCTATCTGAAGTAAAAAAAGCTTTACCAGTTGATTTAGCTGTGTGTGCTGCTGCAGTAGCTGATTTTAAACCAATCCAAAAAAATAAAAATAAATTAAAAAAAGATAAGTTAAATTTTGAGTCAATTAATTTTATAAAAAATAATGATATACTTGAGTTTATATCTAAGAATAATAAAAGTAGGCCACGAATAGTAGCCGGTTTTTCTGCAGAAACTCATGATGTTTTAGGAAATTCAATTAAAAAACTTAAAAACAAACATTGTGATTTTATTTTTGCAAATGATGTTTCTAAAAGGGATATTGGATTTAACTCTGATTTCAATAAGATTTCTGTGATTGATAAAACTGGAAAAATTAAATCAATTAAAAAAAATAAGAAAAGTTTAATCGCTAATATAATTGCCCAAATATTGTTGGATAAATTAATTGATGACAGAAATATTAATTAAAAGGTTATCAAAAAATGTGCCATTGCCAAAATACGAGACTGACGGCTCCTCTGGGTTAGACTTAGCAGCAAATATAGACAAAAAAATTGAGATTAAACCTAGAGAGACTAAAATAATACCGACAGGTTTATTTGTTGGTATTCCAAAAAACTTTGAAATTCAAATTAGACCCAGATCTGGTTTAGCTGCTAAAAATCAAATTAGTGTTTTAAATACTCCAGGAACGATAGATGCAGATTATAGAGGTGAACTCAAAGTAATACTAATAAATCTTAGTGATAAAATTTTTGTCGTTGAAAAAGGTCTACGTATAGCTCAAATGGTTGTATGCCCTGTTGTGAGAGCAGAATTAAAAGAAGTAGAAACTCTTAATGATACAAAGCGTGGATCTGGGGGATTTGGTTCAACAGGAGTAAAATAATTAATGGCTATTAAGTTTAAGGAATTTAAAAGATTCGAAAAACAAATTACATTAAAAAAAGTAGGCATTGCGGGTCAAATGAAAATCAAAAAGGCAAAAGTTTTGATTATCGGAATAGGTGGTTTGGGATGCCCACTTTTAACTTATCTTGCCTCATCAGGAATAAGTAATATTGGTATTGTTGATCATGATAAAGTGGAATTAGGAAATTTGAACAGGCAGATATTGTTCAATACTTCAGATCTTGGAAAATATAAAGTTGTACAAGCAAAATCTAAGGTCATTAAAATTTATAAAAAAATCAAAATAAAAACCTTTAAAAAAAAAATTTCAAAAAAAAATATTAATTCTATCTTAAAAGATTACAATATCATTTGTGATGGTACAGATAACTTTGAAACTAGATATTTAATAAATGATTATTGTAAAAGTAAAAAAAAAATTTTAATTTCGGGTGCAATTAGTAAATTTGACGGGCACCTTTTTAAATTTGATTTTAAAAAAAAAATTCCCTGTTTCAGGTGTTTTATGCCTGATTTACCAATAAGGGAGAACAATTGTGAGACTGAAGGTATATTTTCACCTGTAGCCGGAATACTTGGATCACTTCAGGCAAACGAAGTTTTGAAAACAGTTTTAAATTTAAAAGACGATTTAAATAATAATTTTTTAGTGTTTAATTCACTTAAAATGACTTTAAGAAGAGTTAAAATCAATAAAAATCCAAAATGTTTGAATAAATGCGTTTAATAATAATTATTTTATTTTTTTATTTCTTTTCAATCAATCTTTATTCAAAAGATGAATATTTTAGAACTTTAAGAAATGATATAGTAAATTTACGTCAAGGACCTTCTTTTGATTATCCCATTAAAATTTTTTATAAGAAAAAATTCCTACCAGTGTTAGTGCAAGATAGCTCAGAAAATTTCAGAAAAATAAGAGATCATGAAAACAATTCTGGTTGGATACATATTTCTCAATTATCAAAAAAAAAAGCAGCAATAGTAATTGATGAGGAATTAATCATATTCAGCGGTTCCACTATTTATTCTAATCCAGTTGCTTTGGTTAAAAAGGGAAGATTATTAAAAATTAAGAAATGCAAAGTTGAATGGTGCAAAGTTTATTCTGGTGAATTCAATGGTTGGGTAAAAAGGAATAGCTTATGGGGATTGCTATAATTATTTTTTGTACTTAGCTGTCCATAATTTATCTAGTATAAAATACCAAACAGCATTAGCTAATGGTTCAACTATTGCATCTGTAAGAGCAATCATAAAAGAAACATCAGCAACTAACATTAAAACGGTTATGGCAATGGCAAAGTGCCCAATCGTGTAAATTATTGTTCTTAGTATAGAACCTTTATTGTTATCATAAATACTTTTAGAGGCTGATAATATTCCGTGAGTAAATTCTGTCATTTAATTAAATGGATTTTCTAGAATACATGCTACTAAATGAATTCTATTTTGCTCCCCTCCGTTAAAAAAATTATGATATTTTGTATTATTTGTAATTGTAACTGATCCATCTGCGGGCATATGTTTGCTAACATCCTCAATTACCATTCTGCATCCTTTATTTGTAATAATTGGAATATGAAGTCTTGGCTCAGGGTCTCTATGCCAGCTCAAAGTTGATCTAGGTTCTTTTAAAAGTATTCTAACTCTTCCTAATTTAAAATTTTTTCGTAAGATGTTAAAAACCTCTTCATAGTAAGTACCTTTAAATTCTGCAAGTATTTCTGTATATTTTGACTCGTCAATATCTTTGTCTCTCTTTGCTTCTTTCCCGCTTTCATCTGGAATTGTCCAATAAGTACCTCTAACATTATGACCCTCTATGGATGACTTGTCACCAGGTATTTGATTTAAAGGTATTGCTGCAAAGTTTTTAATCCCTAATGAATTAAATTTTTTCTTTTTTAAAATCTTTTCTAAATCAGATCTTAATTTATCAATATCAAATTTAAGATTTGGAACAATATAGAAGTCGTTAGAAAGTTTTTTGTTTAAATTTTTGACATTTTCCATTGTCACCACACTTTTCATTTTAATTTAATTTTTTAATATTCGGTCTGTCCGCATTCATTATTTTAGTCCATACAGCTACAAAGTCTTTGATAAATTTATCCTTATTATCATCTTGAGCGTATACTTCAGCATATGATCTTAATATTGAATTAGAACCAAATACTAGATCAGCTCTAGATGCTGTATATTTTACCTTATTTGTTTTACGGTCAATAATATCGTAAGAATTCTTACCAGTAGGTTTCCATATATATTTCATATCAACTAAATTTAAAAAGAAATCATTTGTCAAAGCACCTACTTTTTCTGTAAACACGCCTTTATCTTTTGCTGACTCATGGTTTGTTCCTAAAACTCTCATACCTCCAACTAAACACGTCATTTCCTGCGCGGTTAAACCCATCAAAGAAGCTCGCTCTAGTATAAGTTCTTCAGGCATTACAGAGTAATCCGATTTAACAAAATTTCTAAATCCATCGTGTAAAGGCTCCAACCATTTAAAATTTCTATTTTCTGTTTTTTCTTGAGTTGAGTCACCTCTCCCTGGAATAAATGGAACTTTGACTTTTGATCCACCTTTTTTGATTGCTTTTTCCAAACCAACATTTCCTGCAAGAATAATTGTGTCAGCAATAGATGCGCCTGTTTTTTTTGAAATATTTTCTAAAATTTTCAGCACTTTTGAAAGTCTCTTAGGTTCGTTTGCTTCCCAATTTCTCATTGGCTCTAATCTTATTCTTGCTCCGTTTGCGCCACCTCTTTTATCTGTTCTTCTGTATGTTCTGGCGCTATCCCAGGCAGTAATTATCAAATCGTTATGATTTAATTTACTTGCTGCAATCATTTTTTTAACTTTTTCTACACTATATTTCTTTTTAGAGGGCTGAACATTACCCTGCCAAATAAGATCTTCTTTAGGTGCCCAAGGACCAATATAGTTATCTTTGCTTCCCATTGTCCTGTGAGTTAACTTAAACCAAGCTCGAGCGAATGAATCTTCAAAAAACTTTGGATCTTTATAAAATCTCTCTGAAATCTTTCTGTATTCTGGATCCATTGCCATAGCCATATCAGCATCAGTGAACATCAGTCTGGCTTTCTTTGTTGGATCACCTAAATCAACTGGCTTCTTTTCCTCCTCTAAATTAATCGGTTCCCACTGCCAAGCACCTGCTGGGCTTTTTTTACTTTCCCATTCATAATTAAGTAAAAGATCTAAGTATTGATGATCCCATTTATCAGGATTAGTTGTCCAAGCGCCTTCAAGCCCAGATGTTATTTGATTTACACCCGTACCGCCATTTTTTTGGATCCAGCCAAAGCCTTGCTCCTGAATATCAGCTCCTGCTGGCTCAGGACCTAAATTTGAAGGATCGCCATTTCCATGCGCTCTCCCAATCGAATGACCACCAACAGTTAACGCAGCTGTTTCTACGTCGTTCATGCCCATTCTTCCGAAGGTTTCTCTAACATCCATAGCAGTTCTAACAGGATCTGGTTTTCCTTCTACACCTTCTGGATTAACATATACTAATTGAAAATGAGACGCTGCTAATGGAGCCTCTAAAGAAGAACGATCCTGTGGATCTCCATACCTATTTACAGCAAGTGGAACTGTTTCTTTACCCCAATAAACATCTTTTTCTGGACCCCATATATCCTCTCTTCCAAAAGAGAAGCCAAAAGTTTTAAAACCGGCTTTCTCGTAAGCCATTGTGCCAGCTAAAACCATTAAATCTGACCAACTTAACCTATTTCCATATTTTTTTTTAATCGGCCAGAGTAGACGTCTCGCTTTATCTAAGTTCGTATTATCCGGCCATGAGTCTTGAGGAGAAAACCTGTGTGAACCGACGTTTGGTCTACCGTCAAATTCCCTGTAAGTTCCAACCTGATGCCAAGTCAGTCTAACCATTAGCCCTGTATAACTTCCTAAATCTGCAGGCCACCACTCTTGACTATCTGTCATTAGTTTTAATAAATCTTTTTTTAAAGCTTTAAAGTTTAATTTTTTAACTTCTTTTTTATAATCAAAACCAGGAAGTGGATTAGTTTTTGTATCATGTTGATGTAAAATATCTAAATTAATACTATTTGGCCAAAGTCGAGAGGTGTTTGATTCACCTGCTTTAGTTACACCACCATGCATAACCGGACATTTTCCGTTACTATCTTTTTTATATTCTACACTCATGTTTTTCTCCTAGTTTATAATAATTCTAAAGTAAAAATCAAGCGACAAACTGTCAATTTTTTAAATTTATAAATACCTCTACGTTTTTGATTTTTTTTCCATTAGGTGCTTTTGGAATTTTTTGGATAACCACATCATTAGCATCTATGTCAATTAACTCACAAGTTTCACTATCATAAAAATGATGATGATTAGTAATGTTTGTATCAAAATAAGTTTTTTTTCCTCTTACTTCTACTTCACTTAAGTGTCCGGCTTTCTTAAAAGCATGCACTGTGTTATAAATTGTAGCTAACGCAAATTTAGACGTAGTTTTTTTAGCTAAAAGTTTATCTAAGCTTTCAACAGTAAAATGGAATGTTTTATCTCTTTCAAATAAAAATTTGGCAATTTCTACTCTCTGTTTAGTAGGCCTCAAACCAGAAGATCTTAATTTCTTAAAAATATCTATTTTTTTCACGTTTTTTAAAGTTATTTTACTAGTTTATAATCATTCTAAACACAAATATATATGAAACTTTTGCTAAATCAAGTAAAACAGTCTCTAAGTCATGCAAAAAAACAGCTACAACTATGAAGAGTTAATTTCTTGTGGAGAGGGAAAATTATTTGGTGAAGGAAATGCTAAACTTCCATTACCTCCAATGTTAATGTTTGACAGGATTACAGAAATTAAAAAAGATACTGGAGAATTTAAAAAAGGGTTTATCAAAGCTGAACTTGATATCAAAGACAACTTATGGTTTTTTGACTGCCATTTTCAAAAAGATCCAGTAATGCCAGGATGTTTAGGATTAGATGCTATGTGGCAACTAGTAGGTTTTTACTTAGGATGGATTGGAGAACCAGGAAAAGGTAGAGCTTTAGGTGTAAATTCAGTAAAATTCACTGGTGAAGTTTTGAAAAATATAAAAATAGCCACATATGAGATAAATATGAAAAGAATTTTAAAAAAAGAAGGAACAGCTGTTGGTCTGGCAAATGGAATTTTAAGCGCAGATGGTAAAATTATTTATCGTGCAGAAAATTTGAAAGTAGGGTTATTTAAATCATGAGAAGAGTAGTAGTTACTGGTTTAGGTATAGTATCTTGTCTTGGAAATAATCAAGAAGAAGTTCATCAATCGCTTTTAAGTTCTAAATCAGGTATATCATTTGCTGAAGAGTATAAAGAGCATAATCTTAAGAGTCATGTGCATGGAAAGCCTAATATTAAACTCTCAGATTTTGTAGATAGAAAAACAATCAGATTTATGGGGTCTGGTTCAGCATATAATTATATAGCTATGAAAGAAGCTATTAAAGACTCCGGATTAGAGGAAAAAGAAGTAAGCAATTTTAAGACCGGAATCGTCATGGGTTCTGGAGGTCCCTCTATTGAAAACGTAATTTTAGCAGCTGATAAAACTAGGGCAAAAACTCCAAAATTAATGGGGCCATTTATTGTGCCAAGAACTATGGGTAGTACAGCTTCCGCAACACTTGCGGTTCCTTTTAAAATTAAAGGTACAAATTATACAATGAGTTCTGCTTGCGCGACTAGTGGGCACTGCATTGGAAACTCTATGGAACTCATACAAATGGGAAAGCAAGATGTGGTTTTTGCAGGTGGAAGTGAGGAAGTTCATTGGGCTATGACAGCAATGTTTGATGCTATGACCGCTCTTTCATCAAAGTATAATGATAAACCTGAAACTGCCTCACGCGCTTATGATAAAAATAGAGACGGTTTTGTAATTGCTGGCGGAGCTGGTGTGTTGGTGCTTGAAGAATATGAGCATGCAAAAGCAAGAGGAGCAAAAATCTACGCTGAACTTACTGGGTACGGTGCAACATCAGATGGATACGATATGGTTGCGCCATCAGGTGAAGGAGCAGTTAGATGTATGCAAATGGCTATGGCTACTTCTAAAAATAAGATTGATTATATAAATACTCACGGAACATCAACACCTGTCGGGGATATTACAGAATTAAATGCTGTTAAAAAAACTTTTGGTGAAAATATTCCTAAAATAAGCTCAACAAAATCTTTATCAGGGCACCCTTTAGGAGCGGCTTCAGTGCATGAAGCTATTTACTGTTTGATTATGATGAAAAATAATTTTATTGCTGGATCAGCTAATATTAATGAAATGGATGATGAAGCCAAAAAATTCCCAATAATAACTAAAACTGAAAAAGGGCTTTCACTTAATACAGTCATGTCTAATAGTTTTGGTTTTGGTGGAACTAACGCTGCTTTAATTTTTGAAAAGGTGTAATTATGAGCTTAATGAAAGGTAAAAAAGGATTAATCATGGGAGTAGCCAACGAAAGATCTATTGCCTGGGGAATTTCTCAAAAACTTGCTGAAGCTGGTGCTGAGCTAGCTTTTACTTATCTTGGTGATGCTTTAAAAAAAAGAGTAATACCTTTAGCAGAAAAATTAAATTCAAAAGTTACTTTTAGTTGTGACGTAGAAAAAAAAGAAGAGGTAGTGAAATTGTTTGAGGATATTAAGGCGAAATGGGGTGAAATTGATTTTGTAGTTCATGCGGTAGCTTTCTCTGATAAATCAGAATTATCTGGAGAATACTTAAACACATCTAGAGAGAATTTTTTAAGAAGTATGCTTATATCTTGCTTTTCATTTACGGAGGTTTCTAAAGAAGCATGTAAAGTAATGAAAGAGGGTGGTAGTTTATTAACTCTTACTTATGAGTCAACTAAAGCTATTCCTAATTATAATGTTATGGGAGTTTGCAAATCTGCATTAGAAGCTAGCGTAAAATATTTAGCAAGAGATCTCGGTCAAAAAAAAATTAGAGTTAACGCTATAAGCGCAGGTCCAATTAAAACTTTGGCCGCATCTGCTATAGGAGATGCAAAATTTTTATACAAATGGAATGAGGATCATTCCTTTTTAAAGAGAAACGTAGATATTCATGATGTTGGAAATTCCGCTTTATACTTACTAAGTAACCTTGCAGCTGGAGTTACCGGCGAAATTCACTACGTAGATGCTGGATATAATAAAGTTGGGATGCCAGATCCTAAAAATATGGCTTAAGCAGAAGCTTGTTTCATTGATAATTTAACTTTACCTCTATCGAATCCCACTACTTTAACAGATACTTCGTCTCCCTCTTTAACCACATCTCCAACTTTAGCCACTCTTTTATCAGCTAATTCTGAAATATGAACTAGTCCATCTTGTTTGCCTAAGAAATTGACAAAAGCGCCGAATTCCATAATTTTTACAACTTTTCCTTTATAAATTTTTCCCATTTCAGGTTTAGCAATTAAACTTTTGATGAATTCAATCGCTTTATTTCTAGATGCTTCATCAGGTGCTGCAACTGTTACTTCGCCAGTATCTTTAACGTCAACTTTTGCACCGGATGTCTCTACAATCTCTCTTATCGTAGCTCCACCTTTTCCAATTACAGTTGCAATATCTTTTTTATCGACTTTAATTGTTTCCATCTTTGGTGTGTGCTTTGAAAACTCTTTTCTTGAGGTTTTAATTGCCTTATTCATCTCACCAAGAATATGCTCTCTTCCATCTTTTGCTTGATCCAAAGCCTTTTCCATAATCTCGAATGTAATACCTGTGATTTTAATATCCATTTGTAAAGAAGTTATGCCATTTTTTGTGCCAGCAACTTTAAAATCCATATCTCCTAAATGATCTTCATCTCCTAAAATATCTGATAGAACTGAAAAATCATCACCTTCTTTAATTAATCCCATGGCAATTCCAGCTACAGGCTCTTTTATAGGCACACCTGCATCCATCAATGAAAGCGAAGTTCCACAAACTGTAGCCATCGATGAAGATCCATTAGACTCAGTTATTTCTGAAACTACTCGCAATGTATAGGGAAAGTTCTCTTTTGAAGGTAAAGAGGAATTAATAGCTCTCCAAGCTAATTTACCATGACCAATTTCTCGTCTTCCAGTTCCAATTCTTCCACATTCACCTACTGAAAAAGGTGGAAAATTATAATGCAACATAAAATTCGATCTTTGCATTCCCTCAAGACTTTCCAATCTCTGCTCATCATCTGTCATGCCTAGTGTAGTAACAACAAGTGCTTGTGTTTCTCCCCTAGTGAAAAGTGCAGAACCATGTGTTCTTGGTAATACACCCACCTCACATTTAATTTGTCTAACATCTGCTAAACCTCTACCATCTATTCTTTTCTTATCTTTTAAGATTGCAGTTCTAACAATATCTTTTTCTAAAGACTTAAGTTGAGCCATAGCTTGATTTTCGGTAACATTTTCATCCTCAGCAAACATTTCTTTACATTTAGTCTCTATTTCAGAAATAGCTGTAGACCTTTTTTTCTTATCAATTTCTTTAAATGCGCTTCTTAAATCTTTTTCAAATTTTTCAGATATTTTATTTTTAACCTGAGAATGATCAATCTCTTCGACTTTCCATTTTGGCTTTCCAGCTTTTTTTGCTAATTTTTCTATTGCTTCAATTATTGGTACAAATTTTTCATGTCCAAATTTTACAGCATCTAACATCACTTTCTCAGATAGTCCTGAAGTTTCAGACTCTACCATTAAAACTGCATCTTTTGTTCCTGCTACAACTAAATCTAATTCTGATTCTTTTAATTCTTCAATAGATGGGTTTAATAAATATTTTCCATCTTTAAATCCAACTCTACTTGCACCTATAGGACCTTGAAATGGCAAGCCAGAAATAGCTAATGCCGCTGATGAAGCTATAATTGACAAAATATCTGGTTGATTTTCACCATCGTAAGATAATACTGTTGGAAGCAGTTGAACTTCATTCAAAAAGCTTGAGGGAAATAAAGGTCTTATAGGTCTATCTATTAATCTAGAGATCAATGTTTCAGCTTCAGTGGGTCTTGCCTCCCTTTTGAAATACCCTCCTGGAATTTTACCAGCTGCGTAATATTTTTCTTGGTAATTAACTGATAATGGAAAATAATCTTGACCATCATTTAATTTTTTTGCCCCTACAGCGGTTGCTATTACTACTGTTTCACCTAATGATGCAATAATTGCTCCATCTGCTTGACGAGCTACCTTTCCTGTCTCTAAAGTTAATTTTTTACCATTAACTTCTATTTCTTCTTTATGTATTTTGAACATTATTTCCTTAAATTTAGTTGTTTGATGACCTTTTGATAGGACTCAACATTTTTCTTTTTAAGGTAAGTAAGAAGTTTTTTTCTTTTATTCACTGACTTAGTCAGACCTAAAGTTGAATGTTTATCCTTTTTAAATTTTTTAAAATGATCAGATAATTTTGAAATTTTATCTGTAAGCAAACCTATTTGTATCTCAGTTGAACCAACATCTTTTGCGTGAGTTGCTAGTGATTTAATTAAATCTTTTTTTTTCTTTATCATGCTCTCTATTTTTCTTTATTATCTTTTCAATCTTTTCAGCGTATTCAAATGAGTTATCTTCTACAAAAGTGAGTTTAGGAAGAAACTTTATATCTAGCCTTTTAGATAAAGCTCTTCTAACAAGATGCGAGTTCTCAGTCAAGATCCTAACTATTTCTTTAGTATCTATGCCTCCTAAAGGAATAACGTAAACTCTTGCAGTTTTTAGATCTGGCGTCATTCTTACTTCTGTTACAGTTATTAGTTTTGAGTTTACTGAAGGTATTTTAGCCTCATTTCTAATAAAAAGTTCACCTAAATTCTGCTTTACAAGTTCTCCAACTCTCAATTGTCTTTGACTGAAGGGCCTCTGTGAAGATTGATTTCTCATCATTTTAAATTGATCTTTTTACTTCCTCCGACAGATAGGATTCTATTACATCTTTTTCTTTAAAATCAATAAAATCTTTTATACTAATACCACATTCCAAACCTGTGCCAACTTCTTTAACTTGATTTTTTTCTCTAAAAATTGATAGGATTTCTCCATTATACACAACAGTTCCATCTCTAATAATTCTTGCTTTAGATTTACTTTTTATCTCACCACTAATAACTTTTGAACCAGCAATTTTTCCTGCAGAGGATACTTTGAAGATTTTTTGTATCTCTGCGCTTCCAAGCACTGTCTCCTTAATGTCAGGATCTAATAAGCCTGATAAACATTTTTCTACATGATCTATTGCTTCGTAAATTATATTAAAATACTTTATATCAACTTTTTGTTCTTCAGCTAACTTCTTGGCTTCTCTGTTAGGCTTAACGTTAAAACCTATTAGCACTGCGTTTGATGCTTTTGCTAATGAGACATCACTCTCATTAATCATCCCAATATCTGATAGAATAATTTTAGCCTCCACTTCTTTGTGTTCTATTTTTGTAATTGCCATTTTCAAAGCCTCACTTGATCCTTGAACATCAGATTTAATTATAATATTTAATTCTTCTTTTTCGTTGGTATTTTCAAATAAAGTTGTCTTATCTTTAGCTAAAACCTTATTTTGACTTAAATTATTTTTTCTGAATTCTGTTAATTCTTTTGCCTCATTTTCATCTTTAGTTACTATGAATTCAGCCCCAGCATACGCAGAACTGTTCATTCCAAGGATTTCTATAGGCATAGAGGGTAAAGCCTCATCAACCATTTTACCTTCATAATTAATCATTGCTCTAATTTTACCCCAGGTATCACCGCAAATGAAATAGTCACCTTTATTTAATTTTCCATTGCTTATTAATATTGTAGAAACGGGACCTTTGCCTTTATCAATTTTAGACTCTATAACGACACCTCTTGCCATATCAGTATAAGAAGCTTTTAAATCTAAGATTTCAGACTGAAGAAGGATACTTTCTTTTAATTTGTCTAAATTGATTTTTTTAAGTGCTGAAACTTCTACAAATAACGTATCTCCACTCAGATCTTCAGCTATTAATTCATATTGCATCATTTCATTCTTAATTTTACTTACATTTTTTTCAGGTAAATCACATTTATTTATTGCTACAATTATAGGAACTTTAGCAGCTTTCGCGTGCTTAATTGCTTCAACCGTCTGGGGTTTAATGCCATCGTCAGCTGCAACAACTAAAATTACTATATCTGTAATCTTAGAACCTCGTGCTCTCATTTCTGTAAAAGCTGCATGACCTGGCGTGTCAATAAAAGTAATTAATTTTTTATCTTCTGTCTTAACTTGATACGCTCCAATGTGTTGAGTGATTCCGCCATGTTCGCCAGATACAACATTAGAGTCTCTCAATGCGTCTAGTAAAGAAGTTTTTCCATGATCTACGTGACCCATAATCGTGACTACTGGTGGTCTAGCTTTAACTTCCCCTTCAAACTTTTCTTTTGATTTGCTCATCTCTATAGATGGCTTTTCTTCTAAAATAGGTTTGTGACCAAATTCTTTCACTATGTATTCAGCAGTATCTTTATCAATATTATGATTAATTGTAGCTACCACTTTCATGTTAAATAAAAACTTAATGATATCATTTGATTTTTCAGCCATCCTATTTGAAAGTTCTTGAATTGTAATTTGCTCAGGTATTTTTACTTCTTTTATAACTTTCTTGAATTCCTTTTTATCATCTCCGTCTGGTTTCTTTTTTTCTTTTAATCTTGCTCGTTTTACTGAGGCTAAACTTCTCTGTTTTATTTCTATTTCTTCCACATTTAAAGCTCTAGAAACAGTTAATTTGAAATCTCGTTTATCTACTGGCCCTTTGAGCTTTAACTTACTTTTGCCTGCAGGCTTATTATCTTTTACTATAAAATCTTTAGTAGCCTGTTGTTCAATAAATTTTCTTGCAAAATTTTTTTTCTTACTATCAGGATTTATTTTAATATTTGGAGCTGTGGGTGTCTTATGAAAGGGTTTATTAGATCTAAAAGGTCTTTTTTTTTCTACAGAAAAAGACTTTTTACCTGATGTTGAAATAGATGAAGTGTCAATCTTCTTTTTAAGATTTGAGGAAATCGTAAGTGTTTTTTTTTTGTTTTTATCCATAACATTACTTAAAAGCTATCTCTCTAGCAGCAAGTATTAAGTCATCTGCTTCCTTTCTTGATAATGAAAATTCTTCAAGATAACCATCAATTCTAATTTTTTTTCCTTTAATTTCATCATAACCACCAATTAACTCATCAGAAGATAGATCTGCAAAATCACTGAGTTTTTTAATATTTTTTTGACCTAAAATTACAAGCATGCCTTGTGTCATCCCTTTAAGATTTATTAATTCATCTTCAACTCCAAGTTCTTTTAATTTTAATGCAACCGTTTCTTTTTCTTTAATTAATGTCTCTTTAGATCTATTTATTAATTCTTTTGCTGTTTCCTCATCTATCGCATCAATTTTCGAAATATCTTCAGGATTAGATTGTGCAATCTCGTCAATAGATATAAAACCTTCAGAAACTAAAAGTTGTCCTAATGTTTCATCTACCTCAAGGTTTTTAATTAAGGTTTCAGTTCGTTCTTTAAATTCAGCTTGTCTTCTTTCCGAGTCCTCCTTATCTGTAAGTATATCAATTTCATAATTTGTTAATTTTGATGCTAATCTCACATTTTGACCTCTTCTTCCAATTGCTTTACTTAAATTTTCCTCTGTCAATATTATATCTATTCTCTTATTTTCTTGATCAATTAAAACTCTTTGAATTTCGGCAGGTGATAGTGACTCAGATATTAAAGTCGGTAAGTCCTCTGTCCATTTAATAATATCAATTTTTTCTCCATGCAATTCATTTACTATAGTCTGTACTCTACTTCCTCTCATTCCTACGCAGGCTCCCACAGGATCTATTGAGGAGTCTTGTGAATGAACGCATATTTTAGCTCTACTTCCTGGATCTCTTGCCACAGATTTAATTTCGATTGTTCCCTCATATATTTCCGGCACTTCTTGAAAAAATAATTTTGCTAAAAATTGTGGATGTGCTCTAGATAGGAAAATCTGGTGACCCTTTAATTCTTTTCTTACTTCATAACAGTAAGCTTTAACTCTATCACCTGTCTTTAAAATTTCTCTTGGAATTAATTCATCTTTTTTGATTACACCTTCCGCTTTTCCTAAATCTACAATAACGTTACCATATTCTAATCTTTTGATAATTCCACTCAATATCTGGCTTTGCTTATCTATAAAATCTTCATACTGTCTATTTTTTTCGGCTTCTCTTACTCTGGTGCTTATTACTTGCTTAGCACTTTGAGCAGCGATACGACCAAAATCTATCTGAGGTAATTCCTCAAATACTCTTTCTCCAACTTTTAAATTCTCATTTTTTGGGTCAATTTTCTTTGCCTCTTCCAAGCTTATTTCTCTGGCGGAGTCCTCTACTTTTTCTACTATATCTAAGACCTTTTGGATTTTTATATTTCCACTCTCTCTATCTATAACAACTTCGATATTGTTATCATTTCCAAATTTTGTTAAAGCTGCTTTTTGTATTGCGCTTTCCATCGAACCTATTACCAGTTCTTTATCAATAGATTTTTCGTTAGCGACTGCCTCAACTATTCTCAAAAGTTCTAACTTGTCTAAACCCTTATTCAACATTCTTTCACCCCTAAAAAAAAATGGGCTAGTGCCCATTTTGAAAAGCTTAATAATTTAACTGTTTTTAAAAGAAAATTATGGTTTTTTCAAGATTACATTTTAAATAAATCAGTTTTATCTGTTTTTTCCCAGGTAAATTCACCCTTATTAGTTGGCTTTCTTCCAAAGTGACCGTAAGCAGAGGTAATTTCGTATATTGGATTATTCAATTTTAACATTTCCCTAATCCCTCTTGGTGATAAATCAAAGTTTTCTTCAATTATTTTTTTAACTTTGTCTATTTTTTTAACATTCTGATCAGCGAGCTTTATAAAAATTGATAAAGGTTTTGACACACCAATAGCATAAGCTAATTGTATTAAACATTTTTCAGAAACACCAGCTGCAACTATATTTTTTGCTAGATATCTCGAAACATAAGCTGCTGATCTATCAACTTTTGTTGGGTCTTTCCCAGAAAAAGCTCCTCCTCCATGTGGTGCAGCTCCACCATAGGTATCAACTATAATTTTTCTTCCTGTTAATCCAGTGTCTCCATCTGGGCCACCAATTATAAATTGGCCAGTTGGATTTATATATATTTCTCTTTGGTCTAGATCGGCTAAAAAATTTTCAGGTATTGATTTTTTAATATATGGTATTATTGCCTCTTTTACTTTTTCTTGATTTAGATCTTTTGAATGTTGAGTTGAGACTACTATAGAAGTAACTTTAACGGGCTTCTCATTATCATAAAGCATTGTAACTTGGCTTTTTGAGTCGGGTTCAATACCCTTTAAACTTCCATTTTTTCTATCCTCTGCCATCAATCTTAAAATTTTATGAGAGTAATGTATTGGAGCTGGCATCATTTCTTGGGTTTCATTACAAGCATATCCAAACATTATACCTTGATCACCAGCGCCCTCGTCCTTATTATCTTTTGAGTCGACTCCCATAGCTATATCAGTAGATTGTTCGTGAAGATAAGTTTCAATGTTTGCCGTTTTCCAACTGAAGCCCTCTTGATCATAACCGATATCTTTAATGCAGTCTCTAACTTTAGAAATAATTTCCTCTTTTTCAATTTTTGGGCCCCGTGTTTCTCCTGCTAAAACAACTTTATTTGTTGTTGTTAATGTTTCACAAGCTACTCTAGAAAACGGATCTTTACTTAAATAGGAATCAACTACCATATCGGATATCCTGTCACAAACCTTATCGGGATGTCCCTCAGAGACAGACTCGCTTGTAAATAAATATTTATTATTATGCATTTTTTTTTCTATAAATAAAAAAGATAGAAAGATATGTAATTAAAAGTACAAAAAAGATCAAATCATTTTTAATTTTATTTGATTTTATTAACGGGACTTCAAACTCTATGTTTCCAGCTTCATTTCTATTTAATTGTTTTATAACATTACCCTTATTATCAATAATTGCACTGACCCCTCTGTTAGCAGATCTAAGTAAAAAGGTATTATTTTCTATAGCTCTAAAAATTGATTTAGAAAAATGTTGGTCGGGCCCTATTGATTGACCAAACCAACCGTCTTCAGAAATATTAACTATCAAATTTGTATTTTTATTTGAATTTTGTATAAGATCGGTAAAAATAATTTCATAACAAATAAGAGGAAGAATATTTAATCTATCGATTACAAGGTTATTATTTTCTTCTCCTCGAATATATGAACCATATCCTTCGGTTATTTTTTTAAAACCTATTTTACTAAATAAATTTTCAAATGGTAAAAATTCACCAAAGGGTACGAGCTTTCTTTTATTGTAACTTTGTAAAATATCCAGATTGTTATCTACTACAAGCATACTGTTAAAAAACTTTCCTGTTTTTCGATCAAATTTATTTGTTCCAAAAATTATCAGATGTTTTTTTGAAAAATTATCTGATATCAATTCCCTAAAAATCAAGATTTCGCTATAACTGTATCCACTAAAAACACCCTCTGGCCAAATAAATATTGTTTTTCTATTTTTATCTGGATCACTGTACCTAACTAATTTTTTAAATCTTTCTTGTATTTCTATCTCGGTAAGACCATATTCTAAGTCAAAATTTGGAGATATTATTTTGACAAATACTTTGTTAGAATTCTCACTCAATCTTTTGTTATTACTATTAACAACGTAATTTCCGTATAAATAAAGGCAAAAAATAATAAAAATTGCAAAAAACATTGAGAGTAATTTTTTAACAATTTTTATTTTGAAAAAGAAAATTGCTGGTACAGAGAATAGCGTTATTACTAATAAATTATATGGGTACAAACCAATCAAATTCAAAGTCTGCAAAATTTCGTTAAACCAAGTAGTACTGTAAGCCCATAGGTTCCAAGGAAAACCTGTTAAAATTTTAGATCTTAAATAATCTGAAATAGCTATACCCCCAGAAAAAATCATTAGTGATAAAAAATTTAATTGAAGATAAGGGCCAATTAGTAAAGTTGTTAAGCCAACAAATAAACTTAAGAATAGAGGAATGAAAATTAGAGCAATCGGAATTAAAACCTTAAAAGTTTCATCAAATGTAAGAGAATTAGTAATCCATGAAATACCGCTAAGATAAAAACCAAAACCAAATGACAAACCAAAAAGAAAGAAATTTGTTTTAAAGGGTTTTTTTCTATAAACTACCTTCGATTTTTTGTTAATATAAACTAGTAAATAAAAAAAGACTGGAAAGATAAAAAAATTAATAATTACAAGATTAAATGGATGAAAAGATAATGTCGCTGATGATCCAATTATAAACGGGATTAAGTATAGTACGAAAAAACGATTACTTAGAAATCTTTCAAACATTGATAAAACTAATGTATTTTTTTTCAGCTTTGCACATTTTGAGGTAATCTTTTTCCTTTTTATGATCATGTCCAAACAAATGGACTAGTCCATGAATCCACAAACGATCAAATTCTATCTTAAAAACTTTTAAATTATTTTTATTTTCAATTTTATTTAAATTAACAATGATGTCGCCAATATATATCTCTTTTTCTTTTTTTAATAATTTTTTAAACTCTTTTTTTGTTTGAAATGGAAAAGATAGAACATCTGTTGCTTTATTTTTTTTTCTAAATTTCTTATTTAAGTATTTAATTTCTTTATCTCCTGAAAGTAACAAAGTACAAAAAATAATGTTTTTTGGAAAAATTTTTCCTTTAATATTTAATTTTTCAATCTTTCTATCTAAATAATCTATTGGTTTTGTTATGAAATTATACCAACTTGGATTACTTGTTATTACATTAATTTTTATCATCAGTGCTTTTATTTTGATAAGCCCTAATAATTTTTGAAACAAGTGGATGTCTTATAACATCTTTATGATCAAATTCTATCAACTTGATTTCTTTGATATCTTTAAGAATATTTTTTGATTTAATTAATCCAGAATTTGATTTATTTATCAGATCTACTTGGCTAGGATCTCCATTAACTACTAATTTTGAGTTTTCACCAATTCTAGTTAAAAACATCTTTATTTGCGTTTCTGTTGCATTCTGAGCTTCATCCAAAATTGCAAAGCAGTTTTTCAGCGTTCGTCCCCTCATAAATGCTAATGGAGCTATTTCGATTTCACCAGTATCTATTTTCTTATCAATTTTATCTGCCCCAAAAAGTTCATATAATGCGTCGTATAAAGGTCTTAAATATGGATCAACTTTTTCTTTCATATCACCCGGTAAAAAACCTAGTTTTTCACCAGCCTCTACTGCTGGCCTAGAAAGAATTACCCTATCTATTTTTTTTTCCATCAATAAAGTTATTGCCACAGAAACGGCCAAAAAGCTTTTCCCAGTTCCTGCTGGTCCTAAAGCTAATATGATATCATTTTCTTTTAAAGCTTTTATATACTCTGATTGTTTTACAGATCTTGCGATTACTGATTTCTTAGGTGTTTTGATCAGTTGATTAAAACTTTTAACATTTGACTCATCAATTTCTAAATTTTTCTTCACTGATAAAACTATATCCTCTTTTTCAATAATATTCGTTAGTAAATATTTATTTATTAAAAATTTTATTGCCTCACAAAATATAGATAGCTTTTCTTTTTCGCCTTTGCACGTAATTGAATTACCCCTAAAATATACTACTGTGTTAGTTAATTTAGATAAATTTTTTAAGTTTTGATCAAATTGGCCTACAATTGCCATTAACGTCTCATTATTTGTAATTGAAATATTTACGGTTTCTTTATCAATATTTTTTATAACTAAATTTTGCTCTAATTTGCTAATTTCAGACATCTATTTAAGCTGCATAATTTGTTTGATTTAAATTTGAGATAATTTCACCAAATAATGTGTTTTGATTTACATTAAGAATTTTAATATTTTTTATTTTTCCAATTAAATTATCCTTGCTTTCGACTATCACTGAATTAAAATACTCATCTCTTCCAAAATATTTATTATCGTTTTTTACTTTATTCTCAAATAGCACCTTAGCATTTTTATTTATTAGTTCTTTTCTATAATTAATTTTTATTTTATCTGCAAGGAATTGGAACTCTATTAACCTTTTCTTAGCCTCTTTTTCACTTACCGTCTCAAGATTATAAGCAGGTGTTCCTGGCCTAGCACTGAATATAAAAGAGTAAGAATTTATAAATTTTATATTGTTCATCAATTTTAATGTTTGCTGAAAATCTTCGTTTGTTTCAGTTGGATATCCAATTATAAAATCACTAGAAAACTTTATATTTGGTCGGAATTTTATTAACTTTTCTACAACTTTTAAATATTCTTCAATAGTATGTTTTCTGTTCATCGCTTGAAGGACTTTATTAGATCCGCTTTGTACCGGCAAATGTACTAATGGCATCAATTTTTCGCAATTTTTATGCGCATCAATTAAATCTTCTGAAAAATCCCTGGGATGAGAGGTTGTATATCTTATTCTTTTTAAATTTTTTATCTTGGATATTTCTGAAATTATATCAGAAAGTTTTTTATTCTCAAAATTATAAGCATTAACGTTTTGACCTAGCAATGTAATTTCTTTAGCTCCATTGTAAACTAATTGATTTGCCTCTAGCATAATTTCTTTTAATGATCGCGAATATTCTGGACCTCGTGTATACGGCACAACGCAAAATTTACAAAATTTATCACATCCTTCTTGAATAGTTAAAAATGAAGAAATCTTATTATCTGAATTTTTAAAAGTATTTAATTTATCAAATTTTTCTATAACGTCAAATTCAGTAAAATTTAACTGAGGTGTTTTTTTTTCAAGTTTTGAAATCATATCGTGAATTTGATGGTAAGATTGAGGACCAATTACAGCATCTATATATTTTTCTTTTTTTAGAAGGATATCCCCTTCAGCTTGAGCAACACATCCTGTGACTATAACAATTGGTTTTATTTTATTTCTAAACTCTTTTTTAATCCTGCCTATATCGTGATAAACTTTTTCTGTAGCTTTCTCTCTTATATGACATGTATTTAATATGTAACAATTAGCTTCGCTTAAATTTTTTGTAGGAATGTAGTTTATTTTTTTTGCTAAGTCTAAAATACGATTGCTATCGTACTCATTCATTTGACAGCCAAAAGTTTTAATGAAAATTTTTTTTTGCAATTTATTTTTTAATTTTTAAACCGTAAAGTTCAAGTTTATGGTCCACTAGTTTATAACCTAGTTTATTTGCAATTTTTACCTGTAATGCTTCTATATCTTTATCAACAAACTCAACAATTTCACCACTATTAATATCAATTAAATGATTGTGGTCATCATTAATTTCATACCTTGCTTTGCCTGCTTTGAAATCATGTTTGATTAAGATACCTGCTTCCTCAAAAAGTTTTACAGTTCTATAGACCGTTGCGATACTTATTTTATCATCTATTTTTGTAACCCGCTTATGCAATTCATCCACATCTGGGTGGTCTTTTGATCCGTAAACTTCCTTAGACTCTGAAAGTATTTTTGCAATTACTTTTCTCTGGTCAGTTAGTCTGACGCCTTTTTCTTTGCACTTCTCTTCAATTGTACTCATCATAGTTCATCAATTTAACTTAAATATAATGGTTTTATCAAATTTTTTTCTATTAAATTTTTTTTAATTAAAAGCTCAATATTAGCAAGGGAAAATTGACCAAGATCAGAGTTTTTAAAGCCAAATAGATTAATTTTTTTTGAGATTTTTATTCCTTTTGCCACAGCTAAAGAAGTTCTGATAGACGAAAAACTTCCAGGACCATTATTTACAAGAATTGAGAATTTACTATGTATATTTACTTTGTATTTTTTTACTAGATTTAATATGCTTAGAACCAATTGATCGTTATTATTAATTTTTTTTGATAAATCATGAATGAAGAATTTATTATTAACTCTTAACCCGATTTTGTCATTTTTACCTATGCAACTTAAAATTAAAAAATCTTTTATCATTGTTTTATTTATGTCTATATTGATAATTCAAAATAATTTGAATTCAAGTCCCAACATACAAGATATAGATGATTTTGGCTTAATCTCATTAATGTATCATAGATTCGAAGAAAACAAATATCCTTCTACAAATATAAGAATAGATGATTTCAAAAAACACATTAAAATACTTCAGGAAAACAATATACGATTTATAAACCCGAAAAATTTTGAAAATGAAATAAAAAATAATAAAAAACAAAGAAAAATTCTTTTAACTATCGATGATGGTTTTTCCTCTTTTTATCAGAATGCATGGCCTTTACTCAAAAAAGAAAAAATACCATTCATTTTGTTTGTAAGCACAAGAGAGGTTGGTGCATTCAATTATATGACTTGGGACCAAATAAGGGAAATAAGTAAAGAAGATTTTGTTGAAATAGGTAATCATAGTCATACCCATGAATATTTAGTCGATGAAAGTAAAGATTTAATATTAAATGATATTAAAAAATCAATATCAATTTTCAAAGATCAATTAGGAAAAAATTCTGATTTTTTTTCCTATCCCTTCGGTGAATACAGTTTAGAATTTAAGAAGCTTATTAAATCTCTTGGATTCAAATATGCTTTTGGACAACATTCGGGTGTAATCGATGAAACTAAAGATTTTTACGAGCTGCCAAGATTTCCAATCAATGAAAAATATGGAGAAATCAAAAGATTTAACTCTTTAACTAAAACACTTCCTTTTAAGTATAAAGAAATTATACCAAGCGAAAAATATCTTTTGAAAAACAAAAATCCGCCAAAAGTAAAAATTCAGTTTTATGAAGGGATTAAAAATCTGAAATCATTAGGCTGTTATTCAAATGAAGGAGATCGTTGGAGGCAATCAAATATTAAATTTGAGGATGATTTAACATTGCTTATAAATATAAGTGAAAAATTTCTTGGAGAGAGGGGGAGAATTAATTGTTCCTTAAGAGATCCAAGTGGATTTTGGCGCTGGCTAGGCATACAATTCGTTGTCAGCGAGAAGTAGACCTAAGAACTTAGTTCAATTTTTTTAACAGAATTAACTAATCTAACAGGTTCAAAATCAGTTAATCTATTTTGTTTAATGATCTGATTTAATTTTTTTGTATATTCTGATCCGGTTTGAGCGTAATTGTTCAACGTCTCCGTTAATTCCAAACCTGCAACTTTTTTGTTTTTTTCTCTCAAAAAAGATCTTTTCTGCCTAAATTTCGAATAACTTTTGTGTGTGTTAAGATTGTTTTGATAAGCTTTTACAGATGCTCTCAAAATAGGAAATTTTAAAATTTTATGATTTTTATTACTCTCTCTATCTAGAGGAGCTATTCCCTGCCCACTCCATGTCCATTGACCAAAAATTGCATTTCCTTCTAAAGCAAATCGCGATGTACCCCATCCACTTTCTTTAGCTGCTTGAGCTAATGCAATAGATGTTGGAATAATATCTATTCTAACAAGTAATTCTTCTAAATCACCTTTTTTAACTTTGTATTCAAGCAGTTTTTGCCTAATCCATTGTTTTTCTAGATCAGTAGTAAATTTTTTCTTTGATAAATTAATTAATTTTTCTCTATCAGCGATTATTCTCTCGTTTTCAGCTACGATGAGAGGTAATACTATTTTTATAAATGTCTCTTTTTTAAGTTTAGTACTTTCTAATGCATCAAGATCTCTCGGAAATTGAGTAAAATAAATTGGTTTAACCAATTTCTTAGATCTTACTGTTCCAAGATCGTACTCAACATCTTTAAAAAGATTTAAAACTGTCTCTGTTTTTAAATTTAAGTTAGGTAAAATTACTTCGTCAACACTTTTTCTTTTTACTTCTAGCTTCGGCTTTTCTTTTGATTTTGTTACCTCTTTTTTAATTTCAGGTTTTTTTACCTCTTTTTTAATTTCAGGTTTTTTTACCTCTTTTTTAATCTCAGGTTTTTTTACCTCTTTTTTAATTTCAGGTTTTTTTACCTCTTTTTTAATCTCAGGTTGTTTTACCATGTTGCTACCTGTAAAGTAATTTACAGCGCTAAAGGCAACTGTTGTTGCAATCACGACTGAAGACATTGCAAAAATAACTTTTTTGGCTTTTTTTGGATCAAATTGTTGATTGTAAATACCGTGAAATACATCGGTAAACACGTCTCCAAAAAAATCATAAATTACTCTTCCTAATTTAGGTATAATATTTAAAAAGTTTAATCCTATTCTACCTAGCTGTACCCATAAATCTTTGAATCCTCTATTGATCTTTCTGTTTGTATCAAATTTAAAATTTTCTAATCTTCTTAAAGCTTTATTTTTATCTTTGATTTTATTTTCTTTAAATTCGATAAAATTAGACTTTATTTTTGATACAGGTTTTAGAAAATTATCTCTTAAGAAATTAGATTTAAAGTCCTTTGGAATTATAATTTTATTCTTTTTTAAAATAAGCTCAAGTTGACCAGAGGTTAAACTTTTTCTACTTTTTTCATAATCTTTAATTTCCTTAACATCATAAATGTATGCTAATTCAATTAGCTTATCTCTATAACTTAATTTCTTTTTCATTATACAGCCTCAACCGAGTTAACCTCTTTAACATAGTGTTTTAAAAGGTTTTGAACCCCTTGTTTTAAAGTCATTACAGAGCTTGGGCAGCCTGAACAGCTTCCTTGCAGCTGAACTTTGACTACTCCGTTTTCAAAAGACTTAAATTTTATATCTCCTCCATCTCTTGCCACAGCTGGCCTTATTTTGGTATCTAAAACTTCGATTATTTTATCAACAGTTTCATTATTATTGGCGGTATCTTTAGGTTTCTCTTTATTTTTCAAGATTGGTTCATTACTTTTTTCAAAATAATCGTTTAAATGTGAAATAACCATGGGCTTTAATTCGTTCCATGAAACATCTTTAGTTTTTTTCACTGTCAAAAACTTCTCTGATAATAATATCAATTCTACGCCCTTAAAATTCAATAGTTCCTCAACAAAAGGGACGGTAATGATATTTTTTTTTCCCTTTTGAAATTCCTCAGTCCCTACAACTGAAATAGTTTTTTCAGAAAGGAATTTTAGAGAGTCGGGATTGGGTGTAGCTTCAGTTTGTATCATAAAGAAATTTATATTATATCAAGCCCACTTTTTCACGTATATTTTTTAGGTTTTCCTCAGCAATAATATTAGCTTTTTCAGCACCTTTTTTTAGAATATTTTTTAAATATGACCTATCTTTAAGTAATTTTTGAATTTCTTTTCCAACTGGAGTTATTTCATTGATTAAAACCTCGGCTAAATTTGTTTTTAAAATAGAATAATCTTTTCCAGCCATTTCAGAAATAATTTTATCTAGGCTTTTTTTGGTTAATTCAGAATAAATAGATAATAAATTTAAAGCTTCTGGTTTATTTGCAAGTAACTTTTTATTTGTAGGAATTGCTTCGGAGTCTGATTTAGCTTTTTTTATTTTTTTTTTAATTTCATCAGCTGAGTCCGTTAAGTTTATTCTTGAGTAGTCAGACTCTTCTGATTTACTCATTTTTTTAGTTCCATCTCTTAAACTCATTACTCGAGGAATATTTTGAGATATTAAAGGCTCCGGCAAAGGGAAAAAATTTTTACAATTATAATCATTATTAAATTTTTGAGCTATGTCTCTAGAGAGCTCTAAATGTTGTTTTTGATCAGCACCAACAGGAACATGTGTTGCTTTATAGAGAAGAATATCAGCGGCCATCAAATTAGGATAAATATAAAGACCAACGCTAGCTTTCTCTTTATCAGATCCAGCTTTGTCTTTAAATTGTGTCATCCTATTCATCCAACCAATTCTTGAAACGCAATTTAAGATCCAAGCCAGTTCGGCATGACCAGAAACAGATGATTGATTAAAAATAATACTTTTGTTTGGATCTAGACCTGAGGCTAAAAAACTTGCAGTTGTCTCTAGCACATTGTCATGAAGATTTTGAGGATTTTGAAAAATAGTTATAGCGTGAAGATCTACTACACAATAAATACATTCCATGTCTTTTTGTAAAGCAACAAAATTTTTAAGGGCGCCTAAATAATTTCCTAAATGTAAATTTCCTGTTGGTTGAACACCAGAAAAAACTAATTTGTTATCATTCATTTAATTCGCTTTATAATTTTTAAGTTTTAATAATCCTAATAAATAACATGTTATCAAATAAAAAATACCAACAAAACTCACAATAGATATTAAATAAACAGCTTTATATTTGTATGAATAATCCAAATAATTTAGAAAAATATCTAAAGAAAATAGCAAAATTAAAGACATTATAATTGTTGAAATCAATATTTTTATAAAATTTTTAATTAACATACTTTTTATTAATAAATAATTTTTTGAATTTAACGAATATAAATAAATTAAAACTCCAAACCATGTAGAAATGGATGTAGCAATAGGTATAATTATGAATCCAATTCTATTAAACAAACTTACACTTATAAATATATTCAATAGAACAATGAATAGTGAAATGTAAAAAGGCGTTTTAGTGTTATTTCTAGCAAAAAAGAAATTAGACAATATTTTTATCAATGCAAATGCAGGAACTCCGTAACCGAAAAATTTGAGTGCTGCAGCTGTCATTTCCACATCATTTTTTGTGAAAGACCCATACCCAAATAATGCATTCACTATTTGCTCTGAGGCTAAAATTAACCCAAAACTTGCCGGCATTGAAAATAATAATGATAGCTCAAACGATTTATTTTGAATGTCAGAAATTTTATTTAAATTTTTCATTTTAAAAGCTTTAGAGAGAGCAGGTAAAGAAACTGTTCCTACTGCAATACCTGCAATTGCAAGATTAATTTGATAAACTCTGTCAGCATAATAGAGATAAGATACGGCTCCTGCTTGAAAAGATGCAATAATAGTTCCTACTAAAATATTAATTTGAGTTACACCGGAAGATAAAATACTAGGTAAAAGTTTTTTAAAAAAAAATTTAACTTTGCTACTTATCTTAAAATTAAATATCAAATTTGGTTTGTAAAATTTTTTAGTTACATAAATAAGAAAAATAAATTGAAGTAAGCCTGCAAATGTAACTCCATAAGAGAGTTGCTTCACATAATTAAGATTTAAAAAAAATGATGTAATTAAACTAATTATTAAAACTACATTTAAAATAATTGGCGCTGCTGCTGCAGCAGCAAATTTATTATTAGAGTTTAAAACACCTGAAAAAAAAGACGACAAACTTACAAAAATTAAAAAAGGGAAAGTAATTCTTGTTAGTTCAACTGCTAGATCAAATTTAATTTTATTATCAGTAAATCCTGGAGCGATTATATTTATAAAATATGGAGTAAAAATTTCTACAAGTGTTACTATAAATAATAAGATTAATAATAAAATGCTCAAAATATCATCGGCAAATCTTTTTCCCTTTTTTTTATCCTCAATTTTAGCAGTGGTGTAACTAGGTATGAAAGCAGCATTAAAAGTACCTTCAGCAAATAATCTCCTAAAGGTATTAGGCAGTCTGAAAGCTACGAAAAACGCATCAGCGAAAATTGATGCGCCTAGAAAAATAGCTATAAGAATATCCCTAACATAACCTAAGACTCTGCTAATTAAGGTAAAAAAACTAAATATGTAAGCTGAAGATAAAAGGTTCATAAATATTCTTAATTAAGCCATAAATTTTTAGTGAATTATCATTTTTTATATTACATACTCATTTAACTAAATGCCAAAAAAAACAGAGATTGACCATTACTCAGATAAAGAAGCTCTAGATTTCCATATAAAGGGAAAGTCGGGCAAGATTGAGATAGGCTCTTCAAAGCCTCTTACAACAAAGAGAGATTTATCACTTGCCTACTCGCCTGGCGTAGCTGCCCCTGTTAAAGAAATTTCGAAAAATCCTGAACTCGCATACGATTATACAAGTAAAGGAAATTTGGTAGCAGTAATAAGTAATGGCTCTGCAATACTAGGTTTGGGGAACCTTGGGTCTTTAGCTTCTAAACCCGTAATGGAAGGAAAATCAGTTTTATTCAAACGCTTTGCAGATATAGACTCCATTGATATTGAAATCGATAACAAAGATACAAATTCAATTATTGAAACTATCAAAAATATTAGCGGTACATTTGGTGGTATTAATCTTGAAGATATTGCAGCGCCGGATTGTTTTATAATTGAGCAAAAGTTGAGGGAGATTTTAGATATACCAGTTTTTCATGATGACCAACATGGCACTGCAATTATTACAACAGCAGCTTTAATTAATGCATTAGATATATCAAAGAAAAAGATTTCAGAAGTTAAAATTGTAATAAATGGTGCAGGAGCATCGGCTCAAGCATGTGCAAATTTATTTAAAAGCACAGGAGTAAAAAATCAGAATATAGTCATGTGCGATAGTAAAGGAGTCATTTATAAAGGAAGAAAAAATATCGATCAGTTCAAGTCCGCTTTTGCTATTGATACAAAATTTAGAACTTTAGAGGATGCCATGAAGAATGCTGATGTATTCCTTGGTTTGTCGGCTAAAGACGTTGTTAACAAAGAAATGGTTAAATCCATGGCAAAAAATCCAATTATATTTGCTTGTGCTAATCCTGATCCTGAAATTAAACCTGAATTAATTGAAGAAGTTAGAAATGATGCAATTATAGCCACGGGGAGATCTGACTACCCAAACCAAGTTAATAATCTTATAGGATTTCCATATATTTTTAGAGGTGCACTTGACGTTAGAGCTAAAGCAATTAATGAAGAAATGAAAGTTGCTGCTGCAAATGCGATTGCTCTTTTAGCGAGAGAAAACGTTCCAGATGAAGTAGTTGCAGCATATGGTGGAGATCGTCCAAGATATGGAAAGAACTATATAATTCCTTCAACTTTTGATCCAAGATTAATAAGTGTAATACCCTCCGCTGTTGCAGAAGCTGCGATAAAAAGTGGAGCAGCCAGAAAAAAAATTGATGACTTTGATCTTTATAAAGATCAATTATCTAACCGTTTAGACCCTTCAATGTCTATAATGCAAGGAATTAATGCAAAGATTAGAAAAAATCCTAAAAGAGTAATTTTTGCAGAAGGTGAAGATGAAAATATGCTTAAAGCTGCGATAGAATTTGGAAGAAATAGATTAGGCATTCCTATTTTAATCGGTGTTGAAAAAAGAATTAAAGATCAATTAAAAAAAATTGGCCTGGATGAAAACTTTAAAATTGAGATAGTTAACTCTACTGACAAAAAGAAAAGAGATAAATATGTAAAACATTTATATAAAAAACTACAAAGAGAGGGTCAATTAGAAAGAGATGTCGACCGTTTAGTTAGAAATGACCGTATAGCTTGGGGATCATCGATGATTGCTTGTAAAGATGCCGATGCTATGGTTACAGGAAATATAAGACACTACGCTGCTTCAGTAGAAAAATTAAAAAAAGTTGTAGAAGCAAGACCTGGAGAAGAAATTTTTGGAATGACAATGATTGTATCTAAAGGAAAAACTATTTTAGTAGCTGATACTAACGTACAAGATTTTCCATCATCTGAAAGATTGGTAAAAGTTTCTAAGTCTTGCGTACGTGTGGCTAGATTATTTGGTTTTGAACCAAAAGTTGCTTTCTTATCTCACTCAACCTTTGGAAAGCCTATTTCAAAAAATACTAAACACGTAAGAGATGCTATTGAAATGTTAAAGAGTCAAAATGTAGACTTTGATTTTGATGGTGAAATGCAGCCTGATGTAGCTTTAAATCCGATTTATCAAGAAATTTACCCTTTTTCAAAAATTGTTGGAAATGCAAATATTTTAATTATGCCAGCTTTACATAGCGCTGCAATATCTACAAAACTTATGAAAGTATTTGGTGGTGGAAAATTAATTGGACCTTTATTAATAGGATTAGGATTACCAATCGAGGTAGCACCTTTGCGAGCTAGCACATCGGAGATTTTAAATCTTGCTTCAATCGCATCCTACTCATCTGATGTAATAGATTATTCTAATTAACTTTAGTTCGACTTAACTCTGTAGCTAGATAAATTGATGGTATTACTTCGTTAACATCGTAGATTTTATTTGCTTCGTTGATAACTTCTTTTTTCTCTTCATCGTTCATAGCTATGCCAAAAATATAAATATTTTTATTAACAGTTTCTAATGTGTAATTTCTTGCTTTTGTTTTTTTATTAAAAATTAACGCAGTTCTAAGCTGACTAGTTATAAGAATATCCTTTGCCGTGCCCTTAAAATTACTTTCACCTTTTATAGTAATAGTATTTTTTACCGAGCGTACACCTTTTGTCTCCCAAGCCATCTTTGTTATTTTAATTTTGTCTTCCGGCTCTGCTACTTTTCCAGAAAGAAATATTCTACCATCGAGAACTTCTGACTGAACCGATATAAAATATTTTTTATCTGCTAGTGCTAACCTTGCTGATAAGTTTTTTTGCATAATCGTATCATCTATTTGCATACCAATAGTCCTTGGATCAAAAGTAATATTTACACCAGTTCCAAATTGTGAAGCAGAAGAGCACGACGATAAAATCAATATTAATATGAAACTAATTATTTTTCTCATTTTTTATTTTTAAACATAAATCATAAACTTTTTTTTTATTTATTTTTTCTGTATCTACAATTAGATTTACAGTATCTTTCAAACTATGTTTTTTTAAATATTTTTTAATTTTATTCACAATTTTTTCTTCATCATAAATTTTGTTTTTTTTATTTTTTTCAGAAATGACAACTGTTAGTTCACCTTTAAGGGGATCTTCAAATATATCAAGCTCATCAACGTTTTTTCTTATAAAAGACTCATAAATTTTGGTTATTTCCTTGGCTATCATTATTTTTCTTCCTGAAAAGAAAATTTTGAAACTTTTAATATAAAAATTCAACTTTTTGGATGTTATAAAAAAAACTAAAGTAAATGGATAGTTTGAAACAAAGGATAAGACTTTTTCTAATTCTTTTTCAGTTTTTGGTAAAAAACCGTAAAATAAAAATTGATCACTAAAACCAGAGACGCTGACAGCTGAAGTAATTGAAGAGACACCCGGGATCGGCGTAATTTCTATTCCATTCTCCAAGCAATGATTTACTAACAATCTTCCAGGATCGGATAGCATCGGGGTTCCAGCATCTGATACCAAAGACAAAATTTTGCCTTCATTAAAATATTCAATAATCTTTGCTAATTGTTTTTTTTCATTAAATTTATGATAAGAGACCAATTTTTTTTTAATTTTATAATGGCTTAAAAGTTTAATGGTTCGTCGTGTATCTTCACAAAGAATAAAATCAGAATTTTTTAAAACATCTATCGCCCTAAAAGTGATATCGTCAAGGTTTCCAATAGGTGTCGAAACAATATATAAGTGTTTAGAAAGTATTTGCATTATGAAAATTAAAGTTTTTTTATTTGTATTTTATATACTATTTTTAAGTTCTAATCTTTTAAGTAATGAGGATAATAAATCACTTAAGGTAGGTTTACTAGCACCTCTTTCAGGTCCGTATAGTGAGATAGGTAATTCTCTTTTGTACTCCTTGCAGTTAGCTCTTGATGAAATAAATGATAAAGATGTTGTCATAGTACCAAGAGACTCTGGTTTTAATAATAAAGAAAAGCTTGGATTAGCAATAAATGATCTTAGATCGTCTGGGGTAAAAATAATTATTGGTCCCACAACTCATTTGGAGTTTGATCAAGTAAGAAAGTATAATGATTTAATATTTATTTCACCATCTAATATAAGTCCTGAATTTTCAAACAATATAATTAGTATTGGAGTAAGTTTAGAGTCTCAGCTTCTTGCATTAATAGAATTCATTAAAAAGAAAAACAAAACAAAGACAGTAATTATGTACCCAGAAAATGAATACTTAGAGTTTATTGAACAAAAATTAAGTAGTTTAAATTTGAAAAATACAAAAACTTTTACTTATAGTCCTAATCCTGAAGTTCTAACGGGAGAAATTGAGATCTTTACAAATTATTCTCAAAGAAAAAGAAATCTTGCTTTAAGAAAGAAAATGTTTGAAGACAAGGATGATGAGCAATCTGTTAAAGAATTAGAACGGCTAGAACAACTGTATACATTAGGAGCAGTTAATTTTGACTCTGTAATCATAATTGATTTTGGGAATACCTTAAAAAGTGTATTAACTTCACTTGTTTACACTGATGTTGACCAGAAAAATGTTTTATTTACCACTATAAACCAATGGTTTGATGAGAGTATATTTTATGAGAATACAATTAAAGATCTATACTATCCCTCTGTAAACTACAAAGAATTCAAAAAATATAATAATAAATATTTTAAAAAATTTAATACTTATCCGAATGAGATTACAATTCTAGCTTATGATGCGCTTGGGCTTATTTATTATGCTTGGAAAAAAAATGGAGAAATTAAATCAGTGAATGACTTTTTGTTTAAAAATAAGATCCAAGGAAAAATTGGAACTTTTAGTTTTAAAAATGGAAAAGTTACACAAGAATTAGATATTTATAAAACTGAAAATAAAAAATTTGTTAAATTTTAATTTTTTTCTTTAATTTTTGAAAAGCTAAAAATCTATGATCAATTTTTATCTTTTTCGATTTAAGCATTTGTCCGAATGTAATATCATATTTATCGGGTATGAATATAGGATCATAGCCAAATCCCTTTTTGCCTAGAATTTTTAAAGAAATATTCCCTTTTAATTTGCCTTCTGCTGAAATGATCTTTCCAAAATTATTTCTATAGGAAAGACTGCAAACAAAAGTAGCTTTTCTATTTTTTTTTCCTTTCATTCTTTTTAGAATAAATTTCATAGCATTGAAAAAACTTCCATGCTTTTTTGCTAACCTCGCTGAAAAAATACCTGGCTGATTTCTAAGAGCCTTTATGCATAGTCCAGAGTCATCTGATATTACGGGATACTTAACATATTTTGAAAAAAACTTTACCTTAAGTTTAGAGTTGGAAATAAATGATTTCCCAGTTTCTTTAGGGCTTTTAATTTTTAACGATATCGGTGAGATTTTCTTATATTTCTTAGATAATAAATATGCGATTTCTTTAAATTTACCTTTATTATGTGTGCCTATTAAAATTTTTTTCATTTTTGATCTAGTAATTTAACAAATACTTACTATATAGCAACTTGATGAGTGAAAAAAAAAATAATGATAATACAGATTTAAAAGTTTCTGAAAAAACTCAAGAAAACGAAAAAGCCCCAGACATAGGTGCCGCAGAAAATGTTCAAGAAAAAACACTTGAAGAAAAATTACGCGAATCTGAGGAAAAATTATTACGATCTTTAGCTGAGATTGAAAACCAAAGAAGAAGATTTGAAAAAGATATAAAAGACGCTTTTGAATTTGGTTCATTTAATTTCGCTAAGGAAAGTTTATCGATCTTGGATAATCTACAAAGAGCAAAAGAAGCTATTAAAAATGATGAAAAACTTAAAACTAATAAGGATTTGGATAAATTTATAGAAAATATTACAATTATTGAAAAAGATTTAGTATCAATTTTTGAAAAAAATAGAATAAAAAAAATTGATGTCCGTGACAAAAAATTTGATCCAAATTTTCATCAAGCTATGTCAGAAGTTGATGATGATAAAGCATCTCCGGGCTCGATCTTAAAAGAAATTCAAAGTGGTTACATGTTAGGTGATAGATTATTAAGACCTGTCTTAGTAACTGTAGCAAAGAAAAAATCGTCTAAAGATCAAGAAAATAGGGATAAAAAAGAGGAAAAATAGCCTTGTAGATGAAGAAATAACACCCATATATCTTTACGAAAGGATTTTATTAATGAGCAAAGTAATAGGAATAGATTTAGGAACTACAAATTCATGTGTAGCCATAATGGATGGCTCACAAGCTAAAGTTTTAGAAAATACTGAAGGAGCAAGAACAACACCTTCTGTAGTGGCTTTTTTAGAAAATGAAGAAAAATTGGTAGGGCAGCCAGCAAAAAGACAAGCTGTGACAAACGCAGGTGATACAATTTTTGCAGCTAAAAGACTCATTGGAAGAAAATTTGACGGCCCTTCAGTCCAAAAGGACATTTCGAAAGTTCCATACAAAATTGTGAAATCTGAAAATGGTGATGCTTGGGTTGAGGGAAAGGGAAAAAAATACTCCCCCGCTCAAATCTCAGCTTTTGTTTTACAAAAAATGAAGGAGACAGCCGAGAAATATTTGGGTCAAGCTGTTACAAAAGCAGTTATTACTGTTCCCGCATATTTCAACGACTCACAAAGACAAGCTACTAAAGATGCTGGAAAAATTGCTGGTTTAGAAGTTTTAAGAATAATTAATGAGCCGACTGCAGCTTCTCTAGCTTATGGTCTCGATAAAAAAGGCGGAAAAAAGATTGCTGTCTACGATTTAGGTGGTGGTACTTTTGATATATCAATTCTAGAAATTGGTGATGGAGTATTCGAAGTAAAATCTACAAACGGTGATACTTTTCTGGGTGGTGAGGATTTTGATGACGCAATAGTAGAATATTTGGCCGCTGAGTTTAAAAAAGATAATGGTATAGATTTAAAAGCTGATAAACTTGCACTTCAAAGATTAAAAGAAGCAGCTGAAAAAGCAAAAATTGAACTTTCTTCTGCAGCTCAAACTGAGATCAATTTACCTTTTATCACTGCTGATAAAACTGGTCCTAAACATTTAAATTTGAAATTTACTAGGGCTAAACTTGAAGCTTTAGTGCAAGGACTTGTAGACAGAACTCTTGAGCCTTGTAAAACTGCGTTAAAAGACTCTGGATTTTCTGCTGCTGAAATTAATGAAGTAGTTCTTGTGGGAGGAATGACAAGAATGCCGAAAATTATTGAAACAGTAAAAAACTTTTTTGGGAAAGATCCAAACAAAAGTGTAAACCCTGATGAAGTTGTTGCAATGGGAGCAGCTATACAGGGAGGCGTGCTTCAAGGCGACGTTAAAGATGTGTTGCTTTTAGACGTAACACCACTTTCTTTAGGAATCGAAACCTTGGGTGGGGTATCTACAAAGTTAATTGAAAAAAATACTACAATTCCCACGAAAAAAAGTCAGGTTTTTTCAACGGCAGAGGACAATCAGCCAGCCGTATCCATTAGAGTGCTTCAAGGTGAAAGAGAAATGGCTGCGGACAATAAAATTTTAGGAAACTTTGAACTTGTCGGAATACCTCCGGCTGCGAGAGGAACTCCTCAAATAGAAGTTACATTTGATATAGATGCAAATGGTATTGTAAATGTTTCTGCAAAAGATAAAGGCACAGGAAAAGAGCAAAAAATCCAAATACAAGCTTCAGGTGGGTTATCCGATGAAGAAATTAATAAGATGGTTAAAGATGCCGAAGCTAATAAAGAGGCGGATAAGAAAAAAAGAGAGTCAGTAGATGCAAGAAACCAAGCTGATAGTTTAGTTTTTTCAACAGAAAAAAGTTTAAAAGAACATGGTGATAAAATTTCAGCTGAAGAAAAAAAAGCAATTGAAAATGGAGTCGCTGATCTAAAAAAATCCCTTGAGGGAACCGATGTTGAAGACGTAAAAAAGAAAACACAAAATTTAATACAAGTTTCTATGAAACTAGGTGAAGCAGTATATAAAAGCCAACAAAAACCTGAAGCTAATAAAGGTGAAGGTACAAAAGAAGCTAAACCTAACGACAAAGAGAATGTAGTAGATGCTGACTTTGAAGACGTAAAAGAAGAAGATAAAGAAAAAAGCGCCTAAGAAAATAAAGGAGACGTCCTGTGGCTAAAAGAGATTGTTATGATGTCTTAGGTGTACCAAGATCGGCATCAAAAGAAGACATAAAAAAAGCCTATAGAAAACTTGCATTAAAATACCATCCAGACAAAACTAAAGGCGATAAAAATTCAGAGGAAAAATTTAAAGAAGCTAGCGAAGCCTATCACATTCTTTCAGACGAGAAGAGAAAAGCCAATTATGATCAATTTGGTCATGCAGCTTTTGAAGGAGCTAGTGGAGGTGGTCAAGGTTTTGGTGGATTTGATACTTCATCTTTCTCAGATATTTTTGAAGACTTTTTCAGTGATTTTGGTGGAGTTAATACTACAAGAAGATCTAGTAATAGAGGTAACGACCTAAGGTACGATGTTAGTATTGATTTAGAAGAAGCTTATAAAGGTATTCAAAAAAATGTTAAGTACACAACTTACAAGGCTTGCTCATCTTGCTCTGGAAGTGGGGCTGCTAAAGGTTCAAAGCCAGTTAGGTGTGATTACTGTTCTGGAAGAGGAAAAGTGAGAACTAATCAAGGATTTTTTACAGTACAACAAACCTGTCCTCAATGTAGTGGATACGGCGAAATGATTAATGATCCGTGTAATAAGTGTAGTGGTAACGGAAAAGTACAATCGAATGAAAATGTAACTGTAAAAATTCCAAAAGGCGTTGATGATGGAACCAGAATAAGAGTGTCTGGAAAAGGTGAAGCAGGATCAAAAGGCGGTTCAAGCGGAGATTTATATTTATTCATATCTATAGACAATCACGACATCTTCAAAAGAGCTGAAGAAAATTTATACTATGAACTTCCTATTTCATTTACAAGCGCTGCACTTGGAACTTCAGTTGAAGTTCCATCAATTGATGGAGGAAAATCTAAAATTAAAATTCCTGCTGGTACGCAGCATGGCAAACAATTCAGACTTAGGGGTAAAGGCATGCCAGTTTTAAGAGGAGGCACTTTTGGAGATTTATATATAAGAATTAATACTCAAGTTCCAACTTCATTGACGAAGAAGCAAAAAGAGATACTTGAAGAATTTAATGAAATTGAAAACAATAAACCTGATCCGGTTATAAAAAGTTTTTTTGAAAAAGCCAAAAAATTCTGGAGAAACTCCTAATATAAATGAGCACTGATCAAATAATGTCTGCAATATTTTTAATTGCAGTATTAGTTTTAATTTTACCAGGTTTTCTATCAACAAATTATAAATTAAAAGAGTTTTTAAGAAATTTGTCTATTTGGGCTATAATTACACTAGTTATTATTGTAATCATTTATTTAATTAGTTTATGAGAAAAATAAATATATCTATTTCAGGATGTATGGGAAGAATGGGGCAACAACTCATTAAATCCTCAAAAAAAAATAAAAACTTTAAATTAGTTTCTTTAACAGAAAATAGATTGATAAATAAGAAAATCGCTGGGTTAAAACCAACAAGGAACAGCTTTGATACATTTAAAAAATCTAACGTGATTATTGACTTTACTGTTCCTAAGTGCACGCTAGAAATTCTGAAAATAGCCTCTAAGTTAAAAAAAAGAGTAGTTATTGGCACGACTGGCTTCTCAAAAAAAGAGGAAAAATTAATAAAAAAGTTTTCCAGAAAAATTCCTATACTTAAGGCAGGTAATATGAGTTTAGGAGTGAATTTACTTATGTATTTAACAGAAATTGCTTCAAGATCTCTTGGAAATAATTTTTTGAGTAAAGTTTACGAAGTCCATCATAAATATAAAATTGATTATCCGTCTGGTACCGCTTTGATGTTAGGAAAAGGAATAGCTGACGGTAAAAATAAAAATTTCTATAATTTAATAGGAAAAAAATATTTAAATAAAAAATCTTTTCCTTATACAAAAAAAATTAATTTTAATTCAATTCGAAAAGGCGAAGTAATTGGTGAGCATGAAGTGAGATTTTCTAGTGGAAAAGAGATTGTAAAACTTAACCACGAGTCTTTTGATAGGGCTTTATATTCTGAAGGTGCATTAACAGCTGCTTCTTGGCTAATGTCTAAAAAAGCAGGTCTTTATTCTATGAGAGACCTTCTTAACTTTAAGTGAATAATAAAGAAAAAGCTAAAGTTATTTTTAGGATATTGAATAAAACTTATCCTAAAGTTCCTATACCTTTAAATTACAAAAATACTTTTACCCTTTTAATATCTGTATTGCTTTCGGCCCAATGTACCGATGTAAATGTAAATAATGTTACAAAAGACATTTATCCAAAATATAATACACCAAAGCATTTTGTAAAGCTTGGTAGAAAGAAAATTGAACGGTTGATAAAAAGAATAGGAATATTTAGAGTAAAAGCTAAAAGTATATTTTATTTGTCTAAAACTTTAGTTGAAAAATATAAAGGCAAAGTACCGAATTCTTATAAAGAATTAGAGGAATTACCTGGTGTAGGTCACAAAACTGCAAGTGTTGTTATGTCTCAAGGTTTTGGTTTTCCTGCTTTTCCAGTAGATACGCATATTCATAGACTCGCTCAAAGATGGGGTTTAACAAATGGAAAAAACGTTTTGCAAACTGAAAAAGATTTAAAGTCAGTTTTTCCTAAAAAACACTGGAACAGGCTCCACTTACAAATAATTTGGTATGGAAGAGAATATTGTAAAGCCCGAGATTGTTATGGAATAACTTGTAAAATTTGTAAAAGCTGTTATCCAAATAGAAAAAAACCCGTTAAAACAAAAAAAGCTTAAATGAAAATCTTAGGAATTGGCAATGCTATTGTTGATGTAATTTGCAAAGTTGAAGACAAATTTCTCACTCAGAATAAATTAACGAAAAGTACAATGAAGCTTGTAGATGAGGCTGAATTAAAAAAATTATTATCTTCTCTTAAAATAGAAGAAACCGTTTCTGGTGGATCTGTAGCAAACTCAATAGTTGCTCTCTCACAACTTGGTAATAAAGTGAGCTTTATAGGAAAAGTAAGTGATGATGATTTAGGTAGTAAATATGAAGAGGGATTAAAAAAAGAAAATGTAAAGTATTTATATTCAAAGAAAAAAGAGTTAATTCCAACCGGAACTTGTTTGATATTAGTTACACCTGACTCTGAGAGAACAATGGTAACTTTTCTTGGTACTGCAGGAAAAATAAATGATAATGATATTGATGCTAGCGCTGTAAAAAATTCTGAAATTTTATTTTTAGAGGGTTATCTTTGGGATGAAGGTGAACCAAAAAAAGCATTTGAAAAGGCAATAAGTAATTCTAATAAAGTTGCGATGTCATTATCAGATTTGTTTTGCGTGGAAAGACACAAACCTCACTTTTTAGAATTAGTTAAAAATAAATTAGATATAACTTTTGCGAATGAACAAGAAATTATGTCTTTGATTAATGTTAAAAAATTTGATGATGTAATCAATTTCGCTAAGGAAATAAATAAATTAATTGTGATTACACGCGGTGATAAAGGAGCAATTGCAATTAATAAAAATGAGATTGTAGAGTGTGTTGCAAAAAAAAATCTTAAAATAAAGGACCTGACAGGTGCGGGAGATTTATTTGCAGGGGGTTTTTTACACGGTTTAATCAATAATAAGACTACAAAAGAGAGCTTAGAAACTGGCACAGAAATGTCCTCTAAAGTAATTCAGATAATTGGAGCAAGACTTTAATCAATTTATTTTTTCCTTCTTTTAAAACTACCTTTACCTTTTTTTGGTTTAACAACTCTTTTTCTGTATTTCGAAGTGAAGAGATCTAGTGCAATTTTATTTCTTTTTTTCACAAAGAATATCCCTTTTTGTTGTTAAGAATAAAATTATCATCAGAAAATTTTTCGTTGATTTTTTTTCTTAATCGATAGATATGTGTTTCCACAGTATGCGTATCTGCGTCAGAGGAATAGTTCCACACAGATGAAAGAATATCGTCTTTTGATATGGGTTTATTTTTATTCAAAAACAAATCTAAAAGCTGAACCTCTTTTTCAGTTAAAATAATATAAGCATCTTCTTTAAATAATTTTCTTTCATTTTTATTTAACAAATAATTTTTAATTTTTATCGAAGAATTAATACTAAATTTTTTTTTAGCTGCTATACTTTCTATTACAGAATTAATTTCTTTCATTGTGAATGGGAGGTCAAGAATAGCATCACAACTTTCAGCATTTTTTTTTCCATTAGAAGCGCACACTTTCAAAGATTTACTATTCATTATAATTTGATTGTTTTTTTTATCATTAAGCGCTTCTTCATGATAAAGGATTATGTCATGTTTAATATCTGACGTGTCTGATGAAGAATTAAACTTTAAATAAGTTTTTAGTTCATCTATTGTAGAAATAAATGAATTTGGGCCTAAAATTAAAACACTTAATCGATGCATATTTTAATAAATAAAAACTATCTCATTTATAACAAATATAAGGTGAAATGCGCTATAGGAAAAAAAGGAATTGGTTATAAAAAAAAAGAGGGCGATTTGATTACTCCAAAAGGACAATTTAAGATCAAACTTATTTTGTATAGAAAAGATAGGGTCAAATTAAAAACTAAATTGAGAAAGGTTGCTATACAGAAAAATATGGTTTGGTGTGATGACCCAAGATCGCAAAAATATAATCAACTTGTAAAATTACCTTTCAATTTTAGACATGAAAAGCTTTATAAAAAGGAAAATATTTACGATATAGTCTTGGTCTTAAACTTTAATATGAGTCCTACAAAAAAGAATAAAGGAAGTGCAATTTTTATTCACGTAGCAAAAAAAAATTATAGAAAAACTGAAGGTTGCGTTGCAATAAAAAAATTTGAACTTTTAAAAATTATCAAAGAGCTTAAAACTAATACTAAAGTTAAGATCTTTGACCAAAAATAGAGCTTCCAATTCTTAAAAAAGTAGCTCCACAATGCACTGCTTCGATATAATCTGATGACATTCCCATACTTAACTCTTTGAGTGCTAGAGAATTTTTAAGTTCGCTCATTGATTTGAAATATTTTTTTGTATTGTCGTCATCAGGAGGAATAACCATAAGTCCAATAATATTAAGAGCGACTTCTTTAACACAATAATTGTAAAAAGCATCTAGCTCGTTTACCGCAACCCCCGATTTCTGCATTTCATTACCTATATTGACTTGAATAAAATACTTTAAACTTTTATTTAAATTTGACTGATGCTTAGATAAAGCATCAGCTAATTTTTGATTATCCAATGAATGAATATAATCGAAAAGCTTTACCGCATCTTTAGCTTTGTTTCTTTGTAACTTTCCAATCATGTGTAATTTTAAATTTTTATCTTTTTTTTTTGTATCCATCCATTTTGCTAACGCTTCTTGAACTTTATTTTCTCCAAAATGAATATGTCCATGATCTATCAAAGGGCGTATGTGCTCCATTGAAAAGGTTTTGCTTACGGCTATAATAATTGGTTGTTTTGATGTATTTATACTAGAGATATTCAATTTTATTTTATCGTATCTTTCAATTAATGTGCTCATATGTTTTTACAAAAAAAAAAATATTTTTTTATAATAGAAAGTATAAAAGATATTGAATTAAAAAATATAAAAAATTTTGGTAAATTTTGTATTATTTATAGAAATAATTCCGAAGAAAATATAGAAAAATTAAAAAAATTTAGGCTTAATTGCAAATTGAAAAAAATTCCACTTTATATTGCTAATAATATAAAACTATTAAATTCTTTAAAAGCAGACGGATTGTATATTTCTGCTTTTAATAAAAGTTTAAACATTAACTATTTAAAAGGTTTAGTAAAAATAATCGGTGGTGCGCATAATATTAAAGAGATAAATATAAAAAAACAGCAAAACTGTTCTTATATTTTACTTTCTCGGTTATTCGAAACATCCTATCCAAATAAAAAAGGTCATTTGGGTGTAGTAAAATTTAATTTATTTTCTAAATTGGTGAATGCAAGGCTTGTACCATTGGGTGGTATAAATTTAGACAATCTAAAAAAACTAAATATTGTTGAATGCGAAGCTATTGCGATGTCCTCCTTGATAAAAAGAAAAACTCAAGAAAATCTTAAAAATTTTAGATGAGAGTAATTCGTTTATTCCAAAAAAAAAGGGGCGATAAATCGCCCCTTTAAATTAAGCATTAAACACTAGTTTAGAACGCAAATGTCATTGCTACGATAGTTTCTTCAAGATCACTACCGTTAATGTAACCAACATTTTCTACGTCAGCTCTAGCTATAGATAGAGTAGCACCACCTAATGAATATGCAACTTGAACAGAGTCCATTTCCACATCATAAGTTACTGTACCGCTATTAGCTAAATTAACTTCTGATACTTCTCTAGTGTAAGATACTGATAAGTCATCATTAACTGCGAATGCTAATGACATACCTGTGTTGTCATAGTATTCAGCATGAGATAAAGATGTACCAGTAGTTACTACAGTTGTAAGCTCAGGAGCTTGTAATGATCTACCATAACCTACAGTAAAGTTACCTGCAGAGTATTTAAGAGCATACGCACCACCTTCTTCAAATTGTTGCTCTGTACCTACACCATCATTGTAGTCATTAACTTTATTGTAATGAGCTGATACTGTTAAACCATCAACTGGTTTTGTTACTAAAGAGTATTCTTCTCTAGAATTACCGCCAGTACCTGCATTGTTTCCAGATGCTGCATCTCCAGCCATATTGTAATTATATGCTGCTGATGCTGTTGTACCAAATGGTAACTCTGGTGTGTGATATTGGATAGTAGATGTACCAGCTGCACCTGCGTCACCTGGATATACTATACCGTAACTTGTTCCTGTATCAGACATTGATGTATATGCTGATGCATCCCAAGCGTATTTTTTGTTATTTCCACACTCAGATACACAAACTTTTATTGTACCCGCATCATTTAGACCAAGCACGATTTGTGTGTCGTCGTTGTTCGCAGCTCCGCCTGATGCTGGATCAAGTTCCATAGAGTAGCTCCATGTGTAACCGTTATCCATCTCTCCGCTAGCTTTGAAATTTAATTCATTAGTAATACCGATACCTTGGTTCCCTGAACTGCCGCTACCAACATTGTATGTAGCTTTTGCAGTACCGTTAACTGATAATTCACCTGCATTAACAGAAAACATTAGAGACAAAGAAGCGATAGAAACTAATAAAGTTTTGATTATTGTTTTCATTATATTTCCTTTGTTATTGTTTATAATTATAAACGGTTCAAAATATCATTTACTCCTCTTCAAGGTCTCAATATTTATTTATTTTATTGACTTTTTTGATGTCTGTTGTAATTATACAACAGTAAATATAGTTACGTTTTTACTAATAAAATAAAGGATTTTAGACTATTATTTTGTGTTTCTTCTATCTTTAAACTAAAAATAGGTCAAAATGATAAGAATTTTTCTACTTTCAATCGTTTGCTTACTTACTTTATCCTGTGGCGAGGCTTTTAAGCCAAAAAAGGTTGATACAAGAGAGGTATCAACAAATGTACAAGAAAGAGCCCGAAAAAATATCGAAACGGGACGGGGCACCTCATTAGGAGGTTTATTAAATAGAGGAACTAATTATGAATTTAGTACGGCAAATCCAATGTGGAGAGCATCTTTAGAAACTTTAGATTTTTTACCACTAACAACTGTAGATTACTCGGGGGGAATTATAATAACTGATTGGTATTTTGATTCATCTGCTAGCTCAGATGAGTCTATTAAAATTACAGTAAGGTTTTTATCTAATAACATCCGAAGTGATAGTCTTAAAATAATCGTACACCAAAGAGTTTGTAAAATTTCCGGCAAGTGTAAAATTCAACTTTTGGATAAATCAAATATTCAGGAAGAATTACATAGAACAATTCTAAAAAAAGCATCTTTGATTGACAAAAATAAAAAAAATAAAAAAAAATAATTTCAAATGGAAAGAGTAAATTTTCATTTAATTGAAAAAAAATGGCAAGAAAAATTCGCAAAGGAAAAACTTTATAATAAAAAGGGTAAAAAATTTTATTGTTTAGAAATGTTTCCATATCCATCTGGCAAGATTCATATGGGACATGTAAGAAACTATACCATCGGGGACGTCATAGCTCGATTTAAATTTCTTAAAGGTTGCAATGTTTTACACCCAATGGGATGGGATGCTTTTGGATTGCCAGCAGAAAATGCTTCAAAAATGAATAATGTTCATCCTGAAAAATGGACTAATCAAAATATTCAAACAATGAAAAACCAATTAAAATTACTAGGATTATCTATCGATTGGGATTTAGAAATATCTACGTGCGATGAGGAATATTATAAACATCAGCAAGAGCTATTTATAGATTTCTATAATCAAGGTCTAGTGTCAAGAAAAGAGACTTATGTTAATTGGGATCCTGTAGAAAAAACAGTGCTTGCTAATGAACAAGTTGTAAATGGAAAAGGATGGAGATCTAATGCGGTTGTAGAAAGAAAAAAACTATCTCAATGGTTTTTTAATATTACAAAATTAGCTGAACCGCTTTTGCAAGATTTAGAAAAATTGAATGGCTGGCCTGAAAAAGTCAAGCTTATGCAAAAAAATTGGATAGGTAAATCACTTGGATGTGAACTAGATTTTAAAGTGGTAAAAAAAAAAGAAATAATTAATGTATTTACAACAAGACCTGATACAATTTTTGGAGCAAGTTTTATAGCGCTATCAAATGATCACCCTTTAAGTAAAAACTTTTTGAATGATAAAGATTTTTTGAAATTTAAAGAGGAATGCGACAAAACCGGCACAACCGAAGAAGCTTTAGCTAATGCAGAAAAGATTGGTTACAATACCAATCTATTTGCCCAACATCCTTTTATAAGGGACAAACAAATCCCAATTTATTTCGCAAATTTTGTGCTTATGGATTATGGGACCGGCGCAATATTTGGCTGCCCTGCTCATGATCAAAGAGACTTTGATTTTGCAAAAAAATATAATCTTGAAATTATAAAGGTGGTCTCTGATGGAAATAACAAAGTTTTAAAACAAGCATACACTGAAAACGGTAAAATTATTAATTCTGATTTTTTGAATAACTTAGAAATACAAGAGGCTAAAGAAAAAATAATTAATGAAATTGAAAATAAGAAAATGGGTAAGAGAAAAACACTTTATCGACTTAAGGATTGGGGAATATCTAGGCAACGATATTGGGGATGTCCCATTCCAATGATTTATCTCGAAGACGGAAAAGTTGTACCTGTTGAAAAAGAACAGCTACCTATACTTTTGCCAAAAGATATTGACCTAAATTATAAAGGAAATCCATTAGAAAAACATCCAACATGGAAAAATACTATACACAAACCAAGCGGAAAAAAAGCAACTCGTGAAACTGATACGTTGGATACTTTTGTAGACTCATCATGGTATTTTTTAAGATTTTGCTCACCAAAATATAAAAAAGGACCTATAGATGAAGAAAAAATTAAATACTGGATGCCAGTAGACCAATACATAGGGGGAGTGGAACATGCTATTTTGCATTTATTATATTCACGTTTCTTTATGAAAAGTATCAATCAATATTATAAAAATATAAATTTATCTGAACCTTTCAAAAATTTATTTACACAAGGAATGGTTTGTCATGAGTCTTACAAAGATGCAGAGGGAAATTGGCTTTATCCAGATGAGATTGAAAAAATATCTGCAAAAAAAGCTGTAACCAAAACTGACAAAAAAGAGGTAATAATTGGCCCACCAGAGTCAATGTCTAAGTCAAAAAAAAATACAATTGATCCAGAAACAATGATCGAGCTTTATGGTGCTGACGCTGTAAGATGGTTTATCCTATCTGACAGTCCTCCAGAAAAAGATGTTCAGTGGTCTGACTCTGGAGTTTCCTCATCGAATAAATTTTTACAAAAAGTTTGGGATTTAAATTTTCAAATTAGAACTAGAAAGGAAAAAAAAATAAATCAAAAACTTTGCATACAATTTACAACAGATTTAGATAGTTTGGCATTAAAAATAGATAAATCTATAGAAGATTTCAAATTTAATGTAGCGATCGCTCATTTTTATGAGATTTACAAATTTTTTATTAAAAATATCAATTTAGACATAAGCAATAATTGTCTTACAGAAAATTTAATGAAAACGATGAAATTAATGATACCTTTTACTCCTCATATTGCTTTGGAGTGCCTTGAGAAGTTAAAATGTAAAGATGTTAACAATTGGCCAAAAATAAAAAACGATGCCAATGAAAAAATCAAGTTTGCTGTGCAAGTTAATGGTAAAACTAGGGATATTTTAACAATAAAGAAGAAGACAAATAAAGATGAGATAAATGAAATAATTAATCAAAGCTCAAAGGCCAAAAAATTTATAGAAAACAGAGAAATTTTAAAAACAATATTTGTTGAGGATAAAATAATAAACTACATACTTAAAAAATAATGAAAATTAAATTTTTTTATATAATTGCAACAACACTACTCTTATTTAGTTGTGGCTATACAATAGTAGATAATAAAATCGATTTTAAAATAAATGAAATTGTTACTAGTGGTGACAAAAAAATAAGCTATCACCTGAAAAATAAGCTTTCTTTAATTTCAGGAGAAGAAGAAAATAAACTCGTGAAGATCAATATTAGCACTAATAAAACCAAATCTATCAAAGAGAGAAACGTAAAAAATCAAATAACTAAACACAATGTCAAGATCGTATCAAAAGTAGAATTAATTGATTTATCTAATCTGAAATCAAAAAAATACACATTCACAAAAGATGGGGATTTTAACGTAGGCTCAAAACACACTGACACTCTTAATAATGAAAAAAAATTAATTGACTTATTAACTATAAATATTTCAGAGCAGATAATAGAAGCATTAGCAAATTATAGTAATGATTCATAAAAGTTATTTAATAGAACAAAATTTTGATAATTTAAAAAACAAAATTGTTTTATTTTACGGAGAAAACTTAGGACTTATAGATGATTTCAAAGATGAAATAGTAAAAAGAAATAAAAATGTATTAAAATTTTCACAAGATGAAATATTAAAAAATGATAAAATTATTTTCGACGAAATAAATAATGTTTCACTTTTTGATGATAAAAAGATAATTTTTATAATTAATATAAGTGATAAATTTTTAAATATTATTGAAGATATTCAGCTAAATAAAAATGGTAATTTAATTTATTTATTTAGTGAAATTTTAGAAAAAAAATCAAAAATTAGACGTCACTTTGAAGATGCAAAAGATTTAGATATTGTACCTTGTTACAAGGATAATGAAACCACAATTAAAAAAATTATTTCATACAAATTAAAAGGTTATTCTGGATTAAATCCTCAGATAATTAGTAAAATTATAGAAAATGGTAACTTAGAGAGGTCAAAAATCAATAATGAATTAGATAAAATAAAAACTTTATTTATAAATAAAAAAATTGATGTTGATCTATTAGATCAGCTACTAAACTTAGAAGCTGATAATGAATTTGAAAATGTAAAAGATAGCGCTATAAGCGGTAATAAATCAAAAACAAACAAGTTGTTGAGCACTACTGTCTTTGAAACTGAAAAAATGCCATTATACTTAACTATTCTCAATCAGAGGCTTAATAAACTTAAAGAAGTAACTGAGAAAGCTAAAATTGGAGGTTTATCTAATGCAATAGAAAAAATAAGACCACCTATATTTTGGAAAGATAAAAAAAGTTTTACAGATCAAGCTCATTTATGGAGCTTTGATAGATTAAACACTGCAATCAGCAAAACCTATAACGCTGAAATAAACATAAAATCAAATACCGAGATAAACAAAAATTTATTGATTAAAAAACTTTTATTAGATATTTGTTTATTAGCTAATGCTTAGTTAAAAGATCAGAAACAAGTTCAAATTGTTGAAGATCTTTATATTCGATTGTTATTTTACCAGAATTATTTTTCTTATTTAATATATTAACTTTTAAACCTAACACTTTTTCAATTCTTTCCTGAGCTTTAAGAATATTTGTATCAACAACCTTTTCTCTATTTGAACCTTTTTTGTTTCTAGTTAAATATTCAACTTTTCTAGCACTATAATTTTTTGAAACTATTTCTTCCGCTATAGACGAAGCATTACTTATACCAATGAGGGGTCTTGCCTGACCGGATGATAATGTCCCTTCCTCCAACATTGCAATAACATCACTAGGTAAAGTTAATAACCTTAAAGTGTTACTTATATGACTTCTACTTTTTGACATGAGTTTTGAAATGCTTTCATGATCGTATTTAAACTCTTCATTTAATCTTTTATAACCTCTAGCTTCTTCTATCGGATTTAAATCATCTCTTTGTATATTTTCTACAATCGCAACCTCTAAGGACTCCACATCAGTTAGATCTAAAATAGTAACAGGTATTTCGTGTAATCCAGCCCTTTGAGCTGCTAACCATCTTCTTTCTCCAGCAATGATTTCATATTTGCCGGATTGAGATTTGCTTTCTCTTACTGCTATCGGCTGGATAATGCCATTTTTCCTTATAGAATTAGCCAATTCTTCAAGTTTTTCCTCGCTAAAATGCTGTCTTGGTTGATATGGATTTCTGCTCAAATCGCTTATGGAAACAGTGTTTGTTTGGTTAATTTCTTGTGGTTTCTCTTTAGGTTTTTCATCACCAAAGAGCGCTGACAAACCTCGACCTAATCCTTTCTTTTTTCCACTCATGCAGCACTCACTAATTTATTTTTAAATTCCTCAGCTAATTGAAAATAAGCCTTACTTCCAACGCAACTTTTATCATAAATAACACATGGTAGACCATGTGAAGGGGCTTCTGATAATCTCACATTTCTTTGAATAACAGTTTTATAAACTTTATCTTTAAAATAATTTCTTGCCTCCCTGTCTACTTCTGATGAAAGCTTATTTCTTTTGTCAAACATTGTTAACAAAATTCCTCTTATTGAAAGTGTTGGATTAAGATTTTCTTTTATTCTATCAATAGTCTTAACAAGCTGTGTAATTCCTTCCAAAGCAAAAAACTCTGTTTGCAAAGGAACTAATAACTCATTCGATGCCACTAAGGACATAATTGTGAGTAAGCTTAATGAAGGCGGACAATCTATGAATATGTTGTCATACTTTTTAAGTAAACCTGATTTTTCTGATAATAATATTTCTTTTAAAACAAATGCTCTTTTAGAGTCATTTGCTGTCTCAACTTCTAATCCAGATAAATTTACATGTGATCCAATGATATCTAAATTTTGTATATTAGTTTTTTGAATTGCCTGTCCAAGATTAATTTTTTTGATTAATAAATTGTAAATATTTTTATCTTCATCACTGTTACTTTTACCAAATCCTGTTGTAGCGTTTCCCTGTGGGTCTAAATCTATAACAAGATTAGTTTGACCCATAATGGACAGCGAAGCAGCTAAATTTATTACCGTTGTAGTTTTTCCTACTCCACCCTTTTGATTAATCACCGAAATTGTTGTCGTCATTTTTTAAAATCGACTATAATTATTTTAGAGTCTTCATTTGTTATGCTATTTTCAAGTTTATAATCGTATTTTTCCTTATTGAAAGCTTTTTTTATGTCTTCCTGTGCGTTTTGACCTTTCAGAATTAGCAATTTATGTGACTTTTTAGCGATTTCACGTGAAACTTGTATTATCACCTCTAATTTTTTAAAAGCTCGACTAACTATGTAGTCTGTATCAATAGAATTTTCATAAACATTACCAAGAATTTCTACTTTTAAGGATAATTTATCACTGATGTATCTCAAAAAAGCTCTTTTAACTGGTGATTTTTCATATAATTTCACGTGAAAGTCTTTGTTTTTGTTAAATAAAGCTAAAATCAAGCCTGGAAAACCTGCTCCAGAGCCTAAATCTGACAAAGAACTTTTTGAAAAATCAATAAATTTTACTAGTTGGGCTGAATCAAGGATATGTCTGTGCCAAATAACGTTTTCAGTGCTTTTGGAGATAAAATTATGTTTTTTATTAGCTCTAAGTAATTCATTTATAAATATTTTTATGTCAGATATATTTTTTGCACTAAAATTAAGTTGGTTTCGAAGAGTGCTTATAACTTCTTGATCCTGCATTAAGCAGTAGCTTTAAATTTTAACTTTTTGATGTGAGATAATAATATTATTATAGCTGCAGGGGTGATACCGTCTATTCTAATTGCCTGTCCTAACGTTTTAGGCCTTATAGAAATAAGCTTTGTCTTAACCTCGTTAGATAAACCACTTAAGTTTTCATAATTTATACTCTCAGGAATGATAACTGACTCATCTTTCTTAAAAGACTTAATATCTCGCTCCTGTCTCTTCAGGTATCCCATATAATGAGCATCTGTTACAACCTGCTTTTCGATTGAAACAGGAAATGCAGGAATGTCACTAAATATCTGCCTTATTTTAGCCATATTTACTTTTCGTTGACCCATAACTTCTAGACATGATCTTTTGACTCCGTCCATAGCAATTTTAATATCATATTTTTTTGCTTCATTAGGAGTCAAGAAATTCGTCTCTAAAAAATTATTTAGTGAATAAATATTTTTTTTCTTTTCTAAAAATATATTTTTTCTTTCAGGTCCTACTAAATCCAAATTTATACCAATATCTGTTAATCTCTGATCTGCGTTATCAGCTCTTAAAGTTAATCTATATTCTGCTCTAGAGGTAAACATACGATAAGGTTCCGTAACACCTTTTGTTATTAAATCATCAATCATCACACCAATGTAAGAAGTTGATCTATCTAAAACAAACTCAGATTTATTTTTAATTTTTAAAGCTGCATTGATTCCAGCTATTAAACCTTGAGCTGCAGCTTCCTCATAACCAGTAGTACCATTAATTTGTCCTGCTAAAAATAATGACTTAATTTTTTTGGTTTCTAAAGTGGCATTAAGCTCTCTTGGGTCTACATAATCGTATTCTATAGCATACCCTGCTCTTTTCATCTTAACCTGCTCTAAACCCTTGATTTTAGCTAATATTTTGAGCTGAATCTCTTCTGGAAGGGAAGTAGATATACCATTTGGGTAAATAGTATTGTCCTTTAATCCCTCGGGTTCAAGAAAGATTTGATGCTGTTGTTTCTCTTTGAACTTAACAATTTTATCTTCAATGGAAGGACAATAACGAGGTCCAACTCCTTTAATGTTTCCTGAATACATTGCACTTCTAGAAATATTGTCGCTAATGATTTTGTGGACTTCGTTATTAGTATAAGTCATTCCACATTTGATTTGTTTGTTATCAATTTTATTTGTAAGGAAAGAAAAGTAATAATGGTCATCATCAGCTGGCTGCATTTCCAAATCATCATAATTAATTGTGCTACCATCTAGTCTTGGTGGAGTTCCTGTCTTTAATCTTCCTATTTGCATTTTAAATTTTGCTAATTGTTCACTTAAACCGGTAGACGCTTTCTCATCGTACCTACCTGCTGGTATTTGAGTTTCGCCTATATGTATTAATCCATTTAGAAATGTACCAGTAGTTAATACAAGTTCCTTAGTCCTCACTTCTTTTCCGCTTTGACATACAAAACCTACAATTTTATCTCCCTCAAATAAAAATTTAATAACTGGATCTGCAATTACCTCCAAGTTTTTGTAATTTAGTAAAATCTTTTGCATATTCTCTTTGTAGAGAGCTCTATCTGACTGAGTACGTGGACCTTGCACAGCTGGTCCTCTGCTTCTATTTAATAATCTGAATTGAATACCTGATTTGTCGGCTACAACGCCCATTACACCATCTAAAGCATCTATTTCTCTTACAAGATGCCCTTTTCCAAGTCCTCCAATAGCAGGATTGCAGGACATCTCACCGATTGTCTCTATTTTATGTGTAAAAAGAGCAGTATTTACGCCCATTCTAGCGGATGCTGCCGCTGCTTCACATCCAGCATGTCCACCCCCTATTACTACGACATCATAGCTTTGTTTAGTCATAAAATGAATGTAACGCGGTATATCAGGAATACAAGAGATATTTTATTTACCTATACAAAAGTCTTTAAATATAGATCCAAGGATTTCCTCGACATCAACCTTACCAACAATGCTTCCAAGATGTTGTGTAGCCATTCTTAGGTCTTCTGCAGCAAGTTCAAGGTCTTTGGTTGGATCTTTCTTAAGAAACTTTTCTATCTCTTTAAGACATTCTTTAAGCTTAATTCTATGCCTTTCTCTAGTAATTAAAGTACTATTATTGGATGTGAATTTTTTACTTAGCTTGGCTTTAACTAAATTTATCAATTTATCGATATTATTATTATTTTTTACTGAAGCTAAAACAGTATCAACATCAAATTTATGATTTTGCTTATCTGAAACATCTGATTTATTTAAGAGAATTATAGTATCTTTATTAATCATACTCTGTATTTCTTTATTAATTTTTTTAGATGAATTATCTATTACTACAATATTCAAATCTGCTTCTTTTGATTTGCCTAAAGCTAAAGAAATACCTTTTTTTTCAACTTCGTTTTTAGATTCTCTTATACCAGCGGTATCAGCTAAAATTACAGGATAGCCATCTAAATTTAAATAGGTTTCTATAACATCTCTTGTTGTACCGGCTTCATCTGAAACAATTGCCACTTCTCTTTTTGAAAGCAAGTTCAACAAAGATGATTTTCCTGCGTTTACCTCTCCTGTAATTGAAACTCTAAACCCATCCCTAATTTTTTCTCCAACTTTATTATCTTCAATAATTTTAGATATTTCTGAATGAATTCCTTTTATTGAATTGTGAGCATCTTTTAAAACCTTTTCAGGTAAATCTTCCTCAGCAAAATCTATTTTAGCTTCTATAAAAGCCAATGATTTTATTATTTTTTCTCTTAAATCATTATAGTAATTTGAAGCATTACCTTGAACTAGTTTAACAGCTTGATCTCTTTGAAGCTCTGTTTCTGCATGAATTAAATCACCTATACTTTCAGCTTTTAAAAGATCGATTTTATCATTTTGAAAAGCTATCTTTGTAAATTCACCTGGTTCAGCTAATCTACAATTTTCTTGTTCTGAAAGTGCCTTCAATAAAGCGTTGATAACAGCATTACTTCCATGAACCTGAAACTCGGCTAAATCATCACCAGTATAGCTATTAGGCCCGGGAAACCACAATAATAGAGCCTCCGGATCTATTATTTTATCGTTTTTAGGGTTATAGAATTTACAGTAATTGACCTCATTAGAATTAATTTCTTCTAATTTAGTTAAATTCTTACAAACTTTAAGGGTGTCTTTACCTGAGATTCTAACGATAGCTATTCCTGACGGACCTCTGCCTGATGAAAGCGCGTAAATATTCATTGAATTAAATTGATAAACCTTGATTAGAAATAAATTTGCTTATTTTTTTAAGAGTATCATTTTTCGAAATATTTTTCAAAATTGTTTCTTTAAATGGATCTAAAAATTTATTTTGCTTAAAAAAATTATGAGTTAGATCAATTCCTATACCAGTAATAATATTCTCGGATTTTCTATTATTTGTAAATTCTTCAAGGGCAGGAGTACTTTTTAAAGACATGCCTAATTCTGTGTAATATTTAAAAATCTTTTGTAATTTATTAATATCTCTCAATACAAGATTAAAACCTTGACCTGCTACGGGATGAACAGTGTGCAATCCTTCACCTAGAATAAGAATATCATTTTTATAATAGGTTCTTTTTAAATTTAGCATCAGCGGATAAGATTGCTGATTTGAAACCTGTATTTTATTTGTTTTTAAAACTTTAGAAATTTTAGATTTAACAATGGAGTTAATATCCTTTGTCGGAAAATCTTTATTTACGCTCCACACAAATGAAAAATTATTTTTTGAAAAGGGGAGTATTGCTAATGGTCCTTCTTTAAAAAAATATTGAGCAGTATTTAAATCTTTCAAATTATGTTTTACATACCCTGTGATAGCAATTTCTTTGTAATCTTTATTTAAAGATCTTTTATCAACTATACTTTGATAGATTTTTGAGGATCTTCCTAAGCATAATATTTTAATTTCATAACCATCTAAATCTTTTAATTCATTTATATTTTTCTGAAGAGTTTTTATTTTTTTCTTTTTAATTTCTTTAATTAGAATTTCTTTGATTTTATTGTTCTCGAAAACGTACATAAGATTTTTCTTATCTTCATTAAAGTTTAAGAAATTCATGTTCTGATCTTTTGTCTCGTAGAAAAGATCAATCTTTTTGGAAGGCCAAAATAATTTTTTGTCGAGTTTATCTATGACTTTATTAAAAAACTCGTAATTAGAGGCAGAAATAGCTGTGGTTCTTCTATCTTTAAAATGCTTATTTTTTCCAGATATTAAATGAACTTCTAAACCTTTTAATTTGTTTAATGCTAAAGCAGTCATTAAACCTGAAAGACCGTCTCCAACTATGCAAATTTTCTGTTTTTTCATATTTAAATTTTTCTCACTTTCATAAAAATGGTAAAAAGTACGTAAAACGATTCGATATGAATACAAACTTTTTAAATAGTGTAACAAATTTTTTAAAAAAACGAACCTTTGAATTTATAGGATTAATCTTAATTTCAACGAGTATTGGTCTAGCAATAGCTTTTACAACATATTCGCCAGAAGATCCTTCATTTGTCTATGGTGATAGAGAGTTTGAGATTAAAAATTTCTTTGGGATCTATGGCAGTAGTATAGCAGATTTTCTTCTGCAGAGTTTTGGTCTCGTTTCATTTTTAATTATAGCTAATTTTTTATTCTGGGGAATTAATTTAATCATTCAAAAAGAAATCAAAAGAATAGTTTTAAAATTATTTCTAGTGGTTTCTTATTTGATCTTAGGAACAATTTTTATTTATATCACCTTTAATAATTCGTTCTGGCTTATCGATAATGGTAACTCGGGTTTTGTTGGAAAGATTGGTTATGAGTTTTTAAGTACATGGTTTCCATATATTGATAACACTTACTCTGCTTATGGTTTGTTATTGCTTACTCTAATATTTTTTATTTTTTCTGCAGATTTAAATATAAAGAAAATAATTACTGGGACTTTTTCTATAATTTCTTCGTTGTTTAGAAGAAAAGAAAATACTATTCCTGATTTAGATTTAGAAGTAGATCCCATAGAAGATAAAAGTGAAATCATTGAAAGGCCACAACAATCATTCTCTTTTGGTGACTTAACTCAATCAGAAAAACGAGCAACTAGTCTAAAATCAAAATACAAACTTCCAGAAATAGATTTTTTAGACAAAAGTTCTACAAAACTTAGTGCAACAGAATTGAATAAAAATCGTCCTGATGGTGAGTTTATGGAAAAAATTCTTTTAGATTTTGGTATTGATGGAAAAATTAAAGCTATCAATAATGGTCCTGTTGTTAGTTTATATGAGTTTGAACCAGCACCAGGTGTAAAAGTTTCAAAAATAATAAATTTATCCGAGGATTTAGCACGTAATACTAGTTCAACATCTGCAAGAGTTTCGGTAATTCCAGGTAAAAATACAGTAGGTATAGAGATACCAAACGAGACAAGAGAAAGTGTATCACTTCGAGAAATAATCTCTTATGAAAAGTTTCAAAAGAAAGATATAAAATTACCTATAGCACTTGGAAAAAGTATATCTGGCATGCCTATCGTTGGAGATCTTACTTCAATGCCTCACTTATTAATTGCTGGAACTACAGGATCAGGAAAATCAGTTTGTATTAATACGATTATTGTTTCATTGCTTTACAAATTAAATCCTGATCTTTGTAAATTTATTTTAATTGATCCTAAGATGTTAGAGCTATCGACTTATGAAGGTATTCCTCATTTATTAACTCCAGTAATTACCGATGCAAAGAAAGCAACATCTGCTCTAGCTTGGACAGTTAAAGAAATGAATAGCAGATACAAGCTTATGAGCAAAGTTGGAGTAAGAAACATTGATGGTTACAATGCTAAACATAAATTAAAGATGCCTTACATTGTAGTAGTGGTTGATGAGATGTCGGATTTGATGCTTGTAGCGGGCAAAGAAATCGAAAACTACATTCAAAAATTATCACAAATGGCAAGAGCTGCAGGAATACATATTATTATGGCTACACAAAGACCAAGTGTTGATGTTATTACAGGTACAATCAAAGCAAACTTTCCAACAAGAGTTTCTTTTCAAGTGAGCTCTAAAATAGATAGTAGAACTATATTAGGAGAGCAAGGTGCAGAACAGTTATTGGGTAAAGGTGATATGTTGTTCATGTCATCAGCAAATAGAATTGTCAGAATTCATGGTCCGTTCGTTTCAGAAAATGAAATAGAGAAAATTGTTAACTCAATAAGAGCGCAAGGTGAGCCAGATTATATGGATGAAATAACTGCACATACAAGTAGTGAAGCTTCTTCTACAGCAGAAGGAGACGGCGATGAAGACGAACTATATTCACAAGCAGTTGATATAATTAAATCAGAGGGAAAAGCTTCGACGAGTTTCTTACAAAGAAAATTACAAATTGGCTACAATAGAGCAGCTAGAATTATTGATATGATGGAAGAAAAAGGTATTGTCAGTAAAGCAAATCATGTTGGTAAACGTGAAGTTCTATAAAATTTTCACAATATTTATTTTATTATCAGTAAATCTTTCTGCTGATGAAAAAGATCAAATAGTCACTCAATTAAATAATTTAAAATCATTAGAATTTACCTTTAATCAAGTGGTGAATGACAAAACTGAGAAGGGGAGTTGCCTTTTAGAATTTCCTGGAAAATTAAAGTGTGATTATTTTGATGATAAGAAAAAAGAATTAATAATTAATAAAAAAAGATTAGCGATTACACAAAAGAGGTATAACAAAACTTACTATTATCCCATTTCAAAATCTCCATTCCTAAATATTTTATATAAAGATAAACTATTGGAAATTGTAAAATCTGGAAAGTTAGAATTATCTGATCGAATTATAAAGTTAGTTTATTTAGAAGAGAACGAGATAACAGTTTTCTTTGACAAGAAAACATTAGATTTAAAAGGTTGGCAGATAATTGATCAGTATAACAATAATATAAATTTTTCTTTAAACATTGTGGCTAAAAATGATGTTTTTAAAAAAGGAACTTTCAAAATTCCAGAGATGAATTAAGCAACGAAATCGATTTCTTCCTCTTTAAATATTTCAAAACCCTTCGACTTATAATTTTGCAGCGCATGTTTATGATCTAAGCTACAAGTGTGAACCCACATTCTTTCTGGGTTTTTTCTTGATGCGCTGGCAATGGCGTGATTAACAAGGATTGAGCCTAGTTTTAAACCTCTAAATTCTTTCAATACTCCCAAATTTATTAATTCTACTTCATTAGAACCTGGATGATATTCTTGTTCGTAATAACCAACTAGATCTTCTCCTTTTTTTAATACGTGAGTTTCTAAATTTTTGTTTGTTACATACTTAACCCATTCACTATCTGACCATAACAACCTATCTCTCCAAAAATGATCTAAACCTATTTGCTTGTAAAAAAATTTATTTAAATGAAAATTGTCTTTATTATCCAAAACAATTTTATAATTTTCAGGGAGATTTAGATCTATAGTTTTAGAAAAATCTTTTATCTCTAAAAAATATCTTTTAACTCTAGAAACCATTAGCTGACCATCTTTCCTATCTTTTCACCTGCAAAAATATGATAATGTAGATGGGGAACTTCTTGCCCTCCATCACTACCAATATTTGTAAGAGCTCGGTAACCTTTATCTTTTGAACCCATTAAATTTGCTACATGACTGACAGCTTTATTTAATTCAACAATCTCTTTATCAGAAGCTTTGTTATTGAAATCATCTAAATCAACATACTCACCTTTTGGTATTACTAATACATGCACTTTCTTTTGAGGATTAATATCATGAAAAGCTAAAACGTGATCATTTTCATAAACTTTCTTACAAGGAATTTCTCCTCTAAGAATTTTTGCGAATATATTATTTTTATCGTAACTCATTTTTGTCTTTTTTTTAGTTCACTCATAACATCTTCGATCTTAATATTATTAGCCTCAAGATAAACCATCAAATGATAAATTACATCTGCCGCCTCGTTTATTTTATTAGAGTTTTGTTCAACAGCCTCTATTAATTCTACTATTTCTTCTTTAACTTTTGCAACACTTAAGCTTTTATCGTTGAGAAGTTTGTTTGTATAAGATTTATCAGGAGATGAATTTTTCCTCTCTCTAATGATTTGCATTAATTGTTCTAGGTTTTCAAACATATTATAATCTTACTGATACATTCTTAGAATTCAAATATTCTTTAGCTTCTTTGATTTTATATTCTCCATAATGGAAAATAGAAGCTGCTAGAACTGCACTCGCTCCACCTATAACTATACCATCGTAGAGATGATCTAAAGTTCCTACACCACCAGAAGCTATTACAGGAATATTGGTGTTATTCGTAATTGTTTTTAATAAATCAACATCGTAACCAGATTTAGTTCCATCTTTATCCATTGAAGTTAATAATATTTCTCCAGCTCCATTTTCTTCTACTTTTTTAGCAAACTCTACTGCATCGATACCGGTTTTATTTCTTCCACCGTGTGTAAATACTTCCCATTTTTTATCTGAAACTTTTTTTGCATCGATCGCAACAACAATGCATTGAGATCCAAATTTTTTTGAAGCTTCCTTAACGAAATCGACATTTTTTACAGCGGCAGTGTTAATAGAGACTTTATCTGCTCCTGCTAGCAATAAATCGGTAATATTTTGAATAGTTCTAACTCCACCTCCAACAGTTAAAGGAACAAAACATTCTTTTGCAGTTTTTCTCACAATATCAATAATTGTTTCTCTATTTTCATTTGATGCTGTTATATCTAAGAAACAAATCTCATCCGCACCTCCATCACTATAAATTTTAGCTTGCTCTACTGGATCTCCAGCATCTTTAAGTTCAACAAAGTTTATACCTTTAACAACTCTTCCATTCTTAACATCAAGACAAGGTATAATTCTATTTTTAAGCATCAATCTCCTTTGCTAACTTATCAAGCTTAATATCACCATCGTAAATAGCTTTACCAACAATGATACCTTCAATTTTTTTATTATTTAACTTTTTAGCCTTCTTAATGTCATTTATTGAAGAAACACCTCCTGAAATCACAACAGGACAATTAGATAGTTCTGCAATCTTTAAAGTCTCGTCAAAGTTAGGACTAGTTTTCATTCCATCTCTGTTAATATCCGTATAAATTATTCTGCTTACTCCATAGCTATTTACTTCTTTGAGAAAGTCTATGGTTTTAACATTTAAATTTTCTTTCCAACCTGACACAGAGAGATTTCCATCTTTTGCATCTAAACCTAACGCAATTTGACCTTTAAACTTTTCACAAGAGTCTTTTAAAAATTCTTTATTTTTAATCGCGCCGCTACCCAAAATTACTTTTTCTACACCAGCATCGATATATTGTTTAATGCTTTCTGTTTTTCTTACACCACCGCCTATCTCGATTTTAAAATCGTATTTGCTAACTATCTCTTCAATAATATCTAAATTGACTATTTTACCAGTTAAAGCTCCGTCTAGATCAACGATATGCAAGTTTTTAAAACCATGATCTTTATATTTAGCTGCTTGATCAACTGGTGAAGTTTCATATTCAGTTTTATTTTCAAAATCTCCTTTAATTAATCTTACGCATTTCCGATCTTTTATGTCTATAGCAGGGAATATTTTCATTATAATTTTAAAAAGTTATCAATTATTTTTAATCCGATTTTATCACTCTTCTCAGGGTGAAACTGTGTTCCAAACAAGTTATCTTTCTCAACTGCGCATACAATTTTTGAGGAATAGTCTGTTATTGCTGAAATGACTGATTTATCTACAGGAATAATCTCGTAACTGTGAACAAAATACATATGAGATTTGTTTTTTATATCTTTAAATATTTTACTTTCTTTTTGAATTTCAATTTCATTCCAACCAATGTGCGGGAGTTTAAATTTTCCTTTTTGATTATCAATTCTAGAAACTTTTCCAGGGATCCAACCTAGTCCTTCAGTTTCTGCTTCCTCATAACCAACATCTGCGAACATTTGTAAACCAACACAAATTCCTAATAAAGGTTTCTTATTTGTCATTGCGAATTCTTTTAGAGTATCAACTAATCCGTTAATACTATTAAGAGAGTCCACGCAGCTTTTAAACGAACCTTGTCCTGGTAAAACAATTTTGTCACTAGATTTAATTTTTTTAATATCCGAAGTTACCTTTATATTAACTTTACCTTTAGCTACCTCTGTAAAAGAATTTATGACAGAGCTAATATTGCCCGATTGGTAGTCAACAATTGTGACGTTCATCAATTTTAAATAGAGCCTTTTGTAGAAGGTACCGAGTTTTTTATTCTTTTATCAATCGCTAAAGCATCTTTTAATGATCTAGCCAAACCTTTGTAACACGACTCAATCTTGTGGTGACTATTTTCACCGTAAATATTTTCTATATGTAAAGTAACTCCAGCTGATTGTGAAAATGCTTGGAACCACTCTTTAAATAATTCTGTATCCATCTCACCAAGTTTCTCAACCGGTAGATTTACTTTCCAGATTAAATAAGGTCTATTTGATACATCTATTGAAACTCGGCTTAGAGTTTCATCCATAGGAATCATTGTTGATGCATATCGTGTAATTCCTTTTCGGTTACCTGCAGCTTTTTTAATAGCCTCTCCAATAGCGATACCTGTATCTTCTGTAGTGTGATGTAAATCAATATGCGTATCACCTTTAGCTTTAACCTCTAAATCTATTAGTGAGTGTTTGGAAAGTTGCTCTAACATATGATCGAGAAAACCTATTCCAGTCTTTACTTTATATTTTCCTTTTCCATCTAAATTAACCGCGACAGAAATACTTGTTTCTTTTGTTTTTCTTATAATTTTTGCTTTTCTACTCATAAACTTGGCCAAATTATCATTGATATATAGTCAATCATTAGTTTTATCAATAAATCACTATTGAAGATCTGAAATTAATCTCCACATATAACATTATGAATACAGCTGAAAAATGGCATGGAACAACGATTGTACTGCTTAGAAAAGGCGGCGAAACTATAGTTGCAGGTGATGGCCAGGTAAGTCTCGGTAACACAGTTTTAAAAAGTAAAGCTAAAAAAGTTAGAAAAATTGATAGTAGAGGAGTCATAGCTGGTTTTGCTGGATCTACTGCGGATGCTTTAACTTTGTTTGAAAGGTTAGAAGCTAAACTTGAAAAACATGCGGGAAACTTGCAAAGAGCAGCGGTTGAGTTAGCAAAAGATTGGAGAAGCGACAAATTTCTAAGAAGATTAGAGGCACTTATGGCAGTAGCAGATAAAAGTCATAGTTTTATTATTTCAGGCACTGGAGATGTATTAGAACCTGAAGATGGAATCATCGGCATAGGTTCTGGCGGGAATTATGCATTAGCTGCTGCAAAAGTTTTAATTGAAACTGATTTGAAAGCTGAGGAGATTGCGAGAAAAGCGCTGAAAGTTGCATCTGATATTTGCGTATTTACAAATAATAACGTTACAATTGAAAAGATTTAAAATGTCTAAATCAACAAAAGAAACAAATTTAAAATTAGTCAAAGGTTCAAAAGAAGATTCTTCAAAAGTTAGTGCTTTGTCTCCAAGGGAAATTGTTTCTGAGCTAGATAGATATGTTATTGGTCAAAAAGACGCTAAAAAAGCAGTAGCAGTCGCTTTAAGGAATAGATGGAGAAGACAAGCTCTTACTGATGAAATGAGAGATGAGGTTCTGCCAAAAAATATTCTTATGATTGGACCAACTGGAGTAGGAAAAACAGAAATTTCTAGAAGATTATCGAGATTAGCGGAAGCTCCTTTTATAAAAGTAGAAGCCACAAGATTTACTGAAGTAGGATATGTAGGCAGAGATGTTGAACAAATCGTAAGAGACTTAATTGAAATTGCTATCGCGATGGAAAGAGAAAGAAAAAGAAAGGAAGTTAAAGCTAAAGCAGAGTTGAAAGCAGAGGAAAAAGTACTTGATGCCTTAGTTGGTAACAAAGCAAGTGTCGCAACAAGAGAGAGTTTTAGGAAGAGACTTAGAAATGGAGACTTAGATAACAATGAAATTGAAATAGAAGTTCAAGATAATACTTCGGGCCTTCAAAGCTTTGAGATACCAGGAATGCCAGGAGGAAATGTAGGCATGGTAAACCTTGGTGATATTCTAGGTAAGTCAATGGGAAATAAAAAGGGCAAGAAGAAGAAAATGACTGTTAAAGAATCTCATGACATCTTAGTAGCACAAGAGTCAGACAAAATGATCGAGGAAGATAAAATTATTAAAGAGGCAAAAAAAGCTACTGAGGAGAACGGGATAGTTTTTCTAGATGAGATTGATAAGGTTTCTGCAAGAAGCGATAGGGTGGGTGGAGATGTATCAAGAGAAGGAGTTCAAAGAGATTTATTACCTCTTATTGAAGGCACAACAGTTAGCACCAAACATGGACCGATAAAAACTGACCACATATTATTTATTGCCTCTGGCGCGTTCCAATTAGCTAAACCCTCAGATTTATTACCTGAGTTACAAGGTAGACTTCCTATAAGAGTTGAATTGGATGCGCTTAAAGAGGAAGACTTCAAAAGAATTTTAAAAGAGCCTGATAATAGTTTAATCAAACAATACAAAGCTCTTCTCAAAACAGAAAATGTAGATCTTAAATTTACTGATGATGGTATTGATATGCTTGCTAAAGTATCTGCAGAAGTAAATTCATCAGTAGAAAATATTGGTGCAAGAAGGCTTCATACAATCATCGAAAAAGTTTTAGATGATATCAGTTTTAACGCGACTGATAAAGCCGGAGAAACCGTAACAGTCGATAAAAAATACGTTCAAGATAATTTAGGTAATTTAGTAAAAGATACAGATTTGTCTAAATTTATCCTATAAATTTTTAAGTTTTATAAGAAAAGCACCTTCTCCACCATCGATTCTATCTGCATCTGAAATCGAAACAATAAGTTTTTTGAGCTCATTGTTATTTTGAATAAAATCTGGAACAGAATATTTTAGTTTACTAAATTTTTTAGAAACGTAAGAGTTTCTATCAGTAGTGGAGTGAAGTCCTTTTCCTGTAATAAAAAGTATTTCCCTATAATTATTATTTACACATGAAATAATAATTTCTTTTACTTTTTGATTTGCCTCCTCAAGTGAATAACCATGGAGATCATATTTAAACCTTTCTTTTCTTTTTTTACTCTGAGAGAGGTTCAGATCTTTATCAAAAAGATCAGAGGGATTTTTTATATAAGTCTCCCAAGTTTTTTTATCTTCTAAGGAGAGATCTTTTTTTTTACTCACTTACTAATAATTTCAGCTAAATACCAATTAGGACTGTTAATTTTTATATTTTTTTTAAATTTCCAAACATCCGAGACATATTTTATTTTGTCAGGATTACCTTCTATAATTTTATTGTCTTTATCTTTTTTAAACGATATTACTTCAGCCACAAATTTCACGGTTGCATATAAATCATCTTTTATTTTTTCATATTTTTCTAAAGAGGACTCTTTTATACCGATGAAAGTAAACTCAGATTTTATTTTCTCTAAATTTCTAGAGTCTATAGCATCAGAAAAATTACTATTCATCGTAGGCGTTAATAAACCTTTAAACTTTTTGACTTCACCATTAGCAAATGCTGTCAAAATTGTTTCGTAAGCGATTTCAGCGCCTTTTAAAAATTCTTTTTTATCTTTACCTTCTAAGACTTCGTGATTTTGTTCAGCGGGTTTAACTTCTTTTTTTGGAACATTAAATCTCTTCTCTGCGAAATTTGGGTACACTTTTGACTCATGACCAGTTTTTCTTCCTAAAATACTTCTTAGGCGCAAAATGATAAAGCCAGCAATCATGCCTAGTAAAATAATGTCTAAATATCCAAAACTGTTACTCATAATTTGATAATTATACATTAATCATATATTTTTGTATTAGACAAATGAACCCATTTTTTCTCATATTTATATGCCTTCCAGCCATAGAAATATATTTTATGATTAAAGTAGGAGCAGAAGTGGGGGCTTTAAACACCATTGGCTTAGTTTTTTTAACTGCAATAATTGGCGTATATTTTGCAAAACTTCAAGGAATACAAACTCTTAAGTCAGGAATGATTAATTTATACCAAAATAAGATACCAATTTATGAAGTCATGTCCGGGGCCTCAATTGCCATAGCAGCTTTGTTATTAATTGTACCCGGGTTTTTTACCGACTTTATGGGTTTTTTATTATTAATACCTATTACAAGAAAAATCTTATTTAAATTTATTATCAAAAATAAAGTTGACATTAAAAATCAAAATAAAACTATAGACGGTGAGATTGTAGACAATAAAAAAGATGAATTATAAAATTATTGGAAAATACATAAAAGAATTAAACTTTGATATTCCTAATTCAAAAACATTTTTTTTACTATCTAAAGATATATCTAATTATAAAATTAATATTGATATTAAAAGCTCTCAATCTAAACAAAATATAATAGAAGTTTTAACAAGTCTTAGTCTAGTGCCTGTTAAAGATGATTTTGAAAAGATTGATACAAAAATTGTCTATGCATCTATAATAGAACTAGAAAAAGATAAATTAACAAAAGAAAAAATCGAAAAAATTATTTTGGTTGAGGTTCCTTCAAGGATCTATCCTGAATTGAGAAAGATATTTATTTTTTTATTTGAGAATTCTGGGTTCAAAGATGTAAAGATAAATGAAACAGTAAATTTTGAAAAACTTTATAGAATGAAAAAATTTCAATAAAAATTTTTCTTTAATTCAGATTTTAAAAATTCTTTATGCTTTTTTAATTCATGATCAGAAATCTTCAAAACTGATTTATTATAATTATTCGTTTTACTAATATTTTGTTCTGACACATTATTTGAAAGATTAAACTTGGGCTCTTTGGCATCTAACAAGTTGATGTAAACTTCTCTTAAAAGGTCACAGTCTAGGAGAGCGTTGTGTTTAGTTCTTTTTGATATGTCTATGTTAAATCTTTTGCATAAAGAGTCTAGAGAGTTCGAAGTTCCAGGAAATTTATTTCTAGCAACTTCTAAAGAGTCTGTAACAAATTTTTTCTCAATTTTTGGTTTTTTTAATAATTGTAATTCGCCATCTAGAAACCCTAAATCAAAGGGAGCATTATGAATAATAATTTTTTTGTCTTTTATAAATTTTAAAAAATCATCTGCTACTTTATCAAAGGTTTCTTTATCTTGTAAAAATTTCTCTGAGAATCCATGAATTTTAAATGCCTCTTCAGGTACACTTCTCATTGGATTAATTAGTTTATGAAATATATTACCAGTCGGGATTAAATCTTTAGTTTCGACGCATGCTATTTCAACTATCCTATGACCTTCTCTAAATTTTAATCCTGTTGTTTCAGTATCCAGAAAAACTTCATTCATAATTATCAATTATAGCCAATAATTTACGTTTTAAAATCTTAATGTTATTTTCATTAACAACTACATAATCACAAAATTTAATCTTCTTGTTTTCACTAAGTTGTTTTTTATTTAATAAGCTAAAAATTTTTTTATTACCATTTTTAGATAAAAATCTTTTTAGTCTAATTTTTTTTCTCGCTTTAATAAAAATAATTACATCAAAGTTTTTCATCAATTTACTCTCAATTAAAAGGGGAATTTCATAAAATAAAAATTTTTTTTTTTTATTTCTATGAGTAAAGCTCTTCATACGATTTCTTACTAGAGGGTGAATAATTTGTTCTAATTTTCTTATATTCTTATTATTCTTTAAAATCTCTTTTTTTAAATCTATTTTAATCTTATTTTTATTTTTTAAATTAAATTTTTTAGCAAGTATATTTTTAAAAACTTTATTTTGATAAAGTTCCCTAACTACTTTGTCTGCGCTAAAAAGTGGTCCTCTTCTATAAGATAATATATTGCTGGCTGTAGTTTTTCCTGACGCCAAAGATCCTGTGATACCAACTTTTATCATTTAAGTTTTGAATTTAATAATTGTATTAATCCATCATCAATTTCGGGATTAATTTTGTTCCATAAATAAAACGATTTTTGCCCTTGATAAATAAACATATCTAGACCATTAAAAACTTTTTTTCCTTGCTCTTTAAGATACTTAAAAGTCTTTGTTTCCAGTGGGTTATAAATAGTGTCGATATATATCAATTCTTCTTTAGTGTTAGAAAAATGAAAATTAAAATCCTCTCCATCTTTTAATCCAAGGCTGGTTGCATTTACTATAATATCAAAATTCTTTATTTCTGTTTTTAGCTTTTCCCATGGTAAAATATTAATAAAATTAAATTTCTTTTTGAGAAAAATACATTTCTCATTAGTTCTGTTTGTCAGTGAAATATTTCTTATTGAAGACTTTTGAAGAGATAATATTACTGAAGGTGAGACGCCACCAGCACCAATAACTAAGGCTTTTTTATTTGAACTCTCATCGATTTCTTTAAGATAAGCTGCTTGCAGTCCAAATACGTCGGTATTTTCTCCAATGATTGATTTATTACCATCTAGAAGAATAGTATTTACAGATCCTGTTAACTCAGCATCATTTACAACCTTATCAACGTGATTAATAATTTTTTGTTTAAAAGGCAGTGTTACGTTTATTCCAGATAGAGATCCATCTCTTATTCTATTAATAATTTGAAATAAATCTTTATCGTTTGCTTCAATGATAGAATAATCTGCTTTAAGATTATATTTATCAAACCAATATTTATGTAAAACTGGTGAAAGAGAGTGCTTTATAGGACTTCCGATTATAGCAAAGCTTTTTTTCATATTTTTAATTGCCTAATATAATTTGAAATTTCTTTTACGGGCAATCCCATAATTGAATTTTTATCACCTTTAACATACTCAAAAAGTTCTAATCCACCTGCTTCAATTTGATAAACACCGTAATCAATAAGCGTTTTTGTTTTTATTTTACTTAAGTATTTTGATAATTCATTATCTGTAAAATTTTTCATTTTTAGCTCAGATGAATCTGTATGGTTCCAGATCATAGCACCATTTTTAGATATACAAACTGAGCTTATCAAATAATGTTTACGATTATTTAGTTTTTTTAAAATAGCAAAAGCTTCCTCTCTAGAATTAGGTTTATTAATTAACTCTTCACTTAGAGATATAACGCTATCCGCTCCAATGACTATTCGATCAGGATGTCTACTACTTACTCTTATAGATTTTATCTCTGCAAGATTTTTTGAAATAACTAATGGACTCGCTCCTTCTGCCAACAGAGATTGTTTGACCTCTTCTTCATCAACATTTGAGACTATTACTTCGTTGTCTATGTTGTGGTTATCCAATATTTGTTTCCTCACTCCACTTTTGGAAGCTAAAATTATTTTCATCTACTCTTTTTAATTTCAATTATTTTTAATATAGAAGCTGCTGTTTCTTCCACAGACCTTCTAGTTACGTCAATAATTGGCCAATTATTTTTTTTGAACAAATTTTTCGAGTCCTCAACTTCTTTTTTAATTGAGTTTAAATCAGTATACTCCTTTAAATTTTGATCTTTCATAATTGCTACTCGATTACGCCTAATATCAGAAAGCCTTTGGGGGTCTGCAACTAAACCAATAATGCATGATTTTTTATTTGATTTCAAACTCTCAGGGATTTTTTGATCTAACACTAAGGGAATGTTAACAGTTTTATATCCTCTATTAGCCAAATAAATTGATGTAGGAGTTTTACTTGTTCTACTTATACCTAATAAAACGACATCTGCATCATTAATGTCATCTACTTTTTTTCCGTCATCATGTGTCATTGTAAATTGAATAGCTTCAATCCTTTTATAATAATCGTCATCAAGAACGTGTTGAGCGCTTGGTTTGTGGATTGCCTTTTGATTTAAAAGCTTTGAAAAACTCAAAATTAAATTTCCTAATACACCAAAACAGGGAATAGCATTCTTTTCGCTTTGACTTGCTAAATACTTAGCTAATTTAGTTTCAACAATAGTATATAAGATAATAGAGTTATCAATTTTGTTGCATTCTTTTAATATTCTATCAATTTGCTGCTCAGTTCTTATAAAAGCAAACTCTTTTTTTTCGTATTCGAAGTTTGCAAATTGTGACTTGAGAGATAAAAATATTCTATCTAGGGTTTCACCGGTAGAGTCGGACACAAGATATACATTGTATTTTTCGTTCATATCTTTGTTAATAAAGCATTGATAGGTTCATGTTTTACATTTTAGATCGTATTTCAAAAAAGTAATTAACAATAATCAACACTATTTAAACATTATATTGAATGTTGATAATAATGTTTTTTTAGTGTTTATAAAATGAATAAAAACTTAAATGCAAGGAAATCCAACAAAACTTATTAACCTAGGCTTGTATAAAAGTTGTAAAAATCGTTATATAAGTAATCAACAAGACCTATAACACTAACTACGTTTATAAACTTAATTTATTTAATGAGCAATCTGAAAGAAATCTTAATAAATAAAAATATTTGTAAATCGGTTTGGTTTATGCGACAAGCAGGTAGGTATCTCCCGGAATTTAGAGAAATTAGGTCTCAAAATCAAAACTTTGTTAAACTCTGTTTAAACAGTGAATTAAGCTCTGAAATTACCTTGCAACCTATTAAAAGATTTAATTTAGACTCAGCTATAATTTTTTCAGACATACTTATGATACCCTACTCCATGGGACAAAAGGTTGAATTTATTAAAAATCAAGGACCGATATTAGAAAAATTTGATATAGAGAAGTTTCTAGATAATAATAAAAATTCAGTGACAAAAAAATTACAACCAGTTTATTCAGCAATAGAAAAAACAAGAAAAAAATTGGATAAAAAGAAATCTTTGATAGGATTTATTGGGGCACCTTGGACTTTATTGATTTATATGTATGGAGTAAAGGTAGATAAAAATAATATTGATTTTGAAAAAATAAAATCAAAAAAATCAGAGATTAATCAAGTTATTGATAAATTACACGAAACACTTTGTATTCATATTAATAACCAGATTGAAGCTGGAGCAGATGTCATCCAAATTTTTGACTCTTGGTCTGGCTTGATACCAGAGCTAGACTTAAATAATTATTGTATTAATCCCAATCTAAAACTCGTCGATTTTTGCAAGAAAAAAAACATACCTGTTATATGTTTCCCAAAAGGTATTGGAAGAAATTATAAAAAATTTAATGATATTGTTAAACCAGATGGGATCAATTTAGATTATACTATAGACCCTAGTTGGGCCAAACAAAACTTAAAAAACGTAGTAATACAAGGAGGTCTAAATCCTAAAATTTTATTATTAAATGAAAGTGAAATAATAAAAAATACAGAAAAGTACCTGTATATATTTAACGATATACCTTACGTATTCAATCTCGGACACGGTTTGCTTCCAGAGACAGACCCATATAAAGTTGAGAAATTAATAAAATTTTATAGAAAGTTCTAGTTATGGAAGAAAATCACCCAAAAGTAAAATTTGGAAAAACTGGTGTCTTGTTAATAAACTTAGGAACACCAGACTCTACCAACTGGTGGGATATCAGAAAATATTTAAAAGAATTCTTGTCTGATAGAAGAGTTATAGAAGTCAACCCAATAGTATGGCAAATAATTTTAAATTTATTTATTCTTACCTTTCGACCTTCAAAAACAGCGCATGCATATAAAAAAATATGGAGAAAAGAAACTAATGAGTCCCCACTTTTATATTTTACAAGAAGCCAGGCAATAAAATTAAAAGAAAAAATGGGAAATGAAAACATTATAATAGATTTTGCCATGAGATATGGAAACCCAAGTATAAAGTCAAAACTGAATTTATTAAAAGAAGAAGGTTGTGAAAATATAATTATATTACCGTTATATCCTCAATATGCTGCAGCCACAACAGCAACAGTTTGTGATGAGGTTTATCGAACATTAATGAAAATGAGATGGCAACCCAGTCTTCAAATAATTCCGCATTACGAATCTGAAGACTTATATATTAATGCACTTATCAAAAGTATTGATAAAAAAATTAAATCAATAAATTGGAAACCAGAACTAATTATTTCCTCTTATCACGGAATACCTAAGAAATATTTTGATCAGGGAGACCCTTATCACTGTTACTGTCATAAGACAACGAGACTATTGAAAGAAAAATATTCTTCAATTGATATTCAAACTACATTTCAGTCGAGATTTGGACCTCAAGAATGGTTAACACCATACACAGATAAAACTATAGAGAGCTTACCTAAGAAAGGAATTAAAAATCTTCTAGTTATTTGCCCTGGGTTTGCCTCGGATTGTGTTGAGACCTTGGAAGAAATTAACATTCAGGGCAGAGAGAGTTTTTTAGAAAGCGGAGGAGAAAATTTTGATTTAATACCTTGTCTCAATGATAGTCCAGATCATATTGATTTATTTGAGAAGCTCGTAAAAAAATATATTTAAAATGAATCTATATCTCTTGTTTAAATCTCTTCATTTGATTGCCGTTATATCCTGGATGGCCGGACTTTTATATCTTCCGAGAATATTTGTCTATCATTCTGAAGCCAGTCACGACTCTCAGAAAGATGTTTTTAAAACTATGGAAAGAAGACTTTATAATTATATTATGATGCCAGCAATGCTGCTATCTTGGTTGTTTGGTATTTTGTTAATACACAGTCTAGGCTTTAACGTATTTTCCGAATTTTGGATGCAATTAAAAACCATTTTAGTAGTAATTTTAACTTTTTATCATTTTTTACTAGGAAAATATCTTAATGATTTTGCCATAGAAAATAATAGTAAGACCTCAAGATTTTATAGAATTATTAACGAAGTTCCTACAATTATACTAATTGTCGTTGTGTTTGTTGTGATTTTTAAGCCTCTAATATAGAACTTGAATTCTTCAAAAAAAAACATATACTTATAATACTTTCCTTTTAATCAACACAATCTCATGAATTTACAAGAACTAAAGCAAAAAAACCCAGCAGAGCTTATTAATGAGGCTGAGAAGCTTGGAATCGAAAATCCTAGCACATTAAGAAAGCAAGAGATACTTTTCGCAATATTAAAAAAACTAGCCGAAAAAAACGAGCAAATTACTGCAACAGGTGTACTGGAGGTATTACAAGATGGATTTGGTTTTTTAAGAGCTATAGAATCAAACTACCTACCTGGACCGGATGATATTTATGTGAGCCCCAGTCAAATAAGAAGGTTTGGGTTGAGAACTGGCGACTCTGTTGAAGGAGAAATTAGAGGACCCAAAGATGCAGAAAGATATTTTGCGCTTCTTAAAGTGAATAAAATTAATTTTGATGAGACGGATAAAGGTAAGAATAAGATTGCTTTCGATAATTTAACACCTCTTTATCCAAATGAGAGAATTAAATTGGAAGTAGAGACAACAAAGGTTGAAAAAAAACCAGACAACACTGCAAGACTTATTGATCTTGTGAGCCCAATAGGAAAAGGGCAAAGATCACTAATAGTCTCTCCGCCAAGAGCGGGAAAAACAATTATCCTACAAAATATTGCTCAATCAATTACTGCAAACCATCCAGAGTGTTATTTAATGGTTTTATTAATTGATGAGAGACCAGAAGAGGTTACAGATATGCAGAGATCTGTAAAAGGTGAAGTTGTTGCATCAACATTTGATGAACCTGCTTCTAGACACGTTGCTGTAGCTGAGATGGTAATAGAAAAAGCTAAACGTTTAGTTGAACACAAAAAGGATGTTGTAATTTTACTAGACTCCATTACAAGATTAGGACGCGCTTATAATGCAGTGATACCTAGTTCAGGTAAAGTTTTAACTGGAGGTGTTGACGCTAACGCTCTTCAGAGGCCTAAAAGATTTTTTGGGGCAGCACGAAATGTAGAGGAGGGAGGTTCTCTAACCATTATTTCGACAGCTTTAATTGACACAGGAAGTAGAATGGATGAAGTAATCTTTGAAGAGTTTAAAGGCACAGGAAATTCAGAATTAATTCTCGATAGAAAAGTTGCTGATAAACGTATTTACCCTGCACTAGACATAACTAGATCTGGAACAAGAAGAGAAGAACTTCTATTTGAAAAAGATGACCTTTCTAAAATGAATGTGCTAAGAAGGATTATAAGCCCAATGGGTACAATGGATGGTATTGAATTCCTTATCTCTAAGTTAAAAAATACAAAAAATAATGCAGACTTTTTTGACTCCATGAATAAAACTGCTAATTAGACTTATTGTACCGTATAATTATTCAAGCTATTCTGGTGTAGATAAAAACTTATTATACTCTCAAGAGTTGTTACTTTATTTTCCAATGTAATTGTTTCAAGAAGTTTTTGTTTTTCTTCATTAGTTATCGGAGCTATCATCGCTAAAGTATTTATTTTTTGAGAATTATCTAATTTTTCAAATTCTTTCCAATTAAGAAGAAGACCGTTTTTTTTAAAGAAAATTTTGGCTTTTTCCATCAATCCCTCAGAGTTAATTTCATTATGAGCAAGATCCATATCATTATCAAAACTTTTATAATCAACTTGAAATTCTCTATACAATTTTTCATTCGAGATCTCTTTTAAAATTTTAAATCTACAAATTCCAGTTAAGTTTATTAAAATTCTTCCATCTTTACTTTTTTGATAATCACTAATTTTTCCAAGGCAACCAATATCATAAACCAGGTTTCCCTCTTTTTTAGATTGAACCATTCCCATATATTTATCTTTATAATAAGCATCATTAACTAAATCTAAGTATCTTTGCTCGAAAATGTTAAGCGGTAAGTTTGTATTAGGAAAATAGATTACTCCACTTAAAGGAAAAACCGGAATAACGTTAGGAAACTTTTTCATTAGATCATCATATAAAAAAAATAAAGCTGACGATAGTGACATTTTATTAGAGTTGACCATCTATAAGGCATTATACTATACTTAACGTATTGCGGGCATAGCTCAGTGGTAGAGCGTCTCGTTGCCAACGAGAAGGTCGAGGGTTCGAGCCCCTTTGCCCGCTCCAAATTATGGAAGATTTATCAAAAAAAAAATGTATTGCTTGTGAAGGAAATATACCCCCATTTGATAAAGATGAAATTCACAAATATTTGAAAAAAGTTGATGGTTGGGATGTCAAAAAAAATGATGATGAAAATTACTACTTAATAAAAGATTTTAAATTTAAAAATTTTGAAAAAAGTCAAAATTTTGTAAATAAAGTTGGAAATATAGCCGAGGAAGAAAATCATCACCCTGACATTTCTTTTGGTTGGGGATATTGTAAAGTAAAAATCTTTACTCACGCAATAAAAGGACTTGCAGAAAGCGATTTTATCTTAGCCGCAAAAATAGATAAGATTAGTTAATGATTAAAATGTCTTACACCAGTAAAAAACATTTTAATTTTTGCTTTATTTGCGGCATTTATAATTTCTTGATCTCTAATAGAACCTCCAGGCTGTATGATAGTTTTTACGCCAGCTTTAATTAAAGTATTTATTCCATCTGCGAAGGGGAAGAAAGCATCTGATGCAGCAACGGAATTTTTTATCTTTAATGATTGAAATTGTTTAGCTTTTTGTACTGCAATTTTACAACTATCTAGTCTACTTGGCTGCCCAGCTCCAATGCCGATTGTTGAAAAGTTATTGGAAATAACTATTGCATTTGATTTTACATGTTTACAAACATTAAAAGCAAATTGAATTTCTGCTAATTCTTTCTTATTAGGTTTTAATTTAGTAACACACTTTAGTTTTTTTTTATCTAAAATAACTAAATCTTTAGTTTGTAATAAAAAAGATCCATCAAATGATTTCATTGATGTAAGGTTTTTTAATTTAAAATTAGAAATATCAATAATTCTTAAATTTCTTTTCTTTCTAAGTATTTTTAAGGCCTCTTTATCAAAACCTTTAGCAAGAATAACCTCTGAAAAATTCTTGCTAATTTCAGATGCAATTTTTCTATTAATTTTATAATTACAGGCAATAACCCCGCCAAAAGCACTTATTGGATCGGACGCATAAGCATTTTTGAACGACACAATTGGTTTTATATTTTCGGAGACACCGCATGGATTGGCATGTTTTATAATTACTGTCACAGAGTTTTTTTTGAATGAATTTAAAATTTCCAGGGATGCAAACATATCATTGTAATTATTGTAACTAAGCTCTTTGCCATGAATTTGGTTAAAACCTAATTCTATATCATTATAATCATTGATATATATTGAGCTTTGTTGATGAGGATTTTCTCCATATCTTAAATTTTGAAATTTTCTTCCAAATATTGTTTTTCTTTCAGGAAACACGATCTTAAGTCTTTTGTTAAACCAGTTTGCAATCATCGCATCATAATAGGCAGTAAGACCAAATGCTTTTGAGGACATAAATTCTCTAAATTTTAAAGAGGTTTTTCCTTTAAAACTCTCTAATTCTTTAATTAATGATGAGTAGTCAGCTTTATTTGTTATTATAGCTACATTTTTAAAATTCTTTGCTGCAGCTCTAACCATTGTTGGTCCCCCAATATCAATGTTTTCAATTATTTTTTTTGGATTTTTTGTATTAAATACTATTTTTTGAAATGGGTAAAAGTTAACTACAATAAGATCGATAGATGGAAAATTCTGTTTTGACATTTCATTTTTATGCTTTTTATTTTGTCTATCATGAAGAATGCCAGCATGTATTTTAGGATGAAGAGTTTTGACTCTCCCATCTAACATTTCTTTAAAACCTGTATACTTAGATAACTCTGTACATTTATAGCCTAACTTTTTTATAGAATTGTAGGTCCCGCCAGAACTTATAATGTTAATATTAAATTTTTTTAATGTTTTAAGAAGTTTAGCAAGATTCTCTTTATTAGAAACTGATATCAAAGCATTTTTGACTCTAAGATTCATTTTAAATATTTTTTTTAATTTCCCAATTTAAGATTTTATTTTTATTAACCAAGTTACCACTGATTGTTATACAAGTACCATCTATTATTTTTTTTTCACCTAAAAATATGCTTTTTTCGATCTCTAAATTTTCGTTATTTACGTTAAAGATTAAAGATTTATTTTTTGAAATTTGAATTAAAGCGCTACTCCCACTCATAGTTTTGACGACATTTAACTCTGGGTTAATGTGAAACCTAAAAGCATATCTTATTGGATATCCATCTTTTGCTTTATAGATGTGATCCACACCTTTGAGAAAGCTGCTTTCTTTATTGATGTACAGCTCTCTTTTGTGAATACATCCAAATTTTTTTTCATATCCATTATTAGATGCTGTGCATCCTATAAGATCACTAGCATTTATTGAGGAATGATTAAAAGATTTAAAACTATTTTGAATTGAGTTTCCAAAAACTTTATTGATCATTTCACTTTTTTCAAATCTTGTTATTGAGGTATCATTAATAGTTAAAGTCGATTGACAAGCCGTAAGCCTACTAAGTTTTTCTATTTTTTTTGAAATTAAATTGCCAAAGCCAGAGTTAGTAATTATTTTTATTCCATCTACAAAGTACTCAAAAGATAGAGGCCCTGATTGATAAGATTTTGAAAATTTTTTTTGAGGAGGGCTTTCAATATCCATAAATAAAAAATGATTTTTATGTCTTACTTTATATAACCCACCTAAATTATTATCTTTATTATCAGGTTTGAAACTTTCTAAATATTTCTCAATTTGATCAAACTTAGTTAAGTTGGCACCATTAAATAAAGGCATCTGATTATTGGGTGTTTTAATAAAGTGTATACATTTTACATTTTTTTCAATAATTTCCTCTAAAAACTCAGGTATATATTTTTGGCTATCTTTAATTATTTCTTTACAAAATATAAGATATTTAGAAAAAAAAATTAAATCATTTGGGTTTCGCGAAAATGGGAATCCGTCTTTGTCAAAGAAATCTTTTACAAGTGTCTCTAATTCTCTTAAGCCAAAATCAAAATTTTTCTCGTATTCTTTAAAAACTAATCCCGTTAAGATTATAGTGGTTAAAATCTGGATTTTTTTTGAAAAATCTTTTTCATATTTAATGTTGTTTTTAAGGTGGTTTGTTTGACTTACAATACAGTTTAAAAAATTTTTTCTGAAATCAAATGTGCTATTATTTAATATAATATCAATATTTAAAATCCAACTTATAATTCTCGCACTCAATGTTGAAGTTTCCCATATTTCTTTTGAATAATTTGAATTTTTTAACATCCATATATAAATAATCTTCTTTAAGTTTTTGTGGTCGGTCTTTCTGTTTATTAAATTAAGCCAAAAAAAACTATGCATTGATTGAACATCTCTTTTTTCTTCAAGCCAAAAAACATTAGGATCTATTTCACTGATTTTAAAAGATTGGCCGTTATAGGATGTAATGATCGATAATAAAAATGGATTAGGATTGTAGTAAACCTGTTGCGGTGTTTTAGTCTCCAGAGATTTATTATAGTTCTTTGATGAAAAATAAATCTTCTTAAAAAACTTAATTAATGTTATCTGACATGCAATCAAATAAAGATAGACGCTTTTCAGGCCAAACATTTATTAATTATTTCTGAGGATTTCTATATTTTTTTTTAGGTCACCCTTATTTTCTTTAAAGATAGTAGACCCTGATACAAGTATATTGGCACCTGCGTCTTTTGCTTTTGAACAATTTTCAAAATTTATACCACCATCTATCTCAACATCTACGCTTAATTTTTTTTCATTGATAAACTTTCTAATAGCTTTTGTTTTTTCCAAAACTTCCGGCATAAATTTTTGGCCAGCAAAACCTGGTTCTACACTCATGATTAAAACTAAGTCAATTTCACTTAAATAATCTTTGATCAATTTAATTTCTGATTTTGGTTTTAATGAAATACCAACCTTCTTATTCTGGTTTTTAATTAGTTTAATTGTTTTAGAGACATCTGACGTCGCTTCTGGATGAAAAGTTATAATATCTGCACCAGCATCAGCAAAATCCTTTATAAAATTGTCGACAGGTGAAATCATTAAATGAACATCAAATGTTTTTTTTGTTAGAGGCCTAAGTTTTTTAATTACCTCTGGGCCTATCGTGAGATTTGGAACAAAATGTCCATCCATGACATCAATATGTATGTAATCAGCCCCTGCTTTCTCTAATGAAATAACTTCATTACCTAATTTACTAAAATCAGCAGATAAGATCGATGGTGAAATTTTAATTAAACCGCTCATATTCTGTTTATATTTTAAACTAAGACTTTGTCAAAAAAATTAAGGTATTAGTTGAATAACTGATAAAGTTGACGAGAAAAATCGCTCTCTAAGGGAAACGCTAACATTCCCCAAACATCGTAACCTAAAATATAAGGCATAGCATAGAATCTAAATAAGTAAAAAAACCAAGCTACGTAAAGCGCTATAAATGGCCCAAAAAGAAAACTTGGCGTGATAAATTTAAATAAGTTTATTATTGGATTAGTGTATTTGACAAAAACTCTCATGAAAAAGAAGGTTGAGTCTTCTCTTTGAAAAATATTCATAAAAGCTCGACCTATCAATGTCCACATTATCGTTCCAAGGACGTAGTCTAAAACAATTGCCCAAGTTGGTATCATATTTTTAAAATATCATTTTTTAAGCAAAAAAAAAGGGGCGAATAAATCGCCCCTTTTAATTTTAAATAATTATTTATTAGTGTTGCTTACCAAGAATAGCCTTACCTGTCGGTATTCTTGTATCGTCTACTAATTTTTGTGTAGCTGGGCTTGGCTCTTTAGTCATTAAACTGACTACCACCATTACAACTAAACAAATTGGTGCTCCAATTAAACCAAATCTTAAGTGGTCAATACCTAAGAATGGTGTATTTACACCGCCCCATATTGGAACTGAGAATTTAGGGAACACCCACGTTAAGTAAATTGTTCCTGAAATAATTCCCGCCAAGATACCAGCGATTGCACCTTCTCTAGTAGCTCTCTTCCACCATACACCAAGTACAAGTGGGAAGAATAAGCCTGACATTGCAAAGTCGAATGCCCAAGCAACCGAACCTAAGATACTTGTTAGCCTGAAAGAGGCTATGTAAGCACCAGCAGCTCCGATTATTACTAGAAGTGTACGAGCAACTAATAGTCTTTTAGCAGTTTCCGCTTTCGGATTTATGATCTTGTAGTAAATGTCGTGTGACAACGCATTTGAGATCGCAAGAACTAATCCATCGGCAGTTGACATGGCAGCAGCCATACCACCAGCAAACACTAGTCCTGAGATTACGAACGGTAGTCCCGCTACTTCTGGAGTAGCTAATACTACAACGTCACCTCTCATGAACCATTCATTCAACTGAAGTATTCCGTCACCATTAAAGTCTGCTATAAATACTTGTTTAACTTCAGACCATCTTTGTACCCACTCTATTGACTGAACTTCAGAAATAGATTTTCCGATAATTCCAGTTGGTAGATTTGGATCCATCAATGCTAATTTAGACAATGTCGCTAACATAGGCGCTGAAGAGTAAAGTAAGAAAATAAAGAATAGCGACCAAGCTACTGATTTTCTTGCTGCTCTTACTGTAGGAGTTGTAAAGTATCTCATTAAGATATGAGGTAACGATGCAGTTCCTACCATCATACAAATCGCTAACGATAAGTATTTCCAGACAGCCATTCCACCTTCAGGTACTCCAGAGTGAGTTCCAGAGATATATTTCAATCCTCCTGGTACCCCAGCTGCTTTCATATCTGCGGCGCTGTTTTTAACTAGTCCAAATTGTTTTTCAAGTTCACCAAGTCTTGCAACTTCATCACCTAACATTAAGTGAGGGAAAATTCCTCCACCTACGTTAGAACTAATCCAGAATACTGGTATTAAGTATGCGATGATTAATACAATGTACTGAGCAACCTGTGTCCAAGTTACGGCTCTCATTCCACCAAGCATTGAGCAGATTAGGATACTTATTAATCCTACCCATACACCCGCTTCGAACGGAATTCCAAGAGCTCTAGAAGCAATTGTTCCCGTAGCATTAATTTGTGCTGTTACATAAGTAAATGATGCTATGAAAAGCACGAATACTGATGCAGCTCTCACCGCATTACCACCGTATCGTGTTCCGATAAAATCAGGAACTGTGTAACATCCAAACTTTCTTAGGTACGGAGCCATTAAAGTTGCAACAAGTACGTATCCACCTGTCCAACCTACTAAGAAGGCCATATAAGTATAGCCACCAAAGTAAACTCCACCCGCTAAAGCTACGAATGATGCACCTGACATCCAGTCAGCTGCTGTTGCCATCCCGTTAAACACGGTAGGCACTTGTCTTCCTGCAACATAGTAGGCATCTACTTGAATGGTTCTTGATAAATAACCGATTAAGGCATAAATCAATACCGTGAAAGCCACGAACATCACTCCGATGTTTTTAGCTGACACACCTGCTTGCTCTGCTAATGCCATCAAAATGATGAACACTATAAAGCCACCAGTATAGGTACCATATATTTTAGGAAGGTTTTGTATAAAATCTCCTTTAAACATTAGTCATCCTCTCTTTCTGAGAAACCATGTTCTTCGTCGATTTTTTCTTGTTTATTTGCAGTCCAAAACAAAATTATCACAAAGGCAAGAAGTGAACCTTGCGCAGTCATGTAATATGCTAGTGGATAGCCAAGAAAAGACATCGTGTTCAGTTCTGAACCAAACATGAAGATCACTAATGAGAAGAAAGCCCAAAGAACCAATGTTACTATCATATGGTTTTTGGTCTTATTCCAATATGCGTCTTTATTTGACATATTTCCCCCTATTTATTTTTTAACTTTTTACGTAAAAAGTACTCTTATTGCTGGGAAGCATACTGATTATGAGTTGAATTTAAAGGGAAAAAAGGACCCCAAAACCAATTTGAAATGCTATAAGACTAGTAAATAAAGGGTTTTTTTAATACAACGTGAAATTGAATCTAAATAAATTGAGAATTACTCTTAGAAACACTCTAATTGACGTTTGGGAATATGTCATTCCTATTTGGAAAATTTCAGGACTTTTTAAAAAAATAAAATCTAAAAAGGATCTCGAGAATTTTATTCAAGAAAGATCTGCACATGTTACTCAAACTACACTCTATGGGTATTTGAAAACGAGAATTGGCGTAAAATACATTGCGATGATGGAAGATGAAAGATTTTTAAAATCTATCAATATTGCAAAATGGAATATTTATACCGTAGCTTTAGCTGACTGTTCCTTTTATGTTTATTCTTACTTGATCTCAGAAAAGAATTTAAAAGATAACGATTGTAAAGAAATATTCTTAAATATTTTAGAATCTGAAAAGCAAAATGGTTTAGATGAAGAAATTTATAATAATGGAAAAACTGCTTTTTTAAATAGAATTGAAAACGTTGACTTTAAAAAATATTATTTAGAAAATCCTTTTAAAGAAAGTGGAGAGGCTCTGTACTATTGGTCTCCAATTGCTGATGAATTAAAAACTCTTGATAGAAAAATAGTTTTGAACTCAATTTCATTAAAGTGGGGATTGATGAAAGATGAATTCAAAAAATTAACTAAAGACTTAAATTTTAATTAATCTCTATTTTGTCTGTTCTCAACAAGTGATGTAACGACGCTTGGATCTGCCAGTGTTGTCGTGTCACCTAAGTTATCCGGTTCGTTAGCTGCTATTTTTCTTAAAATCCTTCTCATTATCTTACCCGATCTAGTTTTCGGTAGACCTGGGGCAAATTGAATAACGTCAGGGTAGCAAATTGGACCTATTTGTTTTCTAACCCATTGTTTAAGATCTCTTTCCAAGTCACCCGTAGGATTTTCACCAGAGTTTAAGGTTACATAGCAGTATAATCCATTTCCTTTTATACTATGTGGAAAACCAACTACTGCAGCCTCAGCAACTTTGGGATGGGCAACAAATGCACTTTCAATTTCAGCAGTTCCAAGATTGTGTCCCGAAACAATTATTACATCATCTACTCTACCAGTTATCCAGTAGTAACCATCTTTATCTCTTCTGCAGCCATCACCTGAAAAGTATTTTCCGTCAAATTGTGAGAAATACGTATCGATAAATCTTTGATGGTCTCCATAAACAGTTCTCATTTGCCCTGGCCAAGAACTAGCCATGCATAATCTTCCTTGACCCTCGCCTTTAATAACCTTTCCATCTTTATCAACTAACACTGGTTTAATACCATAAAATGGTTTTGTTGCAGAACCAGGTTTCAAATCTATTGCACCAGGTTGAGGCGCTATTAATATACCTCCTGTTTCAGTTTGCCACCAAGTATCAACAATTGGACATCTAGCATCTCCAACTGTTTTGTAATACCACATCCAAGCCTCAGGATTGATTGGTTCGCCAACTGTTCCTAATAATTTAAGAGATTTTCTGCTTGTTTTTTTAACTGGTCCGTCTCCCTCCCTCATTAAAGCTCTAATCGCAGTTGGAGCTGTGTAAAAAATATTTACTTTATATTTATCAACGATTTGCCACCATCTCGAATTATCAGGATAATTTGGAACGCCTTCAAACATGATGGTAGTCGCTCCATTCGCTAAGGGACCATAAATTATGTAGCTGTGCCCTGTTACCCATCCAATATCTGCGGTACACCAATAAATATCGTTTGGCTTATAATCAAAAATATACTGATGAGTCATTGAGGCATAAACCATGTATCCGCCAGTTGTGTGTAAAACTCCTTTCGGTTTTCCAGTGGATCCAGATGTATAAAGAATAAACAAAGGATCTTCTGCACTCATTTCTTCAGGATCGCATTTAGAAGGTGCAGAGGAAATCAATTTTTTATACGAAACATCTCTTTCATTATTCCAATTAACTTGATTTCCAGTTCTCTCAATTACAACGCATTTCTTTACATTGGGACATTGATCCAAAGCTTCATCAGCTATTTTTTTTAAAGGGATTATTTTTCCACCTCTTACTCCTTCATCTGCAGTAATCAAATATTCAGATTCACAATCTGTGATTCTTGTTGCGATTGAGTCTGGAGAAAAGCCTCCAAAAATAATAGAGTGAACAGCACCTATTCTCGCACAAGCCAACATCACGTATGCAAGTTCAGGTATCATAGTTAAATAAATTGTTACTCTATCTCCTTTCTGAACACCTAAGCTTTTTAAACCATTAGCTGCTTTACAAACATTTTGATGTAATTCTCTGTAAGAAATTTTTTTAGTATCCGCAGGGTCATCACCTACCCAAATTATTGCAGTTTTGCTTGGATTTTTTTTTAGGTGTCTATCAATACAATTAGCTGAAGCATTTAAAGTTCCATCATAATACCATTTAATTTTAACTTCCTCTTTACTGTATTTAACGTCTTTTATTTTTGTATATTTTTTTATCCAAGAAATTCTTTTTCCTTCTTTAGCCCAAAACTTATCATTCTCTTTTATTGAGAGTTTATATTTCTTTTTATATTGAGACTCATTTACATAAGCATGATTTGCCCAACTATCTGAAACTTTTATTAAAGATTTACCGTCGCCATCTTCAAGTATTTTAGGGGCTTTAAAATTTTTTTTTCTAGGTTTTGACTTTCTAGATTTTGATTTCTTTCTTTTTCTTGACTTTGTTTTTTTTATTTTTCTAGATTTTTTTCTAGACCTAATAATTTTTTTAGACTTCTTTCTTCTAGTCTTTTTTGATCTTTTTGATTTTTTCTTTCTCTTTTTTTTAGCCACAATTTCTCCTAATCGGCGTTATTTTACCCATCTTATAAATAATTTTCCAGCTTTTAAAATCAATAGGCATAACTGACAATCTACTCTGTTTGATAAGTGGTAAATGAGAAATAGTCTTTGTTTTTTTAATTTTTTCAAGTGATACAGGGTATTTTATATACTCTTTGAACCTAACCTGGACGGCTACAAATCTTTTTTTTTTATCAGTTTTATCAATAAATGCCGCTTTGATTACTTTTACTATGCCAACAATTTCTTTCCCAATATTTGAATGATAAAAAAAACAGAGATCACCCTTTTTCATAGCTTTTAAATTATTAGCTGCTTGATAGTTTCTAACGCCATCCCAAGCTGCTCCTTTTTTTCCAGCTTTCTTTTGTTGTTCTATTGACCAAACATCAGGCTCGGATTTTAATAACCAGTACTTCATCTAATTATTAATTGAGGAAAATAAAAAAATCCAAATATCAAGTATTAAAGAGTCTTTGTAGTCAACTATAAAAGATTTAACTCTTTTACTTAATACCTTTTCTTTCGGATACTTGAATCGTTCCTTTTTTTCAGTATTAGATTTTTTAATTTGCAATTTTTCACAAATTTTTTCTAACTCACTTATATTTTTTGAAGAAAATCCATACTTTATATCTTCTGTCTTTATTCCATATTTTTCAAAACCTAAAAATATTTTAAATTTTTCTCTGTATTTTTCCAAGGATTTTATCGGAAGAGTTTTTCTTTTGCATATAGCAACTAATTCGATTGGAACTATGCAACAACTTCCATCGATTAAACTTACTCCTAAAAAAAAATCAGCATCATCTTTTTTTAAAATTTCTTCCCTACTTTCACTGCCTGATTTTACCTCTTTTCTAATCGACTTTCCCCCTCTTTGACCAGAAGTAACAGAATAATTTGTTGTAGTAGAAGATTTAATTTCAATTTTAATCAAAACATTATTTACATCTAATGCTCCGTCATACTTGCCATCTCTCCAAAGTGATCTCGCCACGTTAAATCCACAACTTAATAATCTTCCAAGAGCAATTTCTTGTCCTGCGTATCCCAGCATACTTCTCCAAGAACCAGGTTTTAATTTTGTAATATTTAAATTTTTTTTAAAATTTTCCATCAATCGAAGGATAGTCTATTCCTTCGAAAGTTTTAAGTATTGAATCAAATAAGATTTTGGCGCCTTTTACTGGTACAGCCATTCCAATTTGTTTACGAACGCTTTCTTTTGAGCCTTCAAAAATAAAATTATCTGGGAAAGTTTGCAATCTCGCTCTTTCTCGATTAGTTAGAGCTCTATTTTCTTTCCAATGATAAACATGAGTTCCACCACCTCCGCTTCCTGTAACTGTGTATGAAGGTTTATTAGGATCTAATCTTCTATATATCTGACTAATTTTTGCACCCTTAACATTAAGCCTTAATTTTTTTGGAATATTTGAATTAAAAGCACTTTTACCTGGTTTAATATATTTTAATCTCTCAATTACTTGCTTTGAATTTTTTGTCAATTCATTGTTATGAGCATTTGCAGGTATATTACTTAAAGCTTCTTTAGCTGTCATTGTTTTGTGACTTGGTTTTGGAACTTTAAATTTAAGATTTAATTCTTTTTTAATTCCAACAATAATAATTCTATGGCGTGCTTGAGGTATTCCGTATTCTTCAAACTTATATTTATTTACAGTTAAATTATAACCTTTGCCAGCTTTCTCTAAATCAGCAAGAATTCTTTTAAATGCTTTCCCTTCATTAGAACTACTTATTCCTCCAACATTTTCAGCCACAAACCATGTAGGATGATATCTATCAATTAATTCAACTCCGTAAGTGTAAAGTGGACCAAATTTTCCTTTAAAACCTAAGTGCTCTCCTACATTACTAAAATCATTACAAGGGAATCCATAAGCAAAACAATCAAATTTAGGAAGGGTAATTTTCTTTTTATCGACCAGATTAAAAAAATTTTCTACTTTTTCACAAAAAACAGCTTTAGTTTTAATGTTTCTTTTATAGGTATTACAGGAGTCCTGGTCATAATCTGATGCCCAAGCATGTTCTATTAAGCTACCTTTTACTCTACTTAATCCTGCACCGTAGCCCATACCACCGGGCCCACTAAAAAATTCTGCAAGTTTGAATCGAAACATAAAGTATTTATTACACTAAACAAAAAAATTTGCAGCTAAAAATATTAGCTTATTACAAGTTGTCATTGTTCCATGTAAAGAGATCTGCTTCAAAAGGTATATTTCTTAATTTTAAAAGTGCCTTGTATTTTTCTAGTCTATCTTCTTTTTTAGCATCTTTTAAATAACTGAGTATCTGGTCATAGGTTAATCCACCCAATTTGTCCTTTTTTACGTCTACATATTCTTCATATTCCATTCCACAAATTGCATATCCTTTTTTGGGATCAATATGCTCTGAATAACTAATTGAGTCATGAGTTTCGCTCAATACATCATAATAATGAGCAATTTGATTTTCAGAGTCGAAAAGGCGATCCCTTCTATAATCGAATAGTTCTAATTGCATATATTTGGAGTTGTCAAAATTTTGAATACAAACTTTAACTATCAATAACTTAACAATTAATAATGGCAAAACTTTGAGGGTTTGATACAATAAAACAAGTCCTGATTTAGAAAATAACTCTACTTGCTGGGACTTTAAAAAAAAACGCTAAAGGAGGAATATGGTTAAATTTACCGTAAAGCCAATTAAAAAATATTTTGCTTCTAAAGAAAAAGAAGGCAAAAAACTTTTATTCTTTGAAAAAATTGGCGACTCTAAAACAAGCAAAGAGGAAAGATTAGAAAACCTCAAGCGCATTTTAGAGAAGCATGGCTTTAAAATAAAAGAATAAATAGAATGTGGGCATATTAAATATGCCCACATTATTGTATTATAATTTCAATCCAGGTCCCTTCATATAAGGTGCGTTTTCATCAAGAGGCCATCTTGATTTTGCGGATACTGTAATATCATCAATCATATTTTTTTTAAATCTTTGTATACCTGCCCAAGCAATCATAGCAGCGTTATCACCACAAAATTTTAAATCTGGATAAATAGTCTCAAAACTCATTTCATTAGACAAAATTGATAAATTTTTTCTAATAGACTCGTTTGCTGCAACACCACCAGCTACTATTAATTGAAAATTTTCTTTTTTTGTTTTCTCTCTAAACATTCGAACAGCAACTTTAGTTTTTTTATAAAGAATTTTATTAATAGTATATTGAAAAGAAGCTGCTAAATTATATTTCAACTTATCTTCCCCATTAATTTTTTTTGACTCCCTAAGCACTGCTGTTTTGAGACCAGCAAAGGATAGGTTACAGCCTGCTTTATTTATAATTGGCTCAGGCAATTTAAAAAAATTTTTGTCTCCTAATTTTGAAAATTTTTCAACACTTGGTCCGCCAGGGTAACCCAAGTTTAACATTTTTGCTGTTTTATCAAACGCTTCTCCTAAAGCATCGTCGATTGTTGTTCCTAATTGTTGATATTCATTTACATCTTTAACTATTAAAAACTGTGTATGACCTCCTGAAATTAATAATAATAAATAAGGAAATTTAATTTTTTTTTCTAAGCCAGGGCTTAGCGCATGTCCTTCCAAATGATTCACTCCAATAAAAGGTTTATTAGAAAATGTAGCGATTGATTTTCCAATATTTAAGCCAACAGTTAAACAAACAATTAAACCAGGCCCAGCAGTTGCCGCAACACCATCTAATTCATCAATAGAAATTTTACTTTCTTTTAAAGCTGTACCTATAATGTATTCAATATTTTCTAGGTGTGCTCGAGCTGCCAACTCAGGCACAACACCTCCAAATTTTTTATGTTCTTCTATCTGACTTGAAACTATATTGGATAGGATGTCTGCAGTTCCTTTGTCATTTTCTCTTATGACAGCAGCCGCTGTTTCATCACAGCTAGTTTCAATCCCAAGAAAAGTTATTTTTTTTGCCATTATATGTTCAATTATTTAAATAGTATAATTTAGATCTTTCAAATATATAATCAATTTATGACTAAAATTACAATCGGTGCCAGAGGAAGTAAGCTTTCGATTGCTTATGTTGAAAAAGTAAAAGAGCTTTTAATTCGAAGAAATAATGATTTGAGAGAAGAAAATATAGATTTTAAAGCCATCAAAACTTCTGGTGATATTAATCAAAATGTAAAATTATCTGAAATAGGCGGCAAAAATCTATTCTGTAAAGAAATCGAAGAGAAACTTTTGAAAAAAGAAATTGATCTCGCTGTTCACTCCTTAAAAGATATGGAGTCCGTAGAAGATAGTAACCTTATCATTGGAGCATATATAAAGCGAAATGATTATAGAGATGTAATTATAAGCGATAAGATTAAAAGTTTAGAAGATCTAAAAGGTAAAATAGTTATTGGCTCAAGTTCTAAAAGAAGAGAATTACAGCTTAAAAAAATAAATAAAAATATTTCTGTAACAAGGATGAGAGGAAATATTGACACTAGAATTAAAAAACTTGAAGAAGGTAAATTAGATGGAATAATCTTGGCCGCAGCTGGAGTCAAAAGTTTAAATTTAGCTAACAAAATAGGTTTATCCTTTAAAACCGAAGAAGTTTTGCCTGCAGTGGGACAAGGTATAATAGCTGTTCAATGTAACAAAAATGATGATGTTGTTAAAAATCTTTTGAGAAATATTAACGACACAGAAACTGAAACATGTGCAAAATCTGAACGTGCAATGCTACAAGCAATTGAAGGTGATTGCGAAACAGCAGTTGGTGGCTTAGCAATAATAGAAAATGATAGTCTTAAATTAAAAGCACAATTGTTCTCAGACTCAGGATTGAAAAGTTATGAGTATGATATGACAGGCAAAACTAGTGAGGCAGTAAATATTGGAAAATTAGTAGGGGAAGAACTATTAAAACTCGCAGGATCAGAATTTAAAAAAAAATGAATATTCTAATTACAAGACCTTTAATAGACTCAGAGGATTTAATGGGAAAGTTTTTTTCTTTAGGACATAAGATTATTCACATTCCAACTTTAAAAATCTCAGCAGCTAATGCTAGCCCGGTTGATGCAAAAAAATATGATGCGTTTATTTTTACAAGCGCTAATGCTATTAGAAATTTAAAGTTGAATAATCAAGATAATAGCAAAATATGTTTTTGTGTGGGCTCCATTACAGAAAAAATTGTAAGGCAAAAAGGATACAATAATACAATTTCTGCAGGCGGAACTGTAAACGCTTTAAAAAATATTATTTTAAATTCAGACCAAATTGATAAAAAAAAATCTATTGCTTATTTTTGCGGCGATTACATTTCTTCCAATCTAGATGTTGAACTTAAAAATGATGGATTTCAGATTGATAAGATTATCAACTACACTTCTGAAAAAATTACTGATCTTAATGAGGAAAATAACAAAATAATTAATAATCATCCTCCTGACATAATTTTTATTTATTCTAAAAGAAGCGCCGAAAGCTTTATTGAAATAGTAAAAAAATACTCTCTTAATGGGTTGATGACAGAGTCTAGAGTATTATGTATAAGTGAAAAAGTTTTAAGTGTATTTAAAAACTCGGGATGGAAAAAATTGGAAGTTTTCCAACCGGGAGAAGAATTAGAAAAATTGAAAGTTTAAATAAATGGAAGTGCTACAAAATTTTAAAAATTTATTTTTTGATGTGTGGAACAAAGGCATATCTGGAATTAATATTTCCGAGATAATAATTGCATTGCTAATTTTTTTATTTTTTTTATTTTTAAGGGGTGTTTTTTCTAAGTTTGTAGTCAAAAGACTAGAAAATTATGTGTCAAAATCTACAAATAATTTTGATAACTCTCTTGTTTTTTCAATGGAAGGACCAGCAAAGTTCTTTCCAGTGGTTTTAGGATTTTTTGTCTCTACAAGTTATTTAACTGTTGAAACACAAGCAGCTGAATTTTTAGAAACTATTAATCGATCTTTAATAACTATTTTAATATTTTGGACATTTCATCAAGTTATTGGACCTTTATCAGTAGTTATCAAATCGGTTGGAGGTTTACTTTCAAAAGATTTAATCAACTGGATTATAAAAGCCATAAAAGTTTTAATTTTCATTTTGGGAGCCGCAGCTGTTCTCGAACTTTGGGGAATAAAAATTGGCCCCATCATTGCTGGTTTAGGTTTATTTGGTGTAGCGGTTGCACTTGGAGCTCAAGATTTATTTAAAAATTTAATCTCAGGCATATTAGTTTTAGTTGAGAGAAGATTTCAAGTTGGTGATTGGATTTACGTAGAGGGAGTAATTGAAGGAACTGTAGAGAGTATCGGCTTTAGATCAACTGTAGTAAGAAGATTTGATAAATCTCTAGCAACGATTCCAAATTTTCAATTTGCTGAAAATGCAGTGATTAACAATACTCAAACAACAAACAGAAGAATTAATTGGATGATTGGTTTAGAATATCGAACTACTAGCGAACAATTAAAAAATATTAAAAAAGAAATTGAGGACTATATTAAAAAAAATGATGATTTTGTTAAATCCGAGGACACTTTATTATCAGTTAAAATAGATCAATTTGCTGCAAGCTCAATAGATATTAGACTAATTTGTTTTACAAAAACAAGGCAATTCCAAGAGTGGCTTAATGTAAAAGATACTTTGGCTTTAGAGATTAAAAATATTGTAGAAAAAAATAAAGCTTCATTCGCGTTCCCAAGTACATCGGTTTATGTGGAGAAAAATTCATGAAGTCAGTTTTAATACTATTTGATAATGTAATTACTCTTTACATTTGGATATTAATCATCAACGCAGTTATAAGTTGGTTAGTTGCATTTAACATTTTAAACACTGGAAATAGGTTTGTTTATGCAGTTCTTGATTTCTCTTACAGATTAACTGCTCCACCTTTAAACTATATAAGAAGATTTCTGCCCAACTTAGGTTCGATAGATATTTCTCCTGTGATATTAATTTTAGCACTAATGTTTTTAAGAAATTTTATTTTTGAAATGTTTGCTCCAAGTTTATTTTAATGATGATTATTGATGGAAAAAAAGAAGCTGAAATTTTAAGACAAGAGATTAAAAAAGAAATAGAGTTATTAAAATCTAAAGATAATAAAGTTCCTGGATTAACCGTCATATTAATTGGTGATTTTGCGCCAAGCCAGATTTACGTAAAGAATAAAGAAAAAAGCGCCAAAGAGGTAGGAATTAATTCAAATGTTGTCAGATACTCAAAAGAAGTTAAAGAAGAAGAAGTTTTAAAAAAGATTGAAGATCTAAATAATGATATTGATGTTTCCGGTATACTAGTTCAATTACCTTTGCCTTCTCAAATTAATAAAGAAAAAATTATAAACGCTGTAAGTCCTAGAAAAGATGTAGATGGATTTCATCCTATGAATGTTGGCAACCTTTCATCTGGACATAATGCTTTAGTTCCTTGCACGCCTTTAGGATGCTTGTATTTAATAAAAAAAGTCGAAAAAAATTTATCAGGAAAACATGCGGTTATAATTGGTAGATCAAATTTAAATGGTAAACCTATGGCTCAATTACTTTTAAAAGAAAATTGTACGGTTACAATTGTTCACTCAAAAACGAAAGATTTAAAACAAGAGTGTTTAAAGGCTGATATCCTAGTTGTTGCGGTTGGGGTAGCTAAATTAGTAAAAGAAGATTGGGTAAAAAAAAACTCAATAGTTATTGATGTAGGAATAAATAAAGTGGGAAATAAAATTGTAGGGGATGTTGATTTTGAAGCTGTAAAAGAAAAATCCAAAGCTATAACCCCGGTTCCTGGTGGAGTAGGACCAATGACTATTGCTTGTTTGCTAAAAAATACCTTGGATTGTTTTAAAGCTCGTTAGACTTTGATTTATCAATTTTTAAGTATTTACTATTTCTAAATCTAATTATTACAGTAGCTAGAGCCACAATCAATATTGCGACTGATATATAAATTAAATTTGTTGGGTCACTCTCTTTATCTTGCAATATAATAAATCGTGCTAAAGCTGTTATTGCAATCACTAAAGGATAGGTAATTCTTACCGCTCTTGTTTCCCAATAAGATCTGACTAATCCGATTACTTCTATGTAGATGAACATCAAAAGCAGGTCTGCTAAAGTAATATCTCTATTTTCATACATTTCTTTCATCTCTAAAAAGAAAGCAATGATCGTTGAGATTAGGACAACTACAACAGCAACTAGCTGAATGTTTCGAATCGAATTGTTCATTTAATAACTTTGTATCAAAAATTTAACCTTTATTTAACTGTTTAGAATGAAATTTAATAAAATTTTCGACTTTTTTCTTATTAAAAGTTTTATTTTCTTCAAAAGAAACTTTTTTCATTGAATAGGCTTTGTTTTTTGTATTTCTTGAGAGTATCGTAATATTCCCTTTATATAAGCTCAAAACTATTTCCCCAGAAACTTGATTTCTTTTTTTATCAATTATCTTTTGAAGTCTAATTCTTTTTTTTGAAAACCAATACCCATTGTAAACTAATTCTGCATACTCTGGCATAACTTTCTCTTTATCATGAGTTGTTTTTTTATCTAAAGTCACCGACTCCATCGCTCTATGTGCAATATATAACAAAGTTCCACCTGGTGTTTCGTAAACACCTCTTGATTTAATACCAATAAATCTATTTTCAACAAGATCTACTCTTCCAACGCCATTTTTCCCAGCAAGAACATTCAATTTATTTAAAAGTTTATCAGGCCTTAATCTTTTTCCATTTACAGCAATGGGATCACTATTTTTAAACGTAATTTTAACTTTTGTTTTTTTATTTGGAGCTTTCTCTGGTGAAATTGTTCTTTGAAAAATAAATTCTGGTGCAGAATTTTTTGGATTTTCTAGAACCTTACCCTCAGTAGAAGTATGAAAAATATTATCATCAACAGAGAAAGGTGGAGCACCTTTTTTGTCTTTAGGAATTAGAATATTATTTTTTTTTGCATATTTAATTAAGTCTGCTCTAGATTGTAATTTCCACTCTCTCCAAGGCGCAATAGTTTTTATTTTTTTTCCACCAAAAAAAGCATAACCCAGTTCAAATCTAACCTGATCGTTGCCTTTACCTGTAGCTCCATGAGATACTGCGTAAGCCTTAAATTTTTTTGCAATGGCAATTTGTCTTTTGGCTATTAAAGGTCTGGCAATTGAAGTGCCAAGTAAATAAATACCTTCATAAACAGCATGTGCTCTAATCATGGGAAAAACGTAATCTTTTACAAAGATATTTTTTAAATCTTCGATTATTATATTTTTTACTCCAAGACGTTTTGCGTTAGCTATAATTTTTTTTCTATCAATTTCTTGACCGATGTCCGAAGTGTAGGCAATTACTTCTGCTTTATAATTTTCTTGCAACCATCTTAAAATAATTGAAGTATCTAGTCCGCCAGAATAGGCTAATACAATTTTTTTCATTTACCCGCAGGTTTTTTTTGCAGTGTTATACGCTTTTGTAAAACCCATCATTGAATAATGATCAGTAGTTTCAGCACCTTTGATCGTTCTGGCTTTAACAATAAGATTTGTTGCTCTTTTCATTAATTTGATAAAATTTTTTTCCTCCTGGTCATCTAATAACCAAGCGAAATTTTTTTGAGAAAAAAAAGAGTATCTTTTTTTTCCTGAGCTAGCAGTAACGGTTGAGCTTTTATAGTCGTGGCCACTTGTAATGCTAACTTCATCTTTAATATTCTCGCCAGGTCTAAAAGTCACAAACAACTTAGATTGCTCCCTTTGAATTGCTCCTGGAGCTCTCTTTGTAGGAATAGTTTGAGCAAAGCAAATTTTACCTTTGTCTGTTTCAGCAATAAAACTTTCCCAATTTTTATATTTACCAGTTGACCTAGGCGTATTTGCAAACGCGTTAAAAGAAAAGATTACAAGAATAATTACAATAAAAAATTTTTTAACCACCATAATTCGTTTTTATACTAAATTAATCTGATTTCAACGTTGGATTAAGGTGATGGATTAGGGTTGTTGTTATGGATTTCATTTACTTTATCCATCATCTCATCTGTAAATTCTATATTTATACTCTCAACATTCTCTTTTAATTGTTCCATAGTTGTTGCTCCAATAATATTGCTTGTTACAAATGGTCTAGAATTAACAAAAGATTGAGCTAACTGAACCATTGTCAGATTAAAATCCTGGGCAAGTTTAAAATATTTATCATATGCTTGCATTGCTAAAGGATTTAAATGTCTTTCCCAACCTTTGAAGAGTGCCATTCTTGAATCTTTAGGCATTTTACCATTCCTATATTTGCCAGATAATCCTCCAGCTGCGAGAGGGTAATAAACAAGTAATCCACATTTCTCCCTAATAGAAATTTCTGACATACCTATTTCATAAGTTCTGTTAACTAAATTATATGGATTTTGCACTGACATCATCCTTGGAGCACCTTTATTTTTTGATATTTCAAGATACCTAGATAAACCATAAGGCGTTTCATTAGACATACCGATATGCCTGATCTTCCCGCTTTTTATAAATTTTTCTAATGCTTCAAGTATGCTTTCAAAACTATTCCAATTTCCTTCTTTATTATTGAACAGATAATCCCTTCTTCCAAAAAAATTAGTTGAACGTTCTGGCCAATGTAATTGGTATAAGTCAATATAATCTGTTTTTAATCTTTTTAAACTACCATCAATAGCTTCACCAATTTTCTTCTCATCAAAATTATTACCTCCACCTCTTATCCAGTTACATCCTGGCCCAGCAACTTTAGAAGCTAAAATAATTTTATCTCTATTTTTCCTTTTTTCGAACCAATTGCCGATCATCATCTCAGTTTTACCGTAAGAGTCAGAAGTTGGAGGTACAGAGTAAATTTCTGCAGTATCAAAGAAATTTATTCCTTGTGATATCGCGTAGTCCATCTGCTCAAAAGCATCTTTTTCAGTATTCTGAGTTCCCCATGTCATTGTGCCGAGGCAAATTAAACTCACATCAATATCTGTGGTTCCAAGTTTTTTAAATTTCATAAAAATTAATATTTATGGCTCTTTTTTAGGTCAATTTTTGACTATTGAAAAGTTTTTAAAAAAACATATATATAAAGAATGGAATTTAACAAACAAACATCAACAGTAAGATCATCAGCTTCTGATGCAATTATAGATCAGGGCTTACGTTCTTATATGCTTAAAGTCTATAACTACATGGCTTCTGGTGTTTTATTGACAGGTTTTATAGCTCTAGCATTTTTTAAAATGGCTGTTGTAACTTCAAGCGAAGGACAGATCATTGGTTTAACAAACTTTGGAAATTCAATTTACGCTTCTGGGCTTAAATGGGTGATCATGTTAGCCCCTCTAGCAGTAGTTTTTTATATGAGCTTTGGAATTGCAAAAATGTCAGCATCAAAAGCACAAACCACTTTTTGGATTTTTGCAGCACTGATGGGCGCTTCTCTTTCATCAATATTTTTGATGTACACTGGAACAAGTATAACTAGAGTTTTCTTCATAACTGCTGGAACATTTGGTGCAATGAGTATTTATGGTTACACCACTAAAAGGGATCTGACCAAGCTAGGATCTTTTTTAATGATGGGCCTTTTTGGAATTATAATAGCTTCACTTGTTAATATTTTTATGAAATCTACAATGATGTACTTTGTAATTTCTATAATTGGTGTTTTAGTATTCGTAGGCTTAACAGCTTATGACACACAAAAAATAAAGAATATGTATTTAGTAAGCGATAGCGGAGAAATGATCGGTAAAAAAGCTGTCATGGGAGCGCTAACATTGTACTTAGACTTTATTAATTTATTTATAATGCTTTTAAGACTTTTCGGTCAAAGAAGATAATTATTTTACTAATCTTAATTTATTCCAACTAGTTTTATCTATTAGCTGATTCAAATTTTCTGATTTTTTTATAACAATACCATTTTTGTCCTTAATTAGATATTTTTCATTAAAATATTTAGGTTTTAAATTTTTTGAAATTTTCAGCACTGGTTTCTCGGATGCTCTTTGAAATACATTAAATGACACTTCTTTTATTCCAGCAGTAAAAGAATAATCTTTCCAAGAACCGTTTGATACCATTTTTGCATATAAATTAAGTATACTTTGTAATTCTTTTTTAATAAAAAATTTTTCCTTTTCTTTTTGTTGAGTAGTATTATTTACTACTAATTTAATTTTACTCATATTTTATGTTTATTAATTAAAGGCACTTGCATTGCAGTAAATATTATCGTTATAGGCAACATTCCCCAAACTTTAAAATTTACCCATGTCGTTTCAGGTTGCGTACGCCAAACAATTTCATTTAATAAAGCTAAAAATATAAAAAAATATGCCCATCTCGAATTAAGCTTTCCCCATCCCTCTTCATTAAGTTGAAAAGCTGTTTGTAAAAAGAATTTTAAGAAGTTTTTATTAAAAAAGAATTTACTAATAAGAAGTATGGCTGCAAATAATAAATTTACTATTGTAGGTTTCATGTAAATAAAGATTGGATTATTAAAATACAAAGTAAGACCCCCAAATAATGAAATTACAATTGCGCCCACAAGTGGCACATATGGAACTTTTTTTTCTATAAAATACATTATCGCAACGGCGATTAATGTTGAAATGATTAACGGAGGGATAGCAGCAGATAAGTTGTTTCCACTTTTATAGTAGATAGTGAAAAAGATTAATAAGGGCCCAAAGTCTGTAATAAATTTTAAAAATGACTTATTCACAAATAGTTTTTAGCACATTATAAAATTATAATAAATTAGATATTGATTTCTCCAAAAAAATTACTAACTATCACGAATGGCAATAAGTAATACAGCTAAATTTTCTATAGGTGAGGTCGTGAAGCATAGACATTTTGATTTTAGAGGAGTGATTTATGATGTCGATTTCGAATTTAACAACTCTGAGGAATGGTATCAATCTATTCCTAAAGAGGTAAGACCAAGAAAAGATCAACCTTTTTATCATCTATTAGCAGAGAGCAATGACGTAACTTATGAAGCTTATGTATCAGAACAAAACCTTCTTTTAGACCAGTCCAAAAAACCAGTTAAGCATCCATTAATTGAAGAGATCTTTTCTGGAAAAAAAGGCTCAAGTTATCTTAAAATTTCTAATTAATTTTAATTGCCTAAAATTTAACAATTTTTATTCAAATCCCCGACACAGAGAAATTGTAATTTCGTAATGTTTAGCCCAATTGAGAATATATTTCTTTAGTTATACTCCCTCCTATTTCTCAGTTGGGCCTATAATGTATCTTCACATGAAAAAAATATTATAGTAGTTAAGAGTGAGATGATTAAACTTTTTAATTTTAGCAATATATTTTTCTGGATAGAAAAACTCATTAACTTTATCAGCTCGATTTTTTTTGTTTTTCTTTTAATAGCGCTTTCATTTGCTTTAATTTTTTCTCCTCCAGATTATTTACAAGGAGACAGTGTAAGAATTATGTATATCCATGTCCCATCGGCTTGGATTAGTTTAGCTTCATTTACATTTATAGCTTTGTTGTCAATTTTACATTTTTTATTTAAGATTAAAAATCTAAAGCTTGTTATTAAATGTACTGCTCCGATTGGTTTAATGTTTACATGTTTAGCATTAGTTACAGGTTCAATATGGGGGCAACCGACTTGGGGAACTTGGTGGGCTTGGGATGCAAGAATAACTTCGATGTCAATTCTAGCTCTTTTTTACATTGTTTTAATTTTAACTTATAAATTTGTATCAGAAGAGGACAAAGCTAACAAAATTTCAAGTTTTATTGCTATATTAGGTTTAATAAATATACCTATAATTAAATATTCAGTTGAATGGTGGAACACTCTTCATCAACCAGCAAGTATTAAGTTATCAGGATCAAGCACAATTCATTCATCTATGTTAACACCGTTATTACTTATGTTTTTTGTCTTATTGCTGTATTGTGCGTTAATTTTTCTGATGAAATACAAGACAGAAATCATTAGAATAAAGAAAAAAAACTTGAAAAGATTATGATACAAAATTTTTTATTAATGAATGGCTACGGTTTGTTTGTGTGGTCATCTTTTATAATTACTTTTATTGTGTGCGGTCTAGTTTATTACAAAACTTATAAAACACTTAAAAAGTATGAGAGAGAGTTTGCAAAAGAGATTAATGAGCTTTCAGCAGAACAAAAGAAATTAGTTGTCGAAAATTCAAAAATAGCTTCACAAGTCTTATCTTCATATAGCAAAACTATTTAAAGCAGTTAATGCTTAAAAAAAAAGTAAAAAAAAGAGCAACTCTTTTAATTGCTTTGACACTTATTTCGTTACTTGCAATTTTTTTTATTTTAATGGGACTTAACAAAAATATTTTATATTTTAAATCTCCCACTGACATAAAAACCAACGAAGATATCAATTTTAATAAAAAAATAAGAGTTGGGGGAATGGTAAAAAAAAATTCATTAGTAATTGAAGAGAAAGAAATTAAGTTCATAATCACTGATTTTCAAAATGAATTACAAATTAGTTTTAGCGGAACAGTTCCTAACTTATTTTCAGAAGAAAAAGGTGTTGTAGCAGAGGGAAAACTTCAAGATAAATCATTTTTTATTGCAGACAGAATTCTAGCTAAACATGATGAAAATTATATGCCACCAGAGCTAAAAAATTTGATGAAAAATAATGTTAAGTAATCTTGGAAATTCTATATTATTTTTATGTGTAATCTTAAGTTTAAGCATTATTTACTTTGCAAATCAGAGTCTAAAAACACCTGAGGGTAAGATAAGTAAGATTATCTATCAATTCAGTTTAATTCAAAGTTGTTTAGTAATAGTCTGTTTTTTTACTTTGATCGCAGCATTTATTGTATCAGATTTTTCTTTAATTACTGTTTACCAAAACTCACACACTTCTAAACCAATTCTTTATAAAATCTCTGGAACATGGGGGAATCATGAGGGCAGTCTTTTGCTTTGGGTAATAATACTAACAATATTTTCATTTTTATTTTTAGTTTATAATAATAATCATCCAAAAAAATTCAGACTATTAACTTTAATAGTTCAGAATATTTTAATACTTGGTTTTCTGTTTTTTATTTTATTCAACTCAAATCCTTTTAGCTCTTTAGTGCCGGCACCTAATGAAGGTTTAGGACTAAATCCAATTTTACAAGATCCTGCATTAGCTATACATCCCCCATTACTTTACATAGGGTTTGTAGGTTCATCTATTTACTTCTCTGCAGCAATAGCATCATTGATTTCAAATTATTCTTCAAATTCATTTTCTCTCTCAATTAAAAATTGGGTTTTGGTTTCTTGGTGCTTTCAATCATTAGGAATATTAGTAGGTTCTATATGGGCTTACTATGAATTGGGCTGGGGTGGATTTTGGTTTTGGGATCCAGTGGAAAACGCTTCGCTACTACCATGGTTCGCAATGACTGCCTTGTTTCATTCACTAATTGTATTTGAGCGAAGAAATATATTTTATTTCTGGGTTATCATATTGTGTTTAATGACATTCATTCTAAGTGTAACGGGAACTTTTCTAGTTAGATCAGGAATATTAAATTCTGTTCACACGTTTGCTAGCGACCCCTCTAGAGGTCTTTATATTTTATCGTTTTTGAGCCTAATGATTTTTGGTTCAATTTTTTTATTATTTAAGAAATTTAAAAGGGAAAATTATAATTTGAATCAAAATAGCAAAGAAACATTCATACTAATCAATAATTGGTTTATGATGTTCTACTTGGTAACAGTCTTACTTGGAACAATTTATCCTATTTTTACAGACGCGATAACAAATAATCAAATATCTGTTGGACCACCTTTTTATAACACTATAATTATTCCTATTGTAGTATTTTTCCTTTTATTTATGGCAGTAGGTCCAAGAGTTAAATGGATAAAAAATAAATTTGAAGATTTAAAAATTTACATTTTCATATTAATTGGCTCTCTTTTAATTAATTTTTTAATTACATATTTTTTAGAAAGCTATAGTATTTTATCAAATTTAATTATTATCAGCGCTTTATTTTTAATTAGCTCTTCTTTAATTGACGGTATTAAAGAATTAAAAAAAAATAGATTAGATTATGCCAGGATAATTTCTCATGCTTCATTCGGTTTTCTAGTATTATTTATCGGATTGAACGATGTATTCTCAATTGAAAAAGACTATAATATTAAACTTGGTGAGACAAAAAAATTTGAAAATTACTCAATTAAGTTTCAAACATTAGACTTAAAAGAGTTTTCTAATTATAAAGCTGTTGTTGGTGAATTAGAAGTCTTAAACACTGATACCAATAAAAAAAATATTTTGAATCCTGAAATTAGAATATATGACAACCCTCAAACTCTTACTTATGAAGCTTCGATAAAAAGTAGTTTTTTAAGGGATTATTATTTAACTATGAGCAACATTGATCGATCAGATTATTATAACATTAAATTTCAGAAGAAACCTTTAATGATTTGGATTTGGATTTCAGTAGTTATGATCGTAATTGGGGGATTTTTAAGAGTATTTACTAATGCAAAAAGCAACTAAAGTATTAATAATATTATTTTTGATATTTGTTATTACCATTTTTTATATTAGCCTAAATAGGGATACAAGTTATAATACTTCAAGCTTAATTAATAAAGAATTACCAGAGTTTGAAATTACTTTCTTTGATGAAAATAAACTTTACAAAAAGAATGACCTAAAAAAAAATAATTATACTCTTATAAATTTTTGGGCTTCTTGGTGTGCGCCTTGCAGAACAGAACATCCAATTTTAATGAAATTATCACAAGAAAACAATTTAAAGATATTTGGCGTGAACTTTAAAGATAAGAAAATTTACGCTGATCAATTTCTTAAAGAGTTAGGAAATCCATACGATTTTATAGGAAAAGATGAAAATGGAAAACAATCAGTAAGATTTGGAATTTATGGAATACCTGAAAGTATTTTAATTAATAAAAATCTTCTGATTATGAAAAAATTCGTAGGACCCCTCTCTTCTGATGATTTGAATCAAATTGTAGAGATGATTAATTGATTATGAGATTTAAATTATTTTTAATTTTGCTTGTTCTATACTCTCAATCTATTTTAGCATCGGAAAAAAAAATAGATCCAAACTCAATTCATAAAAATCTAAGGTGTTTAGTTTGTCAAGGGCAGACTATCTCAGACTCAAATTCTGACTTTGCGCAGACTATAAAACTGGTTGTAAAAGATTTAATAGATGAGGGTAAAACCGAGGAAGAAATTTATTCGTTTATGTCAGACAAGTACGGTGAGTGGATTGTTTTTAAACCTGAGTTAAATATGCATAATTCTCTATTATGGATTTTGCCCTATATTGCCTTAATTTTTGGTGGTTTTTTCATTTTTAGCTTAATAAAAAAAAGACAATAAAAGACCATTTGAAACTGTACATATTAAACATTTAGTTGTATTTTTTTGTAATGAAATTCAAAATTATTATTAGCGTCTTTGCAATGCTGTATACACTTAATTTCGCGTTTGCTGATCAAGGTGACTCTGACGTTTCGTTTTATTCAGGTACTTTTGATGTAATAGATAAAGAAGGCGATGATCAAACTAGTTTATTTGGAATAGAGCATAAAAATCCAAATTTATTTAGAGATACATTTTTAGGAAAATTTAAGCCAATCTCCGGGGCCTTTATGACAGGCAACAGTTCAATTTATTTATATACAGGTGTTGAAGGTCAGTATGGCATTGGTCCATTAAAAATTTTACCAAGTTTTTCTCCAGGTTATTATGAAAAAGGTGATGGAAAAGATCTAGGTAGTGTTTTGGAATTTAAAAGTGAAATAAAAGTTGGTTTTGACATTTTTGAAAACTCTAAATTAAGTTATAGTTACAGTCATATTTCAAATAATGATTGGGGAGAAACAAATCCAGGAACAGACAATCAACAAATAACTTTTTCAAAAAATTTTTAATAATTATGAATCTAAATGATTGTTATAATTATGAGGATTTTAGAAAATTAGCAAAAAAAAATTTACCAGCACCAATATTTCATTATATCGATGGGGGCTCAGATGATGAAACAACATTAAAAAGAAATACAGAGTCATTTCTAAAATGTGACTTAGTACCAAATATTTTAGCAAGCGTTGGTGAGCCGGACCTGTCAACAAGAGTTTTTGGACAGAAAATTGATATGCCTTTATTTTTAGCTCCAACTGCTATGCAACGTCTTTATCACCATGATGGAGACAAGGCTTCAGCGCGAGCAGCAGAAAAGTTCGGAACATTTTATAGCATGTCAACTATGGCAACGTCTTCAATTGAAGAAATAGCTAACACAGCAGGTGGACCGAAAATGTTTCAACTTTATATACATAAAGATCAAGGTCTAACGGATAACCTGATAGATAGATGTAAGAGTTCTGGATTTAAATCACTATGTCTAACTGTTGATACAGTAGTAGCAGGTAATAGAGAAAGAGACCATAGATGGGGTTTTACAACTCCACCTAAATTAACTTTAAAAAGTATTATGAGTTTTGCAGCACATCCTAAATGGGCTTTTAATTATTTAACACACAAAAAATTTGAGTTAGCTAATGTATCTCATTGGACAAAAAAAGGATCAAGTATCGCAAAAGGTGTGATGGAATATATTAATGAACAGTACGATCCAGCAATGAGTTGGAAAGATGCCGAGTACGTTGTAAAAAAATGGGGGGGACCATTTGCATTAAAAGGTGTTATGTCAGTCGAGGATGCTAAAAGAGCGATTGATATTGGCGCTTCAGCAATTTTATTATCTAATCACGGTGGGAGACAACTTGATGGCTCAAGATCACCTTTCGATCAATTGCCACTTATAAAAGATGCAGTTGGAGATAAATTAGAAATAATATTGGATGGCGGCATAAGAAGAGGGACACATGTCCTTAAAGCATTATCACTTGGTGCTACAGCATGTAGTTTTGGAAAAGGTTTTTTATTCGCTTTAGGAGCAGGTGGTCAAGCTGGAGTTGAACAAATTCTTAAAAGAATGAGAGATGAAATAAGAAGAGATATGATTTTATTAGGATGTAAGAGCATAAAAGAGCTAAATAAAACCAAAATTGCCTATAGGTGATGCAAAAAAACTAATATGCAAAAGCAAAAATAAATATTAGGCTAGAATTATGAAATTGGCAAAAAATTTAGAAAGACTTGGAACAGAAACTGCATTTAGTGTTTTAGCTGAGGCTAAAAAACTTGAGGCCCAAGGAAAAGAGATGATCCACCTGGGTTTAGGTCAACCAGATTTCAAAACTCCTCAGCATATTATGGATGCAGCAAAAAAAGCAATTGATGATGGGCATCATGGATATGTTTTGGCAAACGGAATTACAGAGTGTAGGCAAGCTGTTTCAAGAAAAATAAAAAGTTTATACAAAAAAGACATAGACTCTGAGAGAATTATGATTATGCCAGGGGGAAAACCCACAATGTATTATGCAATTCAAATGATAGGAGAGCCTGGTGCAGAGATTGTTCATCCAACACCAGGTTTTCCAATTTACGAGTCAATGATTAACTATACTGGAGCAAAAGCAGTTCCTTATGATTTAACAAAAGAGAAAGATCTTAAATTTGATCCGGAAAAAATATTATCTTTAATAACCGATAAAACAAGATTAGTAATTTTAATTAATCCAAACAATCCAACAGGAAGTTTTGTTGAAAAACCCGCAATAGATTTTCTTGCTGAAGGATTAAAAAAACATCCGCATGTCTATATTTTAAGTGATGAAATTTACAGTAGACAAATTTTTGATGGAAAAGAAATGCCAACATTTTTCAATTACCCTGATTTGCAGGAGAGGTTAATTGTATTAGATGGTTGGAGCAAAGCCTATTCTATGACTGGTTGGAGAATGGGTTGGAGCGTATGGCCTGAAAAATTAATTCCTCATGTTACCAAGTTAGCAATAAATAGTTTTTCTTGTGTTAACGCACCGTCACAATTTGCTGGAATAGCCGCACTGGATGGGCCTGATGACTCAATTCATCATATGATGGAAAAATTTGATCAAAGAAGAAAACTAATTCACAAAGGATTAAACGATTTACCTGGTGTTACTTGTAGTATGCCAGGGGGCGCCTTTTATGCTTTTCCAAATGTAAGCGGTACAGGCATGAGCGGATCCGAATTTTCAAAAAAATGCATGCATGAAGCCGGTGTGGCAATTGTGCCTGGTACAGCTTTTGGCAAAACTTCAACGGATTATGTACGTTTTAGCTTTGCTGCATCGAGGGATAACATCCAAAAAGCACTAGATAAAATATCAAAAATGCTTAAGTAAAGGTACTTATGAGTAGTTTACAAATGCCAAAAGTTGATAAAGCAATTATGTCTAAAAAAGACAAAATAGCTTTAGATCTTCGTGGAATTATAAATTCGAAAAATGTTCTTTCTAGTCTTGATGAACTAAGACCTTTTGAAACTGATGGTTTGACAGCGTATAGACAAATGCCTCTTTTAGTAGTCATGCCTGAGACTGTAGAAGAAGTCAGTCAAATTTTAAAATATTGCAACGAAAATAAAATTAAAGTTGTTCCAAGAGGAGCTGGAACTGGTTTATCTGGTGGTTCTATGCCTTTAGAAGATTGTGTTTTAATTGCAATGGGTAAATTTAATAAAATTATTGAAATTGATTATGAAAACAGATGTGTAGTGACACAACCTTGCGTTACAAATTTGGCTATTACTCACGCTGTTCAAGATAAAGGTTTTTATTACGCTCCAGACCCATCAAGTCAAATTGCATGCTCTATTGGTGGAAATGTTGCTGAAAACTCTGGTGGAGTTCACTCTCTCAAATATGGAGCTACTACGAATAACCTTTTAGGTATCGAGGTGGTTCTAATGGATGGAACCATCACTAGGTTCGGTGGAAAAGTAATGGATGCAGAAGGATACGATTTCTTAGGCTTGATGACAGGTTCAGAGGGCTTACTAGGTGTTATAACTGAGGTAACTGTAAAAATTTTAAAATCACCTGAAGTTGTTAAAGCGGCTTTAGTGGGCTTTCCTTCAATCGAAGATGCTGGAAACTGTGTTGCACAAATAATCGCAGAGGGATGTATACCAGCAGGTATGGAAATAATGGATAAAGCTTTAACAAAAGCAACAAATGATTATTCTAAAGCAGGTTATCCAACCGATGCTGAAGCAATGATGATTATAGAATTTGATGGAACAGAACATGAAGTTGAGGCTTATATTAATAAGGCAAAAGAAATCGCAGAGAAAAATAATTCCTCAAGTTTAAAAATTAGTAAATCTAATGAAGAGAGACTAAAATTTTGGGCTGGCAGAAAAGCAGCTTTTCCTGCCTGCGGAGTTCTGGCTCCTGATTACATGTGTATGGACGGCTCAATTCCTAGAGGAAAGCTAGCTGAAGTTTTAAATGAAATCTCAAGGTTGTCTAAGAAATATAATTTGCAGGTAGCTAATGCATTCCACGCTGGAGACGGAAATCTTCACCCCTTAATAATGTTTGATGCAAATGATAAAGAGTCTTTAAGAAAATGTGAAGAATTTGGAGCTGATATCTTAAAGTATTGTGTCAAAGTTGGTGGCGCGCTAACTGGTGAACATGGAGTAGGTATTGAGAAGAGAGAGTTAATGTGCGAAGCATTCAATGATAAAGATATACAGCAACAATTAACAATTAAAGTGGCTTTAGATCCTAATTCATTATTAAATCCAGGCAAGGTTTATCCAATACTTAGAAAATGTGCTGAGGAAGGAAGAGTTCATGTCCATGGAGGAAAAACAAAATTCCCAGACATCCCTAGATTTTAATCAAAATATTTTTAAACCAACTTCTAGAGAAGAAATAGTTGAGATAGTTAAAAATTGTTATAGAAGAAACATTCCCTTAGAAATCAACGGTTTAAAATCGAAAAATAAAATTGGAAGAAATTTTCAGTCTGAAAAAACTTTAGATCTTTCTCACTATAAGGGTATAATTGATTACAAACCCGAGGAGCTTTATATTAAAGTTAAAGCAGGGACACCGCTTAAAGAAATAGTTGAAGAGCTTAATAAGAATAATCAGCAACTAGCTTTTGAACCTAATGATTTTGGTTACCTATTTTCTGGAGAAAGTAACAGCGGTTCTATAGGTGGAGTTGTCTCATGTAATTTTGCTGGGTCACGAAGATTTAAAGTTGGAAGTGTTCGAGATCATATACTTGGCTTTCAAGGGATTAATGGAAAAGGTGAAACTATCAAATCAGGTGGGACAGTAGTTAAAAATGTTACTGGTTATGATTTAAGTAAATTAATATCAGGTTCATTCGGAACACTAACGATATTGACTGAACTTTCAATAAAAGTATTACCAAAACCTGAAACAAGCAAGACTTTAGTAATTAAAAATCCTCATCTTAAAAAAGCATTAAGTTATCTTGGAAAAGGATTGTCATCTTCAACCGATCCATCAGGTGGGGTATTTTATCCAGATTATTTTGGAAAAAATTTTGTTTTTAATGATCTTACTCATGAGGGAGGATTAACTGCTATCAGAATTGAGGGCCCAACAAATTCTGTTGAGCAAAGATTGAATAGATTGTCTAAAGAATTAGGTCTTTTGGATCAAGAGCTTTCAATTTTAGATAATGAACAAAGTAATATTTTTTGGAGTAGAACAAAAAATTTAGAGGTTTTTAAAAGTTTAAAAGGTAACTTGTTAAGAATTGTTGTGCCAATTAGTGAGACTTTACAAGTAATACAAAAATTCAAAAATTATGAGATAAAATATTTTATCGATTGGGGAGGAAGCCTAATTTGGGCTTCATTTGATCAGTTAAATACTAAAATACTAAATGAAATTAGGGGTATAGTAAGAAAACATCAGGGTTATATAACGTTAATCAAAGTTGAGGAGGATCTTAAAGCCTCTGCTGATATTTTTACAATAGATCCAATTAAGTATAAAATAAGCGAAAAAATTAAAAGGAGTTTTGATCCTAAAAGAATTTTTAACCCGGGAAAAATGTACACAGGAATTTAAATGCAGACATCATTTACTGAAAAACAACTTCAGAACAAAGATAATAAAACAAGTGAAACAATAATTAGAAAGTGTGTCCACTGTGGAATGTGTAATGCTACTTGCCCTACTTACGGAATTAATGGGGAGGAATTAGAGGGACCACGAGGAAGAATATATCTTATTAAAGATATGCTGGAAAATAAAAAACCAGCAACTAAGGAAATTGCGAAACATATTGACAGTTGTTTATCTTGTTATTCCTGCATGACTACATGTCCATCAGGAGTTAATTATATGCATTTAATTGATCATGGAAGAAATTATGTAGAGGAAACTTATAAAAGACCTTTATTAGATAGATTATTTAGAAATATTCTCTCATTTGTATTACCAAGACCTAAAGCGTTTTTGTTAATGGCTTGGTCTTCTAAAATTGTAAAACCATTCAGTTTTTTATTTCCTAAATTTATAAGAAATGCATTGAACTTAATGCCTGATAAAATACCTGGAAAGAAATTAAAAGAAAAAAAAGTCTACGAGGTTGAGAAGGGCAAAAAAGTTTCGAGGGTTGCACTACTGACTGGATGTGTTCAAAGAGTCATATCTCCTGAGATAAATGAGTCAACCATTAGACTTTTAAACAGACATAATGTTGAAGTTGTCGTTATGCCAGACATATACTGCTGTGGATCTTTGAATCATCATTTAGGTAAGCAAAAATTAGCACACGAGTCTTTTAAGAATAATATAAATAGTTGGCATGAGGAATATCTTAAGAATGGCTTAGACGCTATAATAAGCAATACATCTGGTTGCGGCACAACTTTAAAAGATTATGGTCATATTTTTAAAAATGACCAAGATCTAAAAAAAAAAGCAAAAAAAATTTCTGAATTAACAAAAGATATTACTGAATACTTAGATGAGAATTTAAAGTTAAATATAAATCTTAATACTGAAAAAAAATATAAAATTGCATATCATTCAGCCTGTTCAATGCAACACGGACAAAAAGTTCATCAACAACCTAAAGATTTAATTTCAAAAACTGGTAATGAAGTTCTAGAAATACCAGAAGGACATTTGTGTTGCGGGTCTGCTGGTACATACAATATTCTTCATCAAAAAATGGCAAAATCGTTATTAAAAAATAAAGTCAAAAATATTGAAAAAATTTCTCCCGATTTTATTTCAACAGGTAATATAGGCTGTATGACACAAATTTCATCTGGAACTAGAATTCCTATTATTCATACAGTTGAATTACTTGATTGGTTCACAGGTGGACCCAAACCATATAAATTAAATAATTTCTAAAATGAAAAAAAAAATTTTTGTTACTAGAAGACTCCTCAAAGAAAACGAGGAGAAGCTTCAAAGCTTATTTGAAGTAACTTTAAATAAAGATGACAAAATTTATACACCTCAAGAAATTATTGATGGATCTAAAAATTATGATGGAATCTTAAGTTCGGTAACTGATCCAATCAATGCTGATACTATATCTAAATTGTCAAACTCTATTAAAATTATCGCTAACGGTGCAGTTGGCTTTGGAAATATAGATATTCAAGCTGCTAAAGCAAAAGGAATAACAGTTACAAATACTCCTGATGTTTTGACTGACGCCACAGCTGACATCCAAATATTACTTTTACTAGGAGCTTCTAGAAGAGCTTACGAGGGTCGTATCGCAGCCGAAACTCAAAACTGGAAATGGTCTTTTGATTTTTTATTAGGAAAACAAATGTCAAATAAGAGATTAGGAATTCTTGGAATGGGCAGGATAGGTAGAGCGGTAGCTAAAAGAGCGAAGGCATTCGGTATGGAAATACATTATCATAATAGATCTAAACTTTCTTCTGATTTAGAAGATGGTGCAATTTATCATAAAGATTTAAAAAGTTTGTTTGAACAAAGTGAATTTTTGTCAATCAATTGTCCCGCTACTCCAGAAACAAAAAACTTGATAAATAAAGAAACCCTGAGTTACTTGAAAGAAAACACTGTAGTAGGTAATGCTGCGAGAGGGGATGTTGTGGATGATGACGCCATGGTAGAAGCTTTAAAAAATGGAACAGTCTTTGCATATGGATTAGACGTTTATAATGGCGAACCAAAAATTCATCCTGAATATCTAAAGTTAAAAAATATTTTTTTATTACCCCACTTAGGTAGTGCTACTAAAAGGACAAGATGGGATATGGCATTTAGAGCTACAAAAAATTTGGAAGATTTTTTTTCAGGAAAAAAACCACAAGATCAGGTGAATTAGTACACCTGTAGATTGAATCTGCAACTTAAAATAATTCTAAAAAGTTAGAGACTCTGATTTGAGTTTATGCTTAAATATTTCAGTTAATTAACTAATGGAGGACATATGTCAAAAATAAAAAAAGGAGTAAAAACTCCATCAAGACGTAAGTTCTTTAAAGCAGCAGCAGCTACGGGTGCTGCAGCGGCAGCAACTGTTGCAATGCCAAACATTGCTTTAGGTGCTCCTCAAACTTTAAAGATGCAAGCGGCTTGGCCGTCAGGCGCTAACATTTTCTTTGAAATGGCTGGCGACTACGCAAAAATGGTAAGCGACATGTCTGGAGGTGAATTAAAAATTGATCTTCAGCCAGTTGGAGCTGTAGTTAAAACTTCGGAGATTGGACAAGCAGTAAGTTCAGGTGTACTTGATATGGGACACTGGGTAACAGCTTACTGGTATGGAAAAAATCCAGCAGCTTCTCTATTCGGTACTGGTCCGTCATACGGTATGTCATCTCAAGAAATTATGGGATGGATAGAGTATGGTGGAGGTAGAAAACTTTATGATGAAACTCTTGCAAAAGTAGGTTTCGATTATATTGGTTTCTTCCATATGCCTATGCCTGCACAGCCTTTTGGTTGGTTCAAAAAGAACGTAACTAAAGTATCTGATGTAAAAGGTATGAAGTACAGAACAGTAGGTTTAGCTACTAACGTATTAACAGCAATGGGAATGGTTGTAAGACAATTACCAGGTGGTGAAATTCAGCCTGCAATGAAGACAGGTTTGATCGAAGCTGCTGAGTTTAACAACCCAACATCAGACTCTCAGTTTGGTATGCAAGACGTTTCTAAGCATTATCACTTAGGAAGCTTTCACCAATCACAAGAGATGTTTGAAATCCCAGTTAATAAGAAGACATTCAATGGATTATCGCCTAAACATCAGGCTATCCTAAAAAATGCCGCTTATGCTGCGAACAGTGATAACTACTTTAAAGCATTAGTAAGATACTCTGCTGACTTATCTAAATTGATGAACCAGCACAAAGTAAATGTGTATCAAACATCTGATGCGATCTTAGCTCAACAATTAAAAGGTTGGGATAAAGTAATCGGAGATTTCAATAAGAAAGATCCATTCTTTAAAAAGATTGTAGATTCACAAAAAGCTTACGCAAAAAGAGTTATGAAATACTTACTCATGAACCAACCTAATTATAAGTTGGCTTACGAGAATGAATTTGGCTCTATAGCTAAAGTTAAAATTTAATTATATTTTAAACGTAAAAAGGGGGTGATAAATCACCCCCTTTTTTTATGGAAATAATAAAAAAATTAGCATAGTTTAAAAATTCATGAGGGGATTTATTCATTTTGCAGATACCTTAAGCACTTCCGTTGGAAAGGCGTTTTCTTGGTGTATCGTAATTTTAATGGGCGGAACTTGCTACGAAGTAGTTATGGCATATGCCTTTAATGCCCCTACCTTATGGAATTTTGATTTCAGTTTACAAATGTACGGTGCAATTTTTATGATGGCAGGTGCTTATACTCTTTCTACTGAGGCTCATGTGAGAGGTGATGTAATTTACAGACTTTTTAAACCAAGAACTCAGGGTTACATCGATTTAGTTTTATATTTTATATTTTTCTTTCCAGGTGTGCTTGCTCTTGCATTTTATGGTTATGAGTACGCTTCGCTTGCATGGAAGATAAAAGAAACTAGTTGGAACAGCCCTGCTCAAATTCAAATTTACATGGCTAAATCTTTAATTCCTGCTGCAGGAATTTTATTAATAATTCAAGGTATCAGCGAAGTTTGTAGAGCAATCATTTGTATTCAAACAGGACACTGGCCTGCAAGAATGGTTGTAGCAGAGGAAACAGAAAAAATGTTAATGAGAACTTCACAAGACGAGGATCAAAAAGATGTTATTTAGTTTAACAAATCCCGAAATTGCAATTCTAATGATGGGAATATTCCTATTTGCAGTGCTACTTGGATTCCCAATAGCATTTACATTAATGGCAATGGGAGTTGGATTTGGTTATTACGCTTACTTTGATCCGACAAGAATGGAACATCTTTTTGATAATAGAATCTTCCAATTATTCGTTCAAAATACTTACACCGTTATGGATAATACAGTTTTGACTGCGGTCCCGCTCTTTTTATTTATGGGGTATTTAGTTGAAAGAGCTGGGATAGTTTCAAGATTATTTTTTGCAATCAGACTAGCTTCTCACAGGTTACCAGCTTCAATGGCAGTAGCTGCGTTAGTTACTTGTGCTTTATTTTCTACAGCGACTGGAATTATCGGAGCCGTGGTAACTTTAATGGGGCTTCTTGCTTGGCCTGCTATGATAAGAGCAGGATATGATAAAAAGTTTGCATCTGGAGTAATTTGCTCTGGGGGTTGTTTGGGTATTTTAATTCCGCCTAGCATTATGTTAATCGTTTATTCTGTAATTGCTCAACTCTCTCCTTTAAGATTATTTGCTGCAGCAATTTTTCCAGGATTATTATTAGCAGGATTATATATAGGTTATGCGGTAACTTTAGCTTATTTTAATCCTTCGATCGCACCTAAACCACCTAAGGAAGATATTCCACCAAGATCAGTAATTCTAAAAGAGGTAATGGTTTCTTTCTTACCGCTTTTCTCTTTAATAATTTTAGTATTAGGAACTATTTTAGGAGGACTAGCAACCCCGGCAGAAGCGGCAGCTGTTGGAGCATTTGGTGCATTAGTACTTTCATATTTTTATAAAACACTTAAGTGGAAAAATTTTAAAGAGTCGGTATTTTTAACTGCAAAAACGACAGCCATGATTATGTGGTTGTTTATTGGTTCATGGACTTTTGCATCAGTCTTTTCGTATTTAGGCGGACACGAAGTATTTGAGCATTTCTTTAAATCAATGAACCTACAGCCTTGGCAGTTCTTAGTAATTACACAAATAATAATTTTCTTACTCGGTTGGCCATTAGAGTGGACAGAGATATTAATTATTTTTGTACCAATATTTTTACCTTTAGTGGAATTTTTTGGTGTTAATCCTTACTTCTTTGCAATGTTAATTGCATTAAATTTACAAACCTCATTTTTAACTCCACCCATGGCTATGTCCGCATACTATTTAAAAGGTGTGCAAACTAAAAATGTGGAGCTGTTGGATATTTTTAAAGGTATTATGCCTTTTCTAGGTATAGTTATATTAGCTATGTTTTTAATGTATCTCTTCCCGGGAATAGCCCTTTGGTTGCCAGATACATTATTTGCTAATTAACGAATTTAAATGATAGACGTTACATCTTTAAGTGCTTACGAATTATCTCAAAAACTTCACTCAGGTGAAATATCGTCTGTTGATCTCTGTACAGCATATCTAGATAGAGTAAAAAAATTTGAAAAGGATGTTCAAGCTTGGCAATTTATAGATAAAAAACTTTTAATAGAAAAAGCTGAAGAAGCAGATACTTACAGAAAATCAGGAAAGCCTCTGGGGCCACTACATGGGATGCCAGTTGCAATAAAAGATATTATTGGAACTTATGATATGCCGACTGAATGTGGGACAGTTTTTAGAAAAAAAATGTCTAACTCACAAGACTCTGAAATTGTAAACTTACTAAAAAATTCGGGAGCAATTATAATGGGCAAGACTGTCACTTGTGAACTTGCATACATACATCCCTCTAAAACTAAAAATCCACACGATTACTCAAGAACACCAGGAGGGTCATCGAGTGGATCAGCAGCTGCTGTTGCAGCTCATATGGCGCCTTTATCTGTTGGTTCTCAAACTGGAGGTTCAGTAATCAGGCCAGCATCATATTGTGGAGTTGTTGGCTATAAACCCTCATATGGATTGATCTCAAGAAATGGTGTCTTAAAAGTTTCAGACAAATTAGATACAATGGGTGTATTTGGCAAAACAGTAAAAGATGTTGCTTTACTTGCTAAGTCACTAATTAGAAAAGATTTACATGATCCCTCAACTGTCTACTTTGCTGCGGAAAAGATGGTGGAAGAATGTGAGAAAGGTCCTGTTTTTGATCCTAAGTTTATTTTTTATAAAACAAAAAATTGGAAAAATATTAATAAAAAATCACAGCAGGCTTTTGAATTTTTAATTAAAAATTTTAAAAAGAATATCGAAGTATTTGATACACCATCATATTTTGAGGATATTCCAAAGTATCATCAAATAATTCATGAAGTTGACATGGCAAATAATTTTCAGGTTTATTATAAAAAAGATAAAACAAAACTTTCCAAAGAAATGAGAGAAGCTATCGCCAGAGGATTAAAATATTCGGCAAAAGAATATGGAGATGCTGCAGATTTTATGAAGCAAAGCTATGAGTCATACAAAGAAGTATTTGAGGATTATCATGGAATTATAACTCCATCATCAAGCGGTGTTGCTGACAAAGGATTAAAATCTACAGGGAGTGCAGACTTTCAAAAAATTTGGACTTATCTTGGTTTACCTACAATTTCATTACCTTTACTTACAGGAGAAAATGACTTACCATTAGGTGTTCAGTTAGTTGGCGATAAACTTGATGATTTAAGATTTTTAGGAACAGCTAACTGGCTTGAGAAAAACTGTAGAGATGAAGGATAAAGTTACAATAATTATAGGAGTTGCACTCTGTACCTTTTTTTTAATTGGTTTAGCAACAACATTGACTAGATCAATGATGATAGGTTTTTTTGATGTGCTTCCTGTTTATATTTTAATGGGTATGGTAATTGTAATGATGTTCTATGAAGCCTTCATTGACAAAAAATAACTCTTACACTCCTTATTTACTTTTGTTAATTCAGCCAATTTTTATGGCTACAAATACTATTGTTGCAAGAGGAGGCGTAGAGTCCGTGCCTCCTATTTCTTTAGCGTTTTGGCGATGGTTTACAGTATTCATTATATTGTTTCCTTTTTTTTTTAATGAAATTTTAAAATATAAAAAAGAATTTAATAAAGAGTTTTTTAAGCTGTTTTTTTTAGGCTCAATGGGCTGTGGTATATGTGGAGCTTTTCCAAATCTTGCAGGTATGACAACAACAATGGCTAATATTGGTATAATATATACATCTTCACCAGTAATAATAATTTTTTTATCAATTCTATTCTTTAAAGAAAAAATTAATTTTTTAAGGATATTAGGCTTATTAATTTGTATTACAGGTGTTTTTACAATTATATCTAAAGGTAATTTAGATTTTTTAATTAACCTAAATTTTACAACAGGCGATCTATGGGTTTTGGGAGCAGCTTTAGGTTGGGCTCTTTACTCAATTTATTTGTTAAATTGGAAATCAAAATTTAGTTTGATGGCCCGATTTACTTTGATCGCAATGTTCGGATTTATATCACTTTTCCCATTTTTTATTTTAGAAAATATTTACTTTGCAAAGACAAATTATAATCAAACATTCTTGTTCTGGATTGTATTTGCTGCTATCTCACCTAGCATTATAGCTTTTTCCTTGTACACACGATTACAAAAATATGTAGGCGCTTCCTTTGCCGGGTTTACTTTATATTTATTCGCAGTCTACGGATCTATCTTTGGAATAATAATTTTTGAAGAACCCCTTCTCAGTTTTCATTATTTAGGTGGTTTACTGGTTTTTACTGGAGTTTACTTCGCTAGGAAAAAAGTATGAAGTATCTTTATTTAGCTTTATCGTCAATTATATTAGCCTACATTATAATTGTACTTTTCACTTATCTATACCAAAGAAAATTACTTTATCACCCAAGTGAAAATAACTACACGGGAGATGAAATTCAATTTGATTATAAAGAAGTTTTTATTGAGGTTGATAAAGATATAAAACTTAAATCATGGTTTTTGGAAAAAGACTTAAAAAAAAGTAAAACCATTTTATACTTTCATGGTAATGCAGGCGATTTAACTAATAGGGTTCATAAGCTTAATGAACTAAATAAATTAGATGTAAATATTCTTATTATTTCATGGAGAGGATTTAGTGGTAATTCAGGCAAGCCCACAGAAAAAAATTTATATAATGATGCTAGAAAGTCAGTCGAATGGCTTAACAAGGCTGGAGTTATAAATAAAAACATAATTTTATATGGCGAGTCACTAGGCACAGGTGTAGCTACAGAATTGGGTCAGAATAATTCTTTTGGAGGAATTGTTTTAGAGTCACCTTTTACATCGATTGCTGATGCGGCAAAAATTTATTATCCTTATTTGCCAATCGATTTATTAATAAAAGACAGATACGACTCTTTGAAAAAAATCAAAAATATAAATGTTCCTATCTTAGTGATGCACGGTAAGAAAGATAATGTTGTCCCCTTTAAAATGGGGATAAAATTATTTGACAATGCCAATCAACCTAAGTTTAGCTATTTTTCTGATATCGATGATCATATGATGGAGTTTAATGATCAACTAATAAATTCTTTAAAAAAGTTTTTAGATTTTAATACCTAACAGGGCTTTTGAATAATATTCAGCATTAAAGGGTTGTAAGTCATCTTCTTTTTCTCCCATCCCTACTGCAACTATAGGTAAATTATATTTTTTACAAATAGCTAAAACCACACCACCTTTTGCTGTGCTATCAAGTTTAGTAATAATTAAACCTGTCAAATCATGTATCTTACTAAATTCTTCAACTTGATTAAGTGCATTTTGTCCTGTAGTTGCATCTAAGACAAGAATTACTTCGTTAGGATATGAAGGGTCAATTTTTTTAAGGACATTAATAATTTTTTTGTACTCTTCCATTAAATTTTTTTTATTTTGAAGTCTTCCTGCTGTATCAATTAAAGCTACATCAATTTCATTTTTTTTTGCAAATTCAGCAGTCTTAAAAGCTACAGAAGCTGGATCACTATTGATTTCAGATTTAATAATATCAACTTTGACTTTCGCAGCCCAAACTTGCAATTGATCTATGGCAGCTGCTCTAAAAGTATCTGCTGCTCCAAAAACAACAGATCTATTATTGTCTTTAAAATACTTTCCAAGTTTTCCGATACTAGTTGTTTTTCCAACTCCGTTTACTCCAGACACAACTATTACAGCAGACTTTGCATTTCCCATTAGGCTAAGATCTTTTTCGTACTTTTGAAGATTAATTGCTAATTTATCCGCTATTAGTTTTAAAATTTCTTTATGATCGTCTAATTTTTTATCAACTTTAAAATTCTCAAAATCTTTTCTAAGTTCTTTTGCGACTTCTACTCCTGCATCGGATGTAATAATTAATTCTTCAAACTCTGTAAGGACATTTTCATCAATTTTTTTTTTGGAAAATATATTCTTAAAGCCAGTAGAGAGCCCATCTGAACTTTTACCTAATCCTATCTTAAATTTGTCAAATAAACCCATTTAGATTTCAAGGCTAGTATGTTTTATTTCTGAAACTGGACCTCTCATAAATATATTGAGATCCGCATCAATTTTAATATTTAAACTTCCTTCTTCAAATTTAATATTGATATCATTTTTAGTTAACTTCTTGATAAACGCAGCAACAGCAGTAGCACAAGCAGCTGTTCCACAAGCTTTTGTTAATCCTGCACCTCGTTCCCAAACATTAACTGTTATATTATTTTCATCATCAATTTGAGCAAAAGTTACATTGGTTCTTTCAGGAAATAACTCATGAGTCTCTATCTTTGGTCCTAATATTTTTAGATCATATTTAAAACAATCTTTAACAAAAAAAATTATATGAGGGTTTCCCACGTTGAGGCTAAATCCATCGGTGAATTTTTCACTATCAACATCTAGAGTTATATTTTTGTGATCTAATTTTTCTTTTAATGGAATTTTATTCCACTCAAATACAGGTTTCCCCATTTCGAGTTGAACATCTGACTTCCCAACAATTTTTGCATTAAGCAATCTATTATTTGTTTTTAATTTAATTTCTTTATTATTTAAATCTTTGCTTAACAAGTAAGCCACACACCTACTTCCATTTCCACATGCACTCACCTCGCCGCCATCTGAATTAAAAATGGTTATGGGAAAAGTATTATTAATCTCTTTTTCGATAAATATAATTTGATCAAATTCAATGTTACGATGAAAAGATTTTAGATTTCCCAAATGAATTATTTTTTCTTTAGATACATGTATGGATTTCTCTCTTCTATCTATGATAATAAATCTATTACCTAAACCATCCATTCTAAAAGCTTTAATCAAAGGCATATTAGTAGATTAGTATAATTATTCATTGACTTTTAAAACCCCAAATTGTAGTTTCCACAAACTTTCCGCAAATACTTAAGTTTTTGCGGTGCTCTTAAAATAAGAGTGTCGACACTAGTCAGCGAAGGTTCGCCCACTAGTGCGATAGGTGTTGGACGTTATAAAAATGTTTGAAAACTTAACAAATAAATTAGAAAATATTTTTTCTAAACTAAAAAGTGCTCCTTCCCTAACGGAAGAACAAGTGGACTCTGGACTTAAAGAAATACGCTTAGCTTTATTAGAAGCTGACGTAGCGCTGCCAGTTGTGAAAGATTTCATTGAAAATGTAAAACCAAAAGCTATTGGTCAGGAGATAATTAGATCAACTTCACCTGGTCAAATGATAGTAAAGATTGTTTATGATGAATTAGTTAACATACTTGGCTCAAAGAATGAGGAGATTAATCTAAAAGCAGTTCCACCAGTTTCCATATTATTGGTAGGTTTACAAGGGTCAGGAAAAACAACTTCAGCCGCTAAATTAGCTAAGTTAATTGAAAAAAATCATAAAAAAAAAGTTATGCTTGTTAGCTTGGACGTTTACAGACCTGCTGCTCAAGAACAATTAAAATTATTAGCAGAAAAAAATAATATACAAAATTTACCGATCATAGAAAAACAACAACCTATTGATATTACTAAAAGAGCACTCAACGCTGCAAATCTAAGTGGTTCAGATGTTATAATTTTTGATACCGCTGGTCGAACACAAATAGATTTACCAATGATGTCTGAGATTAAACAAATTAAAGATTTAACAAAACCAGCCGAAACTATTCTAGTTGCTGATTCTTTAACCGGTCAAATAGCTGTAAACGTTGCAAAAGAATTTGATACAGCAGTCAACCTTTCATCAATTATCTTGACTAGAGTTGATGGTGACGCGCGAGGTGGAGCTGCGTTGAGTATGAAACACATCACTGGCAAACCTATAAAATATATAGGTGTCGGAGAAAAAGTTTCTGACTTTGAAATGTTTCATCCTGACAGGTTAGCTAACAGAATTCTTGGAATGGGTGATGTGGTTACACTTGTCGAAAAAGCAGCCCAAGATTTAAGTGAAGAAAAAATTAAAGAAACTGAGGAAGAGCTTAAACAAGGTATTTTTACAATGGACTCCTATCTTTCACAACTTAGGCAAATGAAAAAAATGGGAGGCATGGAAGGAGTTATGTCAATGTTACCTGGTGTAAACAAAATGAAAGCTAAAATGGATCAAGCTAACATAGATGAAAAAATGCTTATTGAAAATGAGGCTATCATTTTATCTATGACAAAAAATGAAAAAGAAAATCCAAAAATCATTAGCGGTTCTAGAAGAAAAAGAATTTCCCAAGGTGCTGGAGTAGATGTTTCCAAAATAAATAAGTTGCTCAAACAATTTAAAATGATGTCAGATATGATGAAAAAAATGTCACAAGGAAAAAAAATTCCATCTGGAATGATCCCAGATGAAATGCTCAATAAACTAAAATGAAAGGTAAAACATGTTAAGAATAAGACTATCAATGGGAGGAGTGAGGAAAAGACCGATATATAAAATAGTTATCGCTGATGGAAGATATCCACGAGACGGTAAATTTATTGAAAAAATTGGTTCTTACAATCCATTGCTTCCAAAAGATAAAAAGGAAAGAATAAAAATAGAAGCTGAGAGAGTAAAATATTGGATGAGTAAAGGTGCTCAACCAACTCTCAGAGTTTCTAGACTTTTAGGTGAACTCCAAATAATGCCAATGCCGAAGCCGGGAAATAATCCTCAAAAAGCTATTCCTAAAAAGGATAGAAAGAAAAGTGCTGAAGAAAGCAAAGAAGCACCCAAAGAGGGTGGTAAAAAAGAAGATCCTAAAGCAGAAGCTAAAAAGGAAGAACCTAAAAAGGAACAACCTAAAGCAGAAGCTAAAAAGGAAGAACCTAAAAAGGAACAACCTAAAACAGAAGCTAAAAAGGAAGAACCGAAAAAGGAAGAGAAAAAGGCTTAGCCAAAAGGTAATTAGAGATGTTAGAAGTAAAGATATTTACTTTATACCCAGATTTATTTCCTGGTCCTTTAGATACTGGAATATTTAAAAAGGCACAGAAAAGTAAAATCTGGAATTTAAAAGTAATTAACATTAGAGACTATTCCAAGGACAAACATGGTGCAGTAGATGATACTCCTTTTGGAGGAGGGAATGGAATGCTCTTGCGTCCAGATGTATTGGCATCTGCACTTGATGAGAATACAAAAAAAGGGGAAAGAATTATCTACCTATCTCCAAGAGGTAAAAAATTTGATCAAAATACTGCTAAATCTTTAAGTAAAGAAAAAAACTTAAACCTTATCTGTGGGCATTTCGAGGGTGTTGACCAAAGAGTTCTAGAGACACGAAATATTGAAGAATATAGTTTAGGTGATTTTGTGTTATCAGGAGGCGAACCAGCTTCTTTCGTATTTGTTGATGCTTTAGTAAGGTTATTACCAGGGGTTTTGGGAAATAAAGATTCCATTAAAGAGGAAAGTTTTGAAAATCACCTTTTAGAATATCCTCAGTATACAAAGCCTAGAGAATGGGAAGGTAAAAGCCCTCCCGAGGTACTATTTTCAGGTGATCATGCTAAAATAAAAGGGTGGCGTTTGTCTCAATCAGAGGCTATAACACGTCGCCAGAGACCCGATCTTTGGAAAAAATATTTAGAGAAAAAAAATGAAAAATATTGAAGATATAAATAAAGCAGCAATTAAAAGAATAGCTGCAGGTAAAAAAATTGCGGACTTTTCTCCTGGGGACACAATTAAAGTTGGTGTTAAAATTGTAGAAGGTAAAAGAGAAAGAATACAATATTTTGAGGGTGTATGTATTGCAAAAAAGAATAGAGATATAAACTCTTCTTTCACAGTAAGAAAAATTTCATTTGGCGAAGGGGTGGAGAGAACATTTGCTCTTTATAGCCCTAATGTTGATTCAATTAAAGTAATTAGATCAGGTAAAGTAAGAAGAGCAAAACTTTATTATTTGAGAGATAGAAAAGGGAAATCAGCAAGGATTGCTGAAAAAATTAAAAAGAAGATAGGTGTAGATGTTTCAGTCAAGCCTGAAGAACCAAACGTAAAACCGATCGAACCTGTAAAGCAAGAGACTAAAGTTGAAGAAGTTAAAAAAGAAGCTCCAAAAGTCGAGGCTAAAGCTGAAAAGCTAACTAGCGAAAAAAAATAAAATTTAATGTCAAAAACTCTATACGATAAGATATGGGAAAACCATCTTGTTCATGAACAAAGCGATGGCACTTCATTAATTTATGTTGATAGACATTTGGTACATGAAGTTACAAGTCCGCAAGCTTTTGAAGGACTTAGATTACAAAAAAGAAAAGTCAGAAGACCTGAACTAACTCTCGCAGTACCTGATCATAATGTTCCTACAACTGATAGGACCAAGGGAATTAACGATGAGGAGTCTAGAGTCCAAGTTGAAACATTAAGAAAAAATTGCAAAGACTTCGGAGTAGAACTTTTTGATGTTAATGACAAGCGTCAAGGTATAGTTCATATCATAGGACCTGAACAAGGCTTCACTCAGCCAGGAACAGTGATTGTTTGTGGTGATAGCCACACTGCAACTCATGGAGCCTTTGGTGCATTAGCTTTTGGGATAGGAACTTCTGAAGTTGAACATGTACTTGCCACACAAACGTTAATGCAAAAAAAATCAAGAAATTTGAGAATTAACGTCAATGGTAAACTACCTAAAGGAGTTACAGCTAAAGATGTAATTTTAAAAATTATAGGAACGATTGGAACAGCAGGTGGAACCGGATACGTAATTGAATTTGCTGGTGATGTGATCAAAAGTTTGAGTATGGAGGAAAGAATGACGGTCTGTAATATGACTATAGAAGCAGGCGCTAGAGCAGGTTTAATTGCACCAGATGAAAAGACATTTGATTATTTAAAAGGTAAAACGATGTCACCTAAAGGTGAGAATTGGGCAAAAGCATTAGAGTATTGGAAGACTTTATATTCAGATAAAGATAGTAAATTTGATAAAGAAATTAATATTGACGGGAAAAATATAGAACCATTGGTAACATGGGGGACCTCACCTCAAGATGTGTCTCCGGTGACTGGTATTGTGCCTGATCCTGAAAACGAAAAAAATGAGGACAGAAAAATGGCTATGAAAAGATCCCTTGATTATATGGGATTAAAAGCAAATACTAAAATTTCAGAGATAAAGATTGATAAAATTTTTATAGGAAGTTGCACTAATGGTAGAATAGAGGACTTAAGATTGGCTGCGGATCTACTTAAAGGCAAAAAGATTGCCAAAAACGTAAGTGCAATGGTCGTTCCTGGATCAGGATTAGTTAAAGAACAAGCTGAAAAAGAGGGAATTGATAAAATTTTTAAAGATGCGGGCTTCGAATGGAGAGAACCTGGGTGCTCGATGTGTTTAGGTATGAACCCAGATCAATTGAAGCCAAAAGAAAGATGCGCATCAACATCAAATAGAAATTTTGAAGGTAGACAAGGTCGTGGAGGAAGAACACATTTAGTTAGCCCTGGGATGGCCATCGCAGCTGCAATTAAAGGTCATCTCACAGACGTTAGAGAAATATAGAATGGAAAAATTTAATAATTTAAAATCAATACCATCATATTTACCACTACAAAATATTGATACGGATATGATTATCCCAAAGCAGTTTTTAAAAACTATTAAGAGAACTGGCTTGGGAAAAAGTCTATTTTATGAAATGCGCTATGATGAAAAAGGAAAAAAGAATGAAGATTTCATACTTAATAAGGAACCTTACAATAAATCTAAAATTCTTTTAGCAGGAAAAAATTTTGGATGCGGCTCATCAAGAGAGCACGCTCCATGGGCTCTTGCTGATTTTGGTATCAAGAGTGTAATAAGTTCTAGCTTTGCAGATATTTTTTACAATAACTGTTTCAAGAATGGAATTTTGCCAATTAAGATTGATGATAAAATTGTGTTTGAGTTAGCTGAATATTCAAAGAGGCAAGAAGAGATTGAAATAAATTTAGAAAATCAAGAAATAAAATTTGGAAATAAAGTCGCAAAGTTTGATCTCGATGCTTTTAAAAAAAAATGTTTAATGGAAGGGTTAGATGATATAGCCCTATCAATGGAAAAAATTTCAAAAGTAGACGACTATGAAAAAAAATTACAAAAAACAAAACCTTGGGTTTTAAATAATGGCTAAAAAAACTAGAAACATTCTTCTTTTACCTGGTGACGGTATAGGTCCTGAGGTTATATCAGAAGTTAAAAAAATACTTGAGTGGATGAACAAAAATAAGTCTTTAGATTTTGTTTTGAATCAGGAATTAATTGGTGGAGCATCTATAGATAAAAATGGTGTTCCAATCACAGACGAAGTTTTTTATAAATCTTTAGAGTCTGATGCTGTGATACTGGGTGCATGTGGAGGACCCAAATGGGATAACTTAGAGTTTTCAAAAAAACCTGAAAGGGCCCTATTAAAACTTAGAAAAGAACTTAAACTTTTTGCAAATTTAAGACCTGCAATTTGTTTTAAGCAATTAGTAGACTCATCTACCTTAAAACCAGAAATAGTTTCAGGTCTTGATATAATGATTGTTAGGGAATTAACTGGTGGAATTTATTTTGGAGAGCCTAGAGGAATTGAGCCTATAGAAAATAACCAGAGGAAAGGTATAAATACGCACAGTTACACTACTTCGGAAATTCAAAGAATAGCAAGAGTAGCCTTCGACTTAGCAAAAAAAAGAAGAAATAAAGTTACATCATGCGAAAAATCAAATGTTATGGAAGCAGGTGTTTTATGGAGAGAAGAAGTTCAGTTAATAAAAGATAAGGAATTTAAAAAAGTAGAATTAAATCATATGCTCGCAGACAATTGTGCTATGCAACTTTTAAGGTATCCAAAACAATTTGATGTAATTTTAGCTGACAATTTGTTTGGAGATATGCTGTCCGATGAAGCAGCAATGCTTACAGGATCATTAGGCCTTTTGCCATCTGCTTCGCTTGGTATAAAAGACAAAAACGGTAGAGTCAGGTCGCTTTATGAACCAGTTCACGGTTCAGCCCCTGACATAGAGGGTAAAAACATTGCGAATCCTATAGCTACTATTTTGAGTTTATCGATGGCATTAAGATACTCATTAGACTTAGAAAAAGAAGCAGATCAACTAGATAAAGCAGTGCAATCTGTCCTTGATGAAGGGTTAAGAACAAAAGACATTCTCTCTAAAAATATGAAAGAGGTTTCCACATCTCAGATGGGTGATGCAATTATTGCGAAATTAAAATAAAGTAGTCTTTATGAATTTTGCGATTATAGGAGCATCAGGTAATGTAGGTAGAAAAACCATTGAAATATTGGAGAAATCCAAAATTCCATTTAAAGAATTATTTTTGGTTGCCTCAAAGAAAAGCACTGGAAAAAAAATTAGATTTAGGAATAAAGATATTAAAATTGAAAATTTAGAAAGTTATGATTTTTCTAAAGCGCAAATAACCTTTTTTGCTGCAGGAAGTCAAATAGCTAAAGAATGGGCAACAAAGGCGGCAAAAAAAACTATCGTAATAGATAACTCAAGCTATTTTAGAATGCAAAAAGAGGTTCCTTTGGTGGTTCCTGAAGTAAATGCTGATCAGTTAGAAAATCATAAAAATATTATTTCAAATCCTAATTGTTCAACAATGCAGATGGTGCTTGCACTAAAACCACTACATGACGAATATAAAATTAAAAGAGTAATTGTATCCACCTACCAAGCAGTCTCAGGTGCAGGAAAAGCACCAATGGATGAACTTATTAGTCAGACAAAAGATTTTTTAGACAATAAAAAAATAAATTCAAAGAATTTTACTAAACAAATTGCTTTTAATTTAATTCCTCATATCGATCTTTTTGACAAAGATGGTTACACAAAAGAGGAATTAAAAATGACTAATGAAACAAAAAAAATTTTAGATCAAGAAATTGATGTCACAGCTACATGTGTGAGAGTTCCTGTAAGAACTGGACACTCCGAGTCAATAAATATTGAATTTGAAAATTTATATGATTTTGAGAATATTATTAAAATTTTAAAAAATGCTCCTGGTTGTAAAGTAATAGATGACAGGAAAGATGGGGGGTACATCACACCGCTAGAAGCTGAAGGAGATTTTACAACTTACATTTCCCGAATCAGAAAGGATAATTCAAATGTCAAAGCAATTAATATTTGGGTTGTTTCAGATAATTTATTAAAAGGAGCCGCATTAAATACTGTTCAAATAGCTGAGCATTTAGTGAAAAAATTATAACTTTAGTTTATAAATTATCTATGGACGAAAACAATACACCTTTAAGCCCACACCTTCAGATTTATAAATGGCAGATATCATCTTTGTTGTCCATTACGCATAGAATTGTTGGAGTGATTAATACATTAGCTATAACAATAATTTGTTTCTGGAGTTTATCTCTATTGTTTGGGGTTGAGGGATACCAAATAATAAATAACTTTTTAAAAAGTTTTTTTGGTAAATTTATAGCAGTTGGCCTTTGTTGGACTTTTAGCTTTCATATCTTGAATGAGCTTCGACATTTATTTTGGGATCTTGGATACGGCTTTGATCTCAAAGTTTCTAAAATTACTGGAGTTTTAGTTTTAGTAGGTTCATTTCTATTAACAATTTTATTTTATTTAATTGGAAAAAATTTTATTTAATATGCACACATCAACAAAAAAATGGTTATTTACTAAAATAAGCTCATTTATCCTAATCCCTTTTATGATTTGGTTTATTATCAGCTTTGTATCTATTTATGATAATGATTATCAAGAGGTAGCTACTTTTTTTATTCAACAACCAACAAAAATTTTATTCTCTCTATTTGTTGTATTAGCATTCTTTTTTTCAGCTTTAACAATAAGTGAGATATTTGAAGATTATATAAAAGACCAAAAAATCAAAAATGTCGCAAATAAACTACTTAATATATTTGCTATAATTATGCCTTTAATAACTATTATAGGAATATATAATTTATCATAATGAGTGCATATAAAATTATCGACCACGAATATGACGTTGTTGTTTTAGGAGCTGGCGGCTCTGGTCTTCGAGCAGCTGTTGGTCTATCAGAAGCTGGACTTAAAACAGCTTGTATTTCAAAAGTGTTTCCAACAAGAAGCCATACTTCTGCCGCGCAAGGTGGCATATCGGCTGCATTAGGAAATATGGGTGAAGATGATTGGAGGTGGCACATGTATGATACTGTCAAAGGGTCAGACTGGTTAGGCGATCAAGACGCCATAGAATATTTATGTAAAGAGGCTCCTAGAGCAGTGGTAGAACTAGAAAGATACGGAGTACCATTCAGCAGAACAGATGATGGAAAAATTTATCAAAGGCCTTTTGGCGGAATGACAAAAAATTATGGAAACGGAACCGCACAAAGAACCTGTGCCGCAGCTGATAGAACTGGTCATGCAATCCTTCACACATTATACGGACAAGCACTAAAACATAATACAGAATTTTTCATAGAATACTTTGCATTAGATTTAATAATGAAAAATGGTGAGTGCAAAGGAGTAATAGCTTGGAACTTGACTGATGGAACTATTCACAGATTTAGGTCTCACATCACTATAATTGCAACGGGCGGGTATGGAAAAGTTTATTATTCAGCTACCTCAGCACATACTTGCACAGGAGATGGGAACGCAATGGTATTAAGAGCCGGATTACCTTTACAAGATATGGAGTTTGTGCAATTTCATCCAACAGGTATTTACGGAGTAGGATGTCTAATAACTGAGGGTGCAAGAGGTGAAGGTGGATTCTTGGTAAACGGAAAAGGTGAGAGATTTATGGAGCGTTACGCACCTAACGCAAAAGATTTGGCATCAAGAGATGTAGTAAGTAGATCAATGGAAATGGAGATTAATGAAGGTAGAGGAGTTGGTAAAGATAAAGATCATATTAATTTACATTTAGATCATTTGGATAAAGAAGTTTTAGAGGAAAGACTTCCTGGAATATCAGAGGCTGCAAAAACTTTTGCAAATGTCGATGTAAACAAACAACCAATTCCAGTTGTGCCTACGGTTCATTATAATATGGGTGGTATACCAACGAATTATAAAGCAGAAGTATTAACCTTAAATGGTTCAGAAAAAACAGTTCCTGGATTAATGGCAATAGGTGAAGCAGCATGCGTATCAGTCCACGGAGCCAACAGATTAGGATCAAATTCACTAATTGATCTTGTAGTATTTGGAAGAGCTGCCGCTAAAAGAGCAGCAGAACTTGTTAAACCAGGTATGGCTCACGAAGAAGTTTCTAGTTCTGAAACGGATAAATGTTTGAGTAGATTTGATAAAATCAGAAACTCTTCAGGCTCAACAAAGACTTCAGAATTAAGATTAAATATGCAAAAGACAATGCAATCAAAATGTGCTGTATTCAGAACCGAGAAGACACTCAAAGAGGGTGTTGATCAAATTAGAAAGCCTTATGAGGGAATAGAAGATATTTCTGTAAAAGATAAATCTCTTCTGTTTAATACAGATTTAGTTGAGACTTTGGAGTTCGATAACCTGATTAGACAAGCGCTTACGACTATGGACTCAGCTTATAGCAGAAAAGAAAGTAGAGGCGCTCATGCCAGAGAAGATTTTAGCAAAAGAGATGATAAAAACTTTATGAAGCACACTCTAGCCTGGCAAAATGGTAAAAAGGTAGAAATAAAATATAGAGATGTACATTCAAGAACTCTTACAAACGATGTACAATACTTTCCACCTAAGGAGAGAGTTTATTAAGAATGGCTCAGTTTAACTTGCCTCAAAACTCAAAAATAGAAGTTGGTAAGTACTACAAAGACAAAACAAATTCAAAAAATTTAAAAAAAGTTAATATTTATAGATGGGACCCATCCAGCGGGCAAAATCCAAGAGTTGATACTTTCGAGGTAGACATGGATACATGTGGACCAAAAGTTTTAGATATTCTATTTAAAATAAAAAATGAGATCGATCCATCACTTACATTTAGAAGATCATGTGCCCATGGAGTTTGTGGTTCCTGTGCGATGAACATTGATGGTGTTAATACCTTAGCTTGCATAAAATCTCATACAGATATAAATGGTGATCTAAATGTCTACCCTCTACCACATTTGAAAGTAGTTAAAGATTTAATTGGGGATTTAAGCACACTTTATAAACAGTATGAATCGATTAAACCTTGGTTACAAACTGAACAGACCGGAAAGGAAAAAGAAGAATTAAGGCAATCTCAAAAAGATAGAGAAAAGCTAGATGGATACTATGAATGTATACTTTGTGCTTGCTGTTCAACTTCATGCCCAAGTTATTGGTGGAATGGAGATAAATATTTAGGACCAGCAGTGCTTCTTCAAGCATATCGATGGATAAACGATAGTAGAGACGGAGACAAAAAGGAAAGACTGAAGAAAGTAGCTGATGAATTAAAGTTATATAGATGCCATACAATAATGAATTGTACAAATTCTTGTCCAAAAGGATTAAATCCTGCGAAAGCCATAGGATCTATTAAGAAAATGCTTGCAACAAGCTAAAAGCTTATTTATTCAATATCATCATGAAAACTATAGAACACTTTGTTGAAGGAAAATCATTTAGTGGGGAATCAAAAAGAACAAGTAAAGTTTTTAATCCTGCTACAGGCGAACAAAGCGCAGAAGTAAAATTAGCTTCTACAAATGATGTAAACCGAGCAGTTGCTAATGCAAAAAAAGCTTTTGAAGATTGGGCTAATAAGCCGCCGCTTCAACGAGCAAGAGTAATGTTTAAATTTAAAGAGCTAATTGAGAAAAATTCAGACGAACTTACTAAAATTATAGTCTCTGAACATGGAAAAGTTTATGAGGATGCAAAAGGCTCACTAACAAGAGGTTTAGAAGTTGTTGAGTACGCGTGTGGTATACCACAAATGCTTAAAGGTGAGTTTACAGAAAACGTGGGATCTAGCGTTGATAGCTGGTCTATTCGTCAACCTCTTGGTGTTTGTGCAGGAATTACACCATTTAACTTTCCTGCTATGGTGCCAATGTGGATGTTTCCAATGGCTATTGCTTGTGGAAATACTTTTGTTCTAAAACCATCTGAAAAAGATCCGTCATGTTCAATGAGGCTAGCAGAGCTTTTAAAAGATGCTGGTTTACCTGATGGGGTTTTTAATATTGTAAATGGAGATAAGGAAGCAGTAGACGCTTTAATTAGCAATAAGGATGTTGTGGCTATGAGCTTTGTTGGTTCTACTCCAATAGCAAAATATATTTACGAGAATTGTGCAAAAAATGAAAAAAGAGTGCAAGCGCTGGGTGGAGCAAAAAATCATTGCGTTGTGATGCCAGATTGTGATTTAGATCAAGCTGTTAACGGTTTAATGGGTGCAGCTTATGGCTCAGCAGGTGAAAGATGTATGGCACAGTCGGTAGCAGTTGCAGTAGGCGGAATTGGAGATAAACTTGTAGAGTTGTTAGCAAAAAAAGTCGAAGCATTAAAAGTCGGCCCAGGAATGGATAAACTATCAGAAATGGGACCATTGGTGACAAAAGAGCATTTAGCAAAAGTAAAAGGTTATGTTGATATTGGAGAGAAAGAAGGAGCAAAATTAATTGTGGATGGAAGAAATTTCAAATTACAAGGTTATGAAAATGGATATTACATAGGCGGCTGCCTGTTCGATCATGTGAAAAAAGATATGAGAATTTACAAGGAAGAAATTTTTGGCCCAGTATTATCCGTCGTAAGAGCTAAAGATTTTGACGAAGCTTTACAACTTGTAAATGATCATGAATTTGGGAATGGCGTAAGTATATTTACAAGGGATGGTGATACAGGAAGAACATTTTCTAATAAAGCTAAGATTGGCATGGTTGGAATAAATATTCCAATTCCAGTACCAATGGCATTCCATAGTTTTGGTGGATGGAAGAGATCTTTGTTCGGAGATCAACACATGCATGGGCCAGAGGGAGTAAGGTTTTATACTAAATTAAAAACTATTACCTCAAGATGGCCAACAGGTTTAAGATCTGACCCTGAGTTTGTAATGCCAACAATGAAATAAACAGCAATGAAAAAAAGAATAACATTAATTGGAGCGGGACAAATTGGGGGTACTTTAGCTCATCTTATAGCTCTAAAAGGTTTAGCAGATGTTGTTTTATTTGATGTTGCTGCAGGATTGGCAAAAGGAAAAGCTTTAGATATAGCCCAATCATCTCCAGTAAACGGCTTCAATGTTGATTTATTTGGAACCGACAATTACGAAGATACAAAAAATTCTGATGTAATTATAATTACTGCAGGCGTACCTAGAAAACCAGGCATGACAAGAGATGACTTGCTAGGAATTAATCTAAAAATTATCAAACAAGTTGCCGAAGGAATTAAAAAAACATCTCCAGATGCTTTTGTCATATGTATTACTAATCCTTTAGATGTAATTGTTATGGCTTTGCAAAAATACTCAGGGCTCCCAAAAAATAAAGTTGTTGGAATGGCAGGTATATTAGACTCTTCCAGGTTTATTTATTTTCTCTCTCAAGAATTAAAAGTATCTGTAGATAAAATTAAATCTTTTGTTTTAGGGGGTCATGGGGACACCATGGTTGCGATGTTGGGTTCAACAGAGGTAGAAGGTAAGAAAATTACTGAGCTAGTTAAAGAAGGAAAATTAACTGAAGAAAGGTTAGCACAGATAGTTGAGCGAACAAAAAAAGGAGGTGCAGAAATCGTAAAATATTTAGAGAAAGGCTCGGCATTTTATGCTCCAGCTGCTTCGGGAGTAGAGATGGCAGAGTCGTATCTAAAAGATTTAAAAAAACAACTTCCGTGCGCAGTTCATCTAAATGGAGAATATAACACTAAAAATATTTATGCTGGTGTGCCAGTAATAATTGGATCTAGAGGAGTTGAAAAAATTATTGAACTAAAACTTACTCCAGATGAAGAAACAAATTTTAAAAAATCAGTCGAGTCTGTCAAAGATTTATTCGATGCTGCAAAAAAAATTGATCCAGAGCTTAAATAACGTTCCATTTAAAAAAAATTATTATATTTTTTTTTTAATTATAAGTTCAATTTTCTTTACGTTCTATTATGGTTTTATTGGTATTTTTCCAATCGATAGTTTTTTAATTTATGATGCAGGTTATAAACTTTTTAATGGATATCACCCTTTCAGAGATTATTGGTCTATCACTGGGCCGATATTAGATTATATTCAGTTTGTTTTTTTTAAATTATTTGGAATTAATTGGTTTAGCTATGTATTACATGCAGCCACATTAAATTTATTTATTACACTTATTTTTTTTTACTTTTTTATACAGCTAGGAATTAAGACTGGTTACAGTTTTCTTTATTCTATCAGTGCATCAATTTTGGCTTATCCATCAGTAGGAACACCTTTTGTGGATCATCACGCAGTAATTTTTTCGATAGCATCTGGCATATTTTTATTTTTAGCATTTTTAAAAGATAAACCTGTCTTCTGGTTTTTAGTTCCTGTATTTCTTTTTGCATCATTTTTATCCAAACAAATACCATCTGCTTACCTACTGCTATTGTTTCTTTTATTTATTTTAATATTTTGGATTTTTTTTAAGACTAAAAATTACAAATTTTTTGTTCATTTAATTTCGGGGTCAATTTTATCATTATTTATCTTCTTTTTATTTATTTTAATAAATAAAATACCTCTACATAGTTTTTTTATTCAATACATTTTCTATCCCTTAGAAATAGGCAAAGATAGAAGTTTAAGTATTAATTATAACTTTAACAATGTTTTTTCTCAATTTAAGTTCATTTACTTTTCCATGATACCTTTAATTTTTGTTCTCCTCAGATTAACAAAAAACAAACTAAATTTGGAGATGAGGAAAGATTACTTTTTATTAATATTTACTTTATTAATGATAAGTATATTTATACTAGGACAAATATTTACAAAAAATCAAATCTTAATATTTTTTTTGATACCTTTTTTAATTGGTGTATCACATTTTTTTTGCAACAAATATTTCAATAAAAAGTCTATTCTAATTTTTTTAGTTTCAATTCTAATTATCTCAACTATTAAATTTCATTTACGATTTAATGAGAATAAAAAATTTATGGAATTAAACAATGTAGATTTAAATCTTGCCGTTAAAGCTGAAAATTTTGATAAATCATTAAAAGGTTTAAAATGGATTACACCCAACAATATAAGTCCAGCAGAAGAAATTGAAAATCTAATTGAAATTAAAGAAATTATTTTATCTGATAAAACAAAAAAAATTATAATAACAGACTATCAAATTTTTCCCTCAATTTTAAAATTAAGAAATATAGCTCCAAATAAATGGTTTGACTCTATGAGTGTTCCAAGTAGAGATAACAAATATTTTAATACCTATAAAAATTTTTTTATCGAAAGCTTAAGGTCTCAAAAAATAAAAACTTTATTCATACTTAATGATAAAGAAAGGTATTTAAAAAATATATTTGATAATGACTGTTATATAAAAGAAAATATAAACAAAAATTTATCTAAAATTATCATAGAAAAATGTATTAATTAGAATCAAGTCGAGTAACACTTTTGATAATAGATAAATTAATTTTTTTGGGTTTTAGAAATATATTTATTCCTGCTAAAATTATATTAATCATTAAAAAAAATGAAATAATTATAGTTTTTAATTTAACATCCTCTAAAAAAAGTGAAGTTAAAACTAGTAAAAAAAAAGTTCTAAAAAAAACTGTCTTGTAAAAGACAGAAATTATTTTAACAGTATGCAATATTAAAAATTTTAAATTTACTTTTGAATTTCCGTAAAATCTCTTGTTCTTTTTTATCTTTACAAAAAAAAACTTATTAAAATTTTTAAGCACCCCTGACGAATATGCTAAATATAAATTATTATTAGAAAGAATTTTATTTAATAAAAATGATGGAAATGAACTAAAATTACCAAAATTAATATATTTTCCTGTTAAAATAAAAGTAATTATTAGACGAAATTGATTTAGAGCTTTTAGAAAATTATTTTCTGTTCTTTTTTTTCGTGAAGCAAAAATGAAGAAATCTTTTTTTAAATTTACTAACTTTATTAACTTTTTAACCATATTAGGATTATCTTCGCCATCAGAGTCTAGAATAGATATTATTGTTTCTTTATCTTTTTTCTTAATTATTTTTTGCAAATATTTTAAACCAAAAAAAATCGCTTTTTGACTACCGACATTTTTACTTAAATTAAGCACATTTATTTTTTTTAAATTAGAATATTTCTTATTTAAGATTAATTTTTTTGAGGAAAAATCATTTACTATAATTATGAAGTTATTTGATTTTAAAGTTTTAAAGCTTTGATTAAGAATTTCTAAAACTTTTTTCAAAGAATCCCAATCATTGTAGACAGGTAATATTATATAATTTTTTTTCATAAATATAAAATAAATATAAATTTTAATTGCTTATAAACTTATATTAACTATAAATGATAAAAAAAAAAATAATTAATGAACATTCACGAATATCAAGCAAAAGAGATTTTAAAAGAATTTGGAGCTCCTGTATCAAAAGGAATAGTTATTTTCAATTTAGATGAGATAAAAAAGAAAATTTCCCTACTTCAAAGTAAAGAATATGTATTAAAAGCACAAATTCATGCTGGTGGAAGAGGAAAAGCCGGTGGTGTAAAGTTAATAAAAAATCTTCCCGACCTTATAAATGAGTCAAAAAAAATGATGGGAAAAATTTTAGTTACTCACCAAACTGGCCCAGAAGGCAAGCAAGTGAAAAGACTTTATATAGAAGAAGCCTCGAATATTTCAAAAGAATTTTATTTATCATGTCTGGTTGATCGAGAGACTTCTAAAATTGCTTTTATAAGCAGTACAGAAGGCGGCATGGATATAGAAAAAGTTGCTCAAGAAACACCAGATAAAATAATTACAAATAAGATAGATCTTAATGAAAGCGGACCTAGTAATGATGAAATAGAAAAAATAATTTCAGTTTTCAGACTTGGTGAAAAACAAAAACAAACAGCATATAAATTAATAAAATCTCTTTATGAGATAATAATTTCAAAAGATGCAAGCTTAATTGAAATTAATCCCTTAATAATAACGAAATCCAACGAATTAATTTGTTTAGATGCTAAAATGAACTTCGATGATAATGCTATTTTTCGTAGACCAGAAATATACGAGCTTAGAGATTTAAATGAGGAAGATCCAACTGAAATAGAGGCAAGCAAATATGATCTCGCATACATCAAATTAAATGGTTCAATAGGTTGTATGGTCAATGGAGCTGGCTTAGCTATGGCAACAATGGATATAATTAAACTTTACGGTAAAGAGCCTGCAAATTTTTTAGACGTAGGTGGTGGTGCATCCAAAGAAAAAGTAGCTGCTGCTTTCAAATTAATTTTGTCGGATAAAAATGTAAAAGGCATTTTGATAAATATATTTGGAGGAATAATGCGATGCGATGTTCTCGCTCAAGGTGTGGTTGATGCTGCAAAAGAAATAAACCTTAAAGTTCCTCTAGTTGTTAGATTAGCTGGCACGAACTTTAAAGAGGGTAAAGCAATATTAGATAAATCGAATTTGAAAATATTGTCAGCCTCAGATTTAAATGATGCAGCAAAAAAAATTGTTGAGGCAATTAAATAATGTCAGTTTTAATAAACAAAAATACAAAAGTTATTTGTCAAGGTTTTACTGGAACTCATGGAACATTTCATTCTGAACAAGCCTTAAAATATGGAACAAAATTAGTCGGAGGTGTTACCCCAAAAAAAGGTGGCCAAAAACATTTGGGTTTACCGGTTTTTAATAGTGTTAACGAAGCAAAAGAAAAAACATCTGCTGATGCCACAATGATTTATGTGCCTCCAAAATTCGCTGGCGATGCCATTATTGAAGCTATTGAAGCTAAGATAAAATTAATAGTTTGTATAACTGAAGGGATACCAATTTTAGATATGCTCAAGGTAAAAAAAGTTTTGAATAAAAGTAATTCAAGGTTAATAGGACCTAATTGTCCAGGTATAATCACACCAGAGGAATGTAAAATTGGTATAATGCCGGGTAGTATACATAAAAAAGGTAATGTTGGAATAGTTTCAAGATCGGGAACATTAACTTATGAAGCAGTAGCACAAACATCCTCAAATGGTATGGGTCAATCTACATGCATTGGAATAGGTGGCGACCCAATTAATGGAACAAATTTTATTGATTGTTTAGAGCTTTTTTTAAAAGATGATGAGACAAAATCAATTGTCATGATTGGAGAAATAGGTGGTTCAGCAGAAGAAGAGGCTGCAGAATTTCTGAAAAAAGAGAAAAAAAAGAAGCCCATGGTCGGATTTATTGCTGGTTTAACAGCGCCCCCTGGCAGAAGAATGGGTCACGCTGGAGCTATAATTTCTGGTGGAAAAGGGGGTGCCGAAGACAAAATTGAAATAATGAAATCCGCTGGAATTACAATTTCGAAATCACCAGCAGACATAGGTAAAACTCTTTATCAAAAACTTAATGGTTGATTTTTAATAATTTATGTTAGAATAAATTTTTAATGTCGTCTTCAAATAACAACACAATATATAAAAAGACATCCTTTTTAGCAGGGAATAACTCAGAGTTTATTAACGAGTTCTATGCCGACTATATTTCAGATCCTAATTCGTTACCTGAGGGCTGGAAAAGTTTTTTCGACGGATTAAGTGAGGATGAAAAGCTTATTTATGACAATTTAAAAGGTCCAAGTTGGTCCCCAGAAAAAAAAATAAAAAAACCATTAGCAAAAATTACAAATAATGAAGTCTCAGGTGAAAAATCTTCAGAGCTAAACTTGAGATCGATTAAGGAGGCCTCAAAAGACTCTGTGAGAGCTATAATGTTGATAAGAGCTTATAGAATTAGAGGACATTTAATCGCAAATCTTGACCCATTATCAATTCAAAAAAAAAAAGAACATCCTGAATTGAAGCCAGAAAGTTATGGATTTAAAAAAAGTGATTATTCAAGAAAAATTTTCTTAGATGGTGTATTGGGATTACAATATGCTGATTTAAATCAAATTCTTAAAATTTTAAAAAAAACTTATTCTTCAAACATTGGCTATGAATTTATGCACATGGGTGACCCAGATGAAAAAGCCTGGATAAGAAATAGAATTGAAGGTCCAGAAAAAGATATTACTTTCACAAATAATGGAAAAAAGGCTATTCTAAATAAAATCATTCAAGCTGAGGGGTTTGAAAAATATTTGCACGTAAAGTTTGTTGGAACAAAAAGATTTGGTTTAGACGGAGGTGAATCTTTAATACCCGCATTAGAACAAATAATTAAAAGAGGAGGAAGTTTAGGGGCAAAAGAAATAAAGATTGGAATGCCACATAGAGGAAGACTTAATGTTTTAGCTAATGTGATGGGCAAGCCTTTTAAAGCAATATTTAGTGAATTTTTTGGAAAGACTGTAGGTGCTGGTAAAGATTTTGAGGGTGATGTTAAATACCATCTTGGAGCTTCTTCAAATAGAGAGTTTGATGGAAACTCGGTACATATAAGCTTAACAGATAACCCCTCTCATTTAGAGGCGGTAAATCCAGTTGTACTAGGTCAGGTTCGAGCAAAACAATTTTTTCATAAAGATAAATTTAGAAAAAAAGTTATTCCTGTGTTGATGCACGGAGACGCAGCTTTTGCTGGGCAAGGTATTGTTGCTGAATGTTTCGCAATGTCAGGTTTACCAGGACATAACATTGGTGGAACAATACATATAATTGTGAATAATCAAATAGGTTTCACAACAGCTCCAAGGTTTGCAAGATCATCACCTTATCCCTCTGATGTTGCAAAAACTGCCCAAGCACCTATATTTCATGTCAACGGAGATGATCCAGAAGCCGTCGTACATTGCGCAAAAATCGCTACTGAATACAGACAAAAATTTAATAGAGATGTAGTGATCGATATGGTTTGTTATAGAAGATTTGGTCATAATGAAGGTGACGAGCCATCTTTTACACAGCCTATAATGTATAAAAAAATAAGGTCTCACCCGACTACTTTAACAATTTATGGGAAGAAACTAAGCAATGAAGGATTGACTTCCCATACCGCATTACAGGATGAGAAAACAAAGTTTAAAAACTATTTGGAACAAGAATTTGAGTCATCGAAAAATTACAAGTCAGAGCTAAAGTGGTTTGATGGAGCGTGGTCAAGATTTAAACCTGGTCTTGGAAAAGACAAAAGAGGAGTAAGTGGTGTTGAAAAAAATAAATTATTAGAAATTGGTAAAAAAATTTCATTAATTCCTAAAGACTTTAGTGCTCATAAGACTTTAAAAAAGATATTTGACTTAAGGATGAATGCCTTAAAAGAAGGTAAAGCGATAGATTGGTCAACTGCAGAAACATTAGCTTTTGGAACTTTGCTAACCGAGGGATTTTCTGTCAGGTTATCCGGTCAAGACTCAGGCAGAGGGACTTTTAGCCAAAGACACGCTGTTCTAAGAAATCAAGATAATCATGAAAGATACATTCCTCTGAATAATATTTCCAAAGGTCAAAAAAATTTTGAGATTATTGATAGTTTACTCTCAGAACTTGCTGTTTTGGGATTTGAATTTGGTTATTCACTATCAGAGCCGGAGACATTAGTTTTATGGGAAGCACAGTTTGGAGACTTTGCTAACGGAGCACAAATAATAATTGATCAGTTTATTTCCTCAGGAGAATCAAAATGGGGCCGAGCTAGTGGTTTAGTAATGTTATTGCCCCATGGTTACGAAGGTCAAGGTCCCGAACATTCTTCAGCCAGATTAGAAAGGTTTTTACAATTATGTGCTGGCGAAAATATTCAAGTAGTAAATTGTACTACGCCTTCAAATTATTTTCATGTTTTAAGACGTCAAATGCATAGAGAATTTAGAAAACCATTAATTATAATGACACCAAAATCATTATTAAGACATAAAAAGTGTGTTTCAGATATATCTGAGTTCTCAAAAAAAAGCACTTTTCATAGAGTTTTAGAAGATGACGCTTATTCAGAGATTAAAAATTTATTGGCACTTAAGAAAAGAGATGATCAAATTAAGAAAGTAGTGATGTGCTCAGGTAAGATCTATTATGATCTGATCGAAGCTCGAGAAAAAATAAAAAACGACAAAGTTACTTTTGTAAGATTAGAGCAGCTTTACCCATTCCCCGCTAAAACTTTAGCAAATGTTTTAAAGAGATATACAAAAGCAAATTTTATTTGGTGTCAGGAAGAACCAAAAAATATGGGTGCGTGGAATACTGTAAGAAATTATATCGATAGAACTTTAGAAATGATAAATTTTGGTGATAAATCAGTAAAATATGTTGGTAGAAAGGCAGCTTCATCTACTGCGACCGGAAATTTGAACAAACATCTTGCACAACAAAAAGAAATATTAGAAAAGATACTTAGATAGTAAATGGCAGAAAAAATTACAGTTCCAACTCTAGGCGAGTCAGTCACTGAAGCTACAGTTTCTAAGTGGCTAAAATCGCAAGGAGAAAAAGTTTCAGCTGACGAACCTTTAGTAGAATTAGAAACAGATAAAGTAAATGTAGAAGTTCCCTCACCAACTAGTGGAGTTCTAGGTAGCATAGCTGTTAAAGAAGGAGAAACTGTAAATGTAGGCTCTTTATTAGGAACAGTTGATAGCTCTATATCAAATAAAGAAAATAAAGTTGAAGAGTTAAAGAAGTATGACCCACCCAAAAAAAAGGAAGTGACAGAGCCGAGAGTTTTTGAAGAAGAAAAAATTTTTAAAACAAGAAAAACTAAATCAAAAAAATTTGATGAGCCTGTTCTCAAATTAGAAGAGGAAGAGCCATTAATTTTAGAAGAAGTTCATCAAGAAAAAAAACCCTCAACACAAAGAAAACAAATTTCTCCAGCTGCGAGGAAAATGGCAAACGAAGCCAAAGTAGATATTAGCAAAATCGAAGGATCAGGAAAAAATGGCGTAATCTTAAAAGAAGATATAATGAGCTTAATGGGTTCTAAACCAGCCCCTTCTGAAAGAAAAATAAAATACGGTCCTGAGGAAAGAATGAGGATGACTAGGCTTAGGTTAACCATTGCAAAAAGATTGAAAGAAGCACAAGAGAACGCTGCGATGCTTACTACATTTAATGAAGTTGATATGAGCGAAGTAATGTCGATGAGAAGTCAATATAAAGATGAATTTTTAAACAAATACGGGGTTAAACTTGGGTTCATGTCTTTTTTTGTAAAAGCATGTGTAATTGGTTTAAAAAATTATCCAACAATTAACGCTGAAATTCAAGAAGAGGAAATTGTTTACAAGAATTATTATAACATTAGCATAGCTGTTGGTACTGATAGGGGATTAGTTGTCCCAGTTCTAAGAGAAACAGATGAAATGTCGTTTGCAGATATTGAAAAAAAAATTGGTGAACTCGGTCAAAAAGCAAGAGATGGGAAAATTACGATAGAGGATTTACAAGGTGGAACTTTTACAATCACTAACGGAGGTATATATGGATCAATGCTTTCCACACCGATATTAAATCCACCTCAATCAGCTGTCTTAGGTATGCATAATATAATTCAAAGACCAATTGTAATTAATGGTAATATTGAAATAAGGCCTGTTATGTACTTAGCTTTATCTTATGATCACAGAATTATTGATGGTAAAGAAGCGGTATCTTTTTTAAAAATTGTAAAAGAGTCTTTAGAACAACCCAAAAGACTTTTTCTGAATATTTGATAATGGAAAATAATTTTGACTTAGTGGTAATAGGTGGCGGACCAGGAGGGTATGTTTGTGCAATAAGAGCATCTCAATTAGGTTTAAAAACAGCTTGTATAGAGTCAAGAGGCACACTTGGAGGAACTTGTCTTAATGTCGGATGTATTCCATCTAAGAGCTTATTAAATCTCTCAGAAAATTTTCACAAAGCAAAAAAAGATTTTAATCAACAGGGTATAGAAATTGATGGAATAAAACTAAACATTCAAAAAATGATGAATAACAAAAATAAATCAATCCAAGTTTTGACAAAAGGTGTCGAATTTTTGTTTAAGAAAAATAAAGTTACCTACTTTAAAGGAAAAGGGGTACTTTTTTCAAAAAATAATGTCGTAATTTATGAGAGTGATAACAAAAGAAATAACATAAAGGCTAAAAATATTGTCATAGCTACTGGAAGCGAAGTAACTTCTCTTCCTAGTATAAATATTGATGAGAAAAATATAGTCTCCTCAACCGGTGCATTATCTTTTGATAAGGTCCCAAAGAAACTTGCAGTAATAGGGGGAGGTTATATTGGCTTAGAAATGGGATCCGTGTGGTCAAGACTTGGATCTGAAGTAACTGTAATAGAGTATCTAGATCACATCACTCCAGGAATGGATAGAGAAATTTCAAACGAATTTCAAAAGATTTTAACTAAACAGGGTATTAAGTTTAAAATGGGGTCAAGAGTTGATTCAGTAAAAAACAAAGGTAGTACAGTCTTAATTACATATACAGATTTAAAAAAATCAAAAAAGGAAAATATCGAAGTAGACAAAGTTTTAGTTTCAGTTGGAAGAAAACCATATACAGAAGGTTTAAATTTAGCAAAAGTTGGAGTTAAAAAAGATAATCAAGGCAGAATTGAAGTGAATGATAAGTTGCAGACTTCCATAAGAAATATATATGCAATTGGAGATGTAATTAAAGGTCCTATGCTAGCTCATAAAGCAGAAGAAGAGGGCATTGCTGTTGCAGAAATTTTAGCAGGTCAGGCAGGTCATGTAAATTATGACGTAATACCAGGAGTAATTTATACCTCTCCTGAGGTCGCAACAGTTGGAAAAACTGAGGAACAATTAAAAAGTGAGAATAAATCATACAAAGTAGGAAAATTTCCATTTCTTGCAAACTCAAGGGCAAAAGTGAATAATGAAACTGATGGATTTGTAAAAATTTTAGCAGATAATAAAACTGATAAAGTTTTGGGAGTTCATATTATTGGACCACATTGTGGAGATATGATAGCTGAGATGGCATTAGCAATGGAATTTGGGGCAAGTTCGGAAGATATTGCTAGAACCTGCCATGCACACCCAACTCACACTGAGGCAATAAAGGAAGCCGCTTTAGCTGTTGATAAAAGACCAATTCATTTTTAAATTAATAAAATTCTATTACTATAAATTCATGAAAGCACAAGTGCTGTTGCCAAAAATATTCAATTTTCCATTTACATATAATAGTAGCCGGTTTTCTTTACATACGGGAGACATCGTCGAAGTACCTTTCGGCCAAAAAAAAGAAATTGGAGTAGTCTGGCCTGGAGAAATTTTAAAACTTAAAAACGTTAGAATTAAGAAAATAAATAAAAAAATTAATAATTTTTCATTAAATAATAAATTTATAAATTTTATCAACTGGTTTGCTACTTATAACATGATGCCCTTAGGACTTGTTTTAAAAATGTCCATTGGAAATAATCTTAATTATTTCTCTAAAAATGATAAAGATTTCGTTCAAATAAAAAAGAAAATTAAAAGATATTATTTAAACGATGAACAGAAGAATGCATTAAAATTTTTAAACACAGCTGATAAAAACTTCAAGGTTTCAGTTTTACAAGGTACCACCGGCTCTGGAAAGACGCTTGTATATTTCGAAAGAATAAAAAAAATAATAAACAACAAAAAACAAGCACTGGTTCTTTTGCCAGAAATTTTTTTAACAAATGAATTTAAATCGAGATTTCAAGATTTTTTTGGATTTGAACCAGCAATATGGCATTCTAAGATTACTCCCAAGAATAAACGGATTATTTGGAAAGGAGTAATCAATAATCAAATTAAAATAGTTGTAGGAGCCAGATCATCTTTGCTATTGCCATTCAAAAATCTTGGCATCATCATAGTAGACGAGGAACATGATGCCTCCTATAAACAAGATGAAGGAATTATATATCACGCGAGAGATATGGCAATCTCAAGAGCTTCATTTGAAAAAATTCCAATTCATTTAATTACTTCAATACCTTCATTAGAAACATTTAATAATATCCAAAGCAAAAAATATAAATATTTTAAGATATCAAAAAGATATAATAATTATCCTTTACCAAAAACAAAAATTATTAATCTTAATATAAAAAAAACCAAAAATAACTTAATTTCTGAGGAAACCGAAGCGATAGTAAAAAATTATTTGAAAAACAATCAACAAGTTTTATTTTTTTTGAACAGGAGAGGTTACGCCCCATATATGATTTGTAAAAATTGTGGTTATAAGCAAATCTGTCAAAATTGTTCTATGTATTTAACTTTTCATAAAACCAAAAATAAAGCTGTATGTCATCATTGCTCATTTGAAAAAAATATTTCTAGAAATTGTAAAGAAGGTAAAAATTGTGAATTTGTAATGTATGGACCAGGCGTAGAAAAAGTGTTTGAGCAAGTTAAAAAAATCTTTCCTTTAAATAAAATTGAAATTTTTTCAAGCGATTTTATGAAAGAGAAAGATCGTGTAAAGTCCATGTTCGAAAGAATAGAGAATAATAAAGTAGATATTTTAATTGGAACTCAAATGATCTCTAAAGGTTTTAATTTTCCAAAATTGAATTGCATTGTAGTAATAGATGCAGATTTTTCCGGAAGAGGATATGATTTGAGAACGACAGAAAAAAATATTCAACTATATCATCAGTTAAGTGGTCGAGCAGGCAGGTTTAGCTCAGAGTCATTAATTATTTATCAAACTTTAAATCCCGAAGATCTTACACTGAATGAACTAATAAAAAATAATTCTGAAAAACTTCTAGAAAGAGAATTGATATTAAGAGAGAAAAATCTTTTACCTCCATTTTCGAGATTAATTGCTGTAATAATTTCTGCAAATAAACATAACCTTAGTTTAGAGGGAGCTAGAGAAATTAAAAAACATTTGAACAAAATACAAGAGATCGAGGTCATGGGCCCAGTGGACTCACCATTATTAAAAATAAGAAAAAAATTTAGATCAAGACTACTAATAAGATTTAAAGGCAAAAGCCTCATACAAAAAAAAATCTCAAACTTGCTAAATACCTTGAAAATATCAAGTAAAATTAAACTCACAGTTGATGTCGATCCAGTAAACTTTGGATAATTAACTATTTGGTAACTTGATCAACATTTACTCATGTGATACCAAACGCCCATTATACCACATTAATTTCTAACAATTAAAAATGAGCAATAATAAATCTTTCTCAACAGAAACTTCAGAAAGGTACTCACGTGCCTTATTTGAAATTTCAAAGGATTCTGGTGAACTTGAAAAAGTTGAGACAGATGTGAAAATTTTTAAATCTCTCATAGAAAAAAGTATAGAATTAAAGAATTTCATTCACAATCCTACACATAAAATAACTAATCAAAATAATGTCTTTAATATCTTGTCAGATAAATTGAGTTTCTCTAAAAATTTTAAAAATTTTCTACTTCTTTTAGTCGAAAAAAGAAGAATATTCTTTATCTCAAAAATTATAGAGAGTTTTTTAAAACTATGCTTAAAAAAAAGAGGCGAATTAAAAGCATCTTTAATTTCCTCAAAAGAATTGTCTGAAACTGAATTAGAAAACATAAGCAAAGAATTATCCCTATCTATGGGATCTAAAATAAAATTTGACTTCAAGATTGACGAAGAATTAATAGGAGGTTTTAAACTTCATATTGGAAGCTTCATGATTGATACTTCAATTAAAAATAAATTAAAAAAATTTCAACAAAGAATGTTAGAAAATTAATATGTCTATTAATCCCTCAGAAGTAACAAAATTATTAAAAGACCAGATAAAAAATTTTGGAGAGAAAGCAGAAGTTTCTGAAATAGGAAAAGTTTTATCAGTTGGTGACGGTATCGCTCGAGTTTATGGGCTAGATAATGTTCAAGCTGGGGAGATGGTAGAATTTGACGATGGTTCAAAAGGAATGGCGTTAAATTTAGAAAATGATAATGTTGGTGTTGTAATCTTTGGAGATGATAGGAATATAAAAGAGGGAGATACCGTAAAAAGAACAAATGCAATTGTTGACGTGCCTGTAGGCAAGGAACTTTTAGGAAGAGTTGTTGATGGTTTAGGAAATCCAATTGACGGAAAAGGAGCTATCTCTTCAAAAGAGAGAAAAAGAGTTGAAGTTAAAGCTCCAGGAATTATCCCTAGGCAATCTGTAAGTGAACCAATGCAAACCGGTTTAAAATCAATTGACTCATTGATACCTATAGGTAGAGGCCAAAGAGAACTAATTATTGGTGATAGACAAACGGGCAAAACCGCCGTAGCAATTGATGCTATTATCAATCAAAAAAAAATTAATGAGTCCACAGATGAAAAGAAAAAATTATATTGCGTTTATGTAGCAATCGGACAAAAACGTTCTACTGTTGCGCAAATAACAAAAACTTTAGAGGAAGCTGGAGCATTAAAATATACAACAATAGTTGCAGCAACCGCATCAGACTCAGCACCTCTACAGTTCTTAGCTCCCTACACTGGGTGCACTATCGGTGAATATTTTCGAGACAATGGTATGCATGCTTTAATAGTATATGATGATTTATCCAAACAAGCTGTTGCTTACAGACAAATGTCATTGTTATTAAGAAGACCTCCGGGAAGAGAGGCTTACCCAGGTGATGTTTTTTATCTACACAGTAGACTTTTAGAGAGATCAGCTAAGCTTAGTGAACAAAATGGCGGTGGTTCACTTACAGCTTTACCAATAATTGAAACTCAAGCAGGCGATGTTTCTGCTTATATTCCAACGAATGTAATATCAATCACGGATGGACAAATATTTTTAGAGACAGAATTATTTAACCAAGGAATAAGACCCGCGGTAAACGTGGGGTTATCAGTATCAAGAGTAGGATCAGCTGCGCAAACAAAAGCGATGAAAAAAGTTGCTGGGTCAATAAAATTAGAGCTAGCACAATACAGAGAAATGGCGGCATTTGCTCAATTTGGATCAGACTTAGACGCTTCCACCCAACAATTATTGAACCGCGGAGCGAAATTAACAGAATTATTAAAGCAAGATCAATACTCACCAATGACTGTTGCTGAACAAGTTATTTCAGTATTTACAGGTGTAAAAGGTTATTTGGATGATCTTGATTTAGATAAAATTAAAAAATTTGAAACAGAAGTTATAGAAAAAATTAAATCTGAGAAGCCCGAAATAATCAATGCTATTCAATCATCTGGAAAATTAGAGGAAGAAACAGAGAAAATGTTAACACAGATTATTGAGGAATATAAAAAATAAAAGATGCCTAGTTTAGATGATTTAAAAAAAAGAATTAAAAGTGTTAAATCAACACAAAAAATTACTAAAGCAATGAAAATGGTAGCAGCAGCAAAATTAAGAAAAGCACAAGAAAGTGCTGAAAAGGGAAGGCCTTATAGTGAAAAAATGCAAAATATCATTTTAAATCTCACTAAGTCAATTAATGACACACAAAATGCACCAAAACTTTTAGTAGGAACCGGGGAAGATAAAAAATATTTATGCGTAGTTTTAACTGCTGATAGGGGATTATGTGGAGGATTCAACTCAAATATTTGTAAGCTTGCCAAAAGTAATTTTAAAAAAATTCTCAGTGAAGGAAAAGAACTTAAAATAATTACGGTTGGTTCAAAAGGATTAGATCAAATTAAAAGAGAGTATGGAAATTACGTGATTAAAAAGTTTAGTTTCAAAGATAAAAAACAAATCTCATTTAACGAGGCTGACATCATCGGACAAGAAATTATAAATTTATTTAATAAAAATGAATTTGATAATTGTATTTTATTCTATAACAACTTTAAAAATGTAATTACTCAAATTCCTCAAGCGCAACAAATAATACCGGCTGAAAAAGAACAATTAGATGACAATGATGAAAAATTAGTTTCTTATGAATTTGAACCTGATGAGGATGAAATTTTGGAGGATTTATTACCAAAAAATATTTCCACTCAAGTGTTTAAAGCTTTATTAGAAAATGCCGCAAGCGAACAAGGTTCTAGAATGACAGCAATGGACAACGCAACTAGAAACGCTGGTGACTTAGTTGACAAGCTTACAATAAATTACAATAGAAGCAGACAAGCATCTATCACAAAAGAATTAATTGAAATTATTTCGGGAGCTGAAAGTTTATAAAATGAATAAAAATGGAAAGATTACACAAATAATTGGGGCAGTAGTTGACGTAAATTTTGATGCCAATCTACCTGAAATTTATACTGCACTTGAAGTCAAAAATTCTGGAAATAAATTAATTCTAGAAGTAGCTCAACATTTAGGAGAGAATGATGTGAGGACAATAGCAATGGATGCAACTGAGGGCCTCAAAAGAGGTGATGAGGTGATTAATACAGGTGCACCAATAAGTGTTCCTGTTGGACCAGAAACATTAGGAAGAATTATAAATGTGATTGGTGAGTCTATAGATGAAAAAGGTGAGGTCAAAACAAAAGAAAAATGGCCTATTCATAGAGCAGCACCTAAATTTACCGACCAAGCAACAGAAACTGAACAACTAGTTACAGGTATTAAAGTAATCGATCTTCTTGCTCCGTATGCAAAAGGTGGAAAAATTGGTTTATTTGGAGGAGCCGGAGTTGGAAAGACTGTGACTATAATGGAATTAATAAATAACATCGCAAAAGCTCATGGGGGTTTTTCTGTCTTTGCAGGAGTGGGGGAAAGAACAAGAGAAGGAAATGACTTGTACCATGAAATGATTGAGTCGGGTGTTATTAAAACAGATGGCAAAGGTTCAAAAGCAGCACTTGTTTATGGGCAAATGAACGAACCTCCTGGCGCTCGGGCTAGAGTTGCTTTAACTGGTTTAACAGTCGCAGAATATTTTAGAGATAAGGAGGGACAAGACGTTCTATTTTTCGTTGATAATATATTTAGGTTTACTCAAGCAGGATCGGAAGTATCTGCTTTACTTGGAAGAATTCCATCAGCAGTTGGTTATCAACCAACTTTAGCTACTGACATGGGTAATTTACAAGAGAGGATAACATCAACCGACAAAGGTTCAATTACTTCTGTGCAAGCAATATATGTCCCAGCTGATGATTTAACAGATCCTGCTCCAGCTACATCCTTTTCACATTTAGATGCTACAACAGTTTTATCAAGACAGATCGCAGAAATAGGAATTTATCCAGCAGTTGACCCTCTAGATTCTACCTCAAGGATCCTAGACCCAAGAATAGTTGGCGAGGAACATTATAGAGTAGCAAGAGATGTCCAAAGAATTTTGCAAGCTTATAAATCCTTGCAAGACATTATAGCTATTTTAGGTATGGATGAACTTTCAGAGGAGGATAAATTGACAGTAGCAAGAGCTAGAAAAATACAAAGATTCTTATCACAACCTTTTTTTGTGGCTGAGGTATTTACAGGTTCACCTGGTAAGCTAGTAGATCTTGAAGATACTATAAAAGGGTTTGATGCTATTTGCAAAGGTGAGTATGACCATTTACCAGAAGCAGCTTTTTATATGGTTGGAGGAATCGAAGAAGTAATTGAAAAAGCAGAAAAATTATCTAAAGATAGCAAATAATGTCCGACAAATTTAAAGTAGAAATAATTTCACCTGAACAAAAAATTTTAAACACTGAAGCTAGTGAGGTTACAATCCCATCTTATGAGGGCCAAATGGGTATTCTTAAAGATCATATTCCATTAATAACTTTCTTACGACCAGGATTTATATCCGTTAAAAATAAAGTTGAAATCAATTATTTTGTTGAGGAAGGCACAGTAGAATTTTCAGACAATAGTCTTTTGATTTTAACCTCATCAGCCAAAGATTTAAAAAATCTTCAAAAAAATTCTTTAAATAATCTTCTTAAGGAAGCGGAAAGAAAAATCAAAGATGAAAACTTTACAGATAAAGATAAATTTGTTTTATCACACAAAGTGCAATCTTTGAGAGAAATTATTCAATAAGTAATTTGATTTCTTTGACAAGACTTAAATATATTTCTTTTTTAAAGTAAACTATTACTTCCGGTAGCTTTTCCAGCTCTATCCATTTCCACTCGATAAATTCAGGATGTTTTGTTTTAAGATTTATTTCAGTATCTTCTCCTAAAAAACGAGTAATAAACCACTTCTGTTTCTGACCTCTAAATTTACCTTTCCAGATAATTCCAACTAAATTCTTTGGAAGATCGTATTGATATAAATGTTCTAACTCTTTTAAAATCTTGATATTTTTAATGCTTGTTTCCTCTATTAATTCTCTTTTCATAGCAGATATAAAATCTTCTCCTTTATCAATACCACCTTGAGGCATTTGCCAGTTATTACCTGGGTTATCTTTTCTTTTACCTACAAAAACTTGATTTTTATTATTTAGAACTATAATGCCAACTCCAATTCGGAAAGGGAGTTTTTGTATATTCATTTATTTTAGGAATTAAAAAGATTAATAGCGTATTTTAATTGATTATCTTTTTCTGAATTTATTTGAAAATCATTTCCAGTTTCCTCAACTAAAATATCAGGAGTTACACCTACTTCGGAAATAGACTTGCCAGATGGCAAGTAGTATTTTGAAATAGTTAACCTCATACCGCCCCCGTTCCTCAAAGGTATTATTGATTGCACCGAACCTTTACCATAGGAATTTTCACCAAGAATAATCGCTCTTTTATGATCTTTTAAAGCACCTGCAAATATTTCTGAAGCTGATGCAGAACCATTATTAATTAGGACAACTAACGGTTTACCTTTAATTTCATCACCTCTTCTTGCAAAAAATTTTCTTGTTTCAGAAACTTTACGACCCTTTGTAGATACAATCTCGCCATCATCTAGAAAAAAATCAGTTATGTTGATTGCTTGAGTTAATAACCCTCCAGGATTATTTCTTAAATCAACAACATAACCTTTAATTTTTTTATTTTTCTCAAACTTTTTAATTGATTTTAAAAATTGGTTATCACTGTTCTCATTAAATGATTTAAGCCTAACGTAGCCGATATTTTTCTCATTACTAATTATTTCAGAGCTTACAGATTGAACCTCTATTATTTTCCTAACAATCTTAAATTCTAAAGGTTTTTTTACATTTTTTCTTCTAACTGTGAGATCAATCGATGTTCCTACTGGTCCACGCATTAATTTTACAGCTTCCATTAGTGATTTACCTTGAACTTGTTCTTTACCAATTTTTACAATGTAGTCACCAGCTTTTATACCAGCTTGCTCAGCAGGGGTGCCATCAATTGGAGAAATTACTTTTACTACACCAGCCTCCATACCTATTTCAATTCCTAAGCCTCCGAATTCTCCCTTTGTGTCTGTTTGCATTTCATTAAAAAGTTCAGGACTCATGTATGCAGAATAAGGATCTAAAGATTGTAAAACACCATTAATTGCAGAATCCATCATTTCTGCTTGGTCAACATCATCAACATAATCTTTTTTAATATTCTCAATCACTTCTCCGAAAAGATCAATTTTTTCATAAAGATCATTTTTTGAGAAAACGGAGGTACTTAAAGAATAAATTATTAGAATTGATAAAATAATAAGTTTTTTCATATCATTGCCTTTTCTTTAGGGATTTCTTCAGACCACATTTTTTCTAAGTCATAAAATTCTCTTTTCTCTGGGTGAAAAATATGAACAATAATATCATGAGCATCAACTAGCTTCCAATCAGCGCTATCTTTTCCCTCTATACGACAATTTTCAACACCTAGCTTCTTCAGTTCAATCACAAGTATTTCTGATAAGGACTGTAGATGTCTTGATGAAGTTCCAGACGCAATTATCATGTAGTCTGCAATGTAAGATTTATTTTTTAAATTTATAGAAGTAATACTTATAGCTTTGTTATCGTCAAGAATTTTTTCAATATTATTTTTTATAGCTGTTATTTCCATTATATTTTTACTTTATCTCGAATTCTTAACTTTGTTGAAGAGATTAAAATAGGTTTATTTTTGATAAAAATTATTTTATTTTTTAAGTATTTAGCCACTTTTGATTTCTTACTCTTTTTATCATATCCCCTTCGAGAAAAAACAATTAATTTTGTTAATTTAACTATTTTTTTCCAGCTTTTCCACTTGTGAAAGTTAATTAAGTTGTCTGACCCTATAATTAAGAAGATATTTTTGTGTTTTTTTTTAGATATTAAATAGTAAATTGTGTCAATACTTCTAGACGAACCTATAATCTCATCAAAATACGCAACTTGGATTTCTTTATTTGATTTAGTTAATTTTTTGGCTTTACGCAATCTTTGGTCAATAGAATAAAAGGGTTTATTTTTTAAAGGATTTTTTTTGGTTAACACCCAATAAATTTTTTTTAATTTTAATTTTTTAATAGCAATTTTTGATATACCTAAGTGCCCTTTATGAGGAGGATCAAAACTACCACCTAATAATCCAACGTATTTTTTTTGGATACTTGCCATTAATTATGGTCTAACAATTCCTTTTCCGGAAACAAGATATTTGTATGAAGTTAGTTGGTTTATTCCTACAGGACCTCTAGGCGGAAGTTTGTTGGTAGAGATACCTATTTCACCACCAAAACCGAATTCACCACCGTCAGCAAATTGAGTTGAGACGTTATGCATGGCTATTGAGCTATTAACTCCATTTAAAAAAATCTCAGCATTCTTTTTGTTGTTAGTGATTATGCTATCAGTGTGCATCGTGCCATATTTTAAAATATGTTCGACAGCATCTTTTACATTTTTAACTGTCTTTATAGAAATAATTGCATCCAGGTATTCTGTTTTCCAATCTTTTTCTGTAGTTTTTTTTAATTTTCCTTTAAAAAGTTTGTTAATTTTTTTATCAACTCTTACTTCGCAGCCTGAATTTAAAAGAGCATTAATTATTTCTTTAGCATGTGAGTTCAAAGCTTTTTCCTCGATCAGAAGAGTTTCAACTGCACCGCAAATACTCGTCCTTCTCATTTTTGCATTAATAACTAAATCTTTCGCTATTTTGATATTTGAAGTTTTATCAACATAAATGTGGCACAATCCTTCAAGATGGCCAATTACATGCACGTTAGAAAATTTTTGTACTTTCGCCACAAGTCCTTTCCCTCCTCTAGGCACAATCACATCAATGTATGAACTCATTTTTGATAATAATTGATCAACTATTTTTCTATTTTTATTTTCAATAAATTGAACACAGTTTTGATTAATATTATTTTTTTGCAGAACATCTCTGAATAAATTAGCTAATAATCTATTTGAATTAAAAGCTTCAGATCCACCTCTTAAAATAGAACAGTTTCCTGATTTTAGACATAATGCTGCAACATCAGCAGTTACATTAGGTCTACTTTCGTATATTACGCCTATGACCCCGATTGGAGTTGTAACCCTTTTAATAGTTAAATTATTTGGTCTACGCCATGTTTCTAAAACTCTTCCAACAGGATTTCTAAACTTTGCTATTTCATTTATTGAGTGTCTAATACCTTCTATTCTCTTTTTATTCAAAATAAGTCTGTCAACTAAATGTTTTCTTTTAACACTTTTTACATCTTTTAAATTTTCTCTAATAATCCTATTTGTATTTTTTTGAAGAGATTGATTGTAATTTTCTAAAACTTTCTTTATCTTTTTATGTTTAATGCTCTTTAAATGCTCAAAGGCTTTTTTTGCATTTTTTCCAATTGTTTCTAAATAACTCATTTATAATAATACCATATCATCTTTATGAATGACCTCAGTTTTACTTAGATAGCCAAGAATTGTTTCTATCTCTTTACTTTGTTTGCCTTTAATTTTATCTATTTCAACAGAGCTAAATGATGATAGCCCTCGAGCTAGTTGATTATTATTTTGATCTAGGACTATAACATTTTCTCCTTTTTTAAAATTTCCTTTAATCTTAGTTATACCAGCTGCAAGCAAGCTTTTACCATTTGATAAAGCTTTAGCTGCTCCATTATCAATATAAATAGTTCCATTGTAATTAAGGGAACCGATAATCCATTTTTTTCTAGCGTCCAAGGTAGAAATTTTTGGTAAAAAATGAGTATATCTTTTATTTTTAATCATATTTGAAATTGGATTATTTACTTTACCATTAGCAATAAACATATGACTACCTGAATTCATACAAATCTTAGCAGCATCTAACTTCGTAGCAATACCTCCTGAACCAAATTTACTTTTCTTGTCATCTATCATAGACATTATTTTTTCATTAATTGAACTCACTTCTCTTACAATCTTTTTACTTTTCGACTTATCGTATAGTCCATCAACATCAGAAAATAAAATTAGCATATCTGCACCAACAATTTGAGCTACTCTTGCAGCCAGTCTATCATTATCTCCATATTTTATTTCACTAGTTGCCGTTGAGTCATTTTCATTAACTACAGGAACAGCTTTAAGTTTAAACAAATTATCAAATGTTCTTCTCACATTAATAGCTCTTCTTCTTTGCTCAGTGTCATCTGGGCTAATTAAAATTTGACCAGTTTTAATCTTATATTTGTCAAATAGTTTTTGAAATTCTCCTGCTAAATGAATTTGGCCAACTGCTGCAATAGCCTGGCTCATTTCTAATTTAATTTTTCTTTTTTTAATCTTTAGATATTTTTGACCAAGAGCGATTGCTCCTGATGAGACAATTACAAAGTTTTTTCCTTTTCCGTATTTTTTTATATCTTTTATAAGAGAAGTTACCCATTTTTTTTTGAAAATACCTTTACTGTCAATTACAGTGGCAGAACCAAGTTTTAAAACTATTTTATTTGCATTTTTAATTAGCATATTTAATCAATAATTTTTTTATTTTTTGAATGTCTTTGTTAGAATGAACAGATAAAATTTCATAATTAATTTTAATTTTTTTTTTAAATTCTTTTAATTTCTCATTTATCTCATTATCATCTAATAAATCAGATTTATTAAAAAAAATGATTTCTTTCTTTTTTATTAAATCTTTATCATAACTAGATAATTCTGATTTAATTTTTTTATAAGAATTAAATAAATCGTCTTCAGATAGATCTATTAAGTGAAGTAAAATTTTACACCTTTCTATATGTCTTAAGAATTTATCTCCAAGACCAACACCTTTATGTGCACCTTCCACTAAACCAGGAATATCAGCTAAAGTAATCTCTTTTCCTGCGTAGTAAGAAACTCCTAAATTTGGATTTATTGTTGTAAAAGGATAGTTTGCTATTTTTGGTTTAGCTCTAGTTAGCGCTGCAAGTAAACTAGATTTACCAGCATTTGGTTTGCCAATAATTCCAATATCAGCAATTACTTTTAATTGAAGCCATATCCAAAATTCCTCACCTAATTTTCCATTAGTTTTTTTTCTTGGCGCTCTATTTGTCGAACTTTTAAATCTTACATTACCTAGTCCGCCCTTACCACCTGAGGCTACAAGATATTTTTCTTTATTCTTTGTAAAGTCATAAATTAAAGTATTATTATCTTCTTCAAATAACTGCGTGCCTAATGGAACTTTTAAAATCAAATCCTCCCCATTAGCTCCAGTTTTATTTCTTTTACTACCAGGTTTTCCATGTTGAGCTTTAAAATGTTGAGCATACCTGAAATCAATTAACGTATTAAGGTTTCTGTCTGATTGAACAATTATAGATCCACCGTCTCCACCATCACCGCCATCTGGTCCGCCATATTCTACAAACTTTTCTCTTCTGAAGCTTGCAGAACCTGATCCGCCATTTCCAGCTTTGATATAAATCTTTGCTTGATCTAAAAATTTCATTTTAATTATAATATAAATAACTTAGGTTATTTATATAGATTTAATTGGGGATTACAGAAACAAAAGTTCTGTTTAATTTAGATTTTTTAAATTTTACTTTTCCTTTGATCAAAGAAAAAATTGAGTGATCTTTACCCATACCAACATTATCACCTGGATGAATTTTAGTTCCTCTTTGTCTTACTATGATATTTCCAGGTATTACTAATTGATCACCATACTTTTTTACTCCAAGTCGTCTACCTTTACTATCTCGGCCGTTTTTGGATGATCCACCTGCTTTTTTTGTTGCCATTTAATTTCCTATTTTTTTGTTTCCTTTTTTATAACTTTTTTCTCTTCTTTAATAGGTGACTTTTTTTTAACAATTTTAGCTTCATCTATAACTTTTCCACCTTTTGCTAAAATTTTTGTTATTTGTATTTTAGAATGACGTTGTCTATGACCATTCTTTTTTCTTGAATGTTTTCTTCTTCTTTTATGAAAAATTAATACAGTTCTATCTTTAACATTGTCTAAAAGTTTAGCTTCTACCGTGGCTCCATCAACTTTAGGACTTCCGATCTCAGTGCTTTTATCGTCGTTTATAAGTAAAACATTGTCAAATTTAATTGTTTCGCCGACTTTAGCGTTAAGTTTTTCAATTTCTAATATTTTACTCGCGGTAACTTTATATTGTTTTCCACCTGTTTCAATTATAGCAAATGACATAAAATCTCTTTTTTTAATTTCCACGCAATATAGCTCTCAGTGCTAGTAAGTCAAGATTATTGAAGCTAAAAAGAATCCTTTAAATCTCGTAATTTTGAAAAAACTTCAACGTCAGATGAATCTTTTAAGCCTAGGCCACCTTTAATTTCAGGGTCATCACATCTTAAGAAAATATTTGTTTTAATTTCGTCAGCTATAGTAGATGGAATAGTTGGTTGGTTAGAGCTTAGTTTTTTTTCGATATCAATTTTTTTATTTTTTAAATGGGTATTTTTTGAATCATACTCTAAACAGAAATTTAAATTTGAATTCGTGTATTCATGTCCGCAATAGATGTTTGTATCAGGAGGAAGATTTTTTATTTTGTTCAAAGAACTAAACATTTCTTCATGAGTGCCTTCAAATACTCTACCACATCCTAAAGAAAATAATGTATCCCCAGTAAAAGCAATTTTTTCATTTTTAAAGAAAAAAGCAATGTGACCCTTGGTATGACCTGGAATAAAAATTACCTCAAATTCTAAGTTTCCAATTTTGTACTTTTGATTTTCTTTAAGCATTTTATCTATCCCTGGAATACGATTTTTATCTAGGATTGAGCCTAAAATTTTTGAGTTATATTTTTTTTTTAGTTCAAGGTTAGCACCAACATGATCAGCATGATGATGAGTATTCAAAATAAAATCTAACTTTTTATATTTACTAATTATTTTATCACAGGCGTTAAATTCAGACGGATCTACTATTGAAATTTTGCCTGTTTCTTTTTCATGAATTAAATAACTGTAATTGTCACTTAAGCATGGAATAATTTCTACTATCATTTATCCTATTAAAAAAATACCTAATTTTGAAAAGAGGTTTTTTATTTCTAAATTACTTTTTTTTATTAACGAAGTTTGATCTTCATTAACTCCAACTACTTGTTTGATATTTATATTTTTTTCATCACAAAACTTGAATAGATCTTTAATAGTGCACATATGTAAGTTAGGAGTGTTATACCATGTATTTGGCAATGTTTTTGTAACCGGCATTTCACCAAAAAATAAAAGTTTAACTCTTACTTTCCAGTATCCAAAATTTGGAATGGAAACAATTACTGCCTTACCTATTCTCAAAAGATTCTTTAAAACTTTTTCTGGCTCATAAAAAGCCTGTAAAGTTTGGCTAAGTACAACATAGTCAAAGGATTGATCAGGAAATTGATGAAGTTCGGTTTCAGCGTTTCCTTGTATAACTGGCAAACCTTTGTTTATGCACTTTTGCACATTCTCTTGATTAAGTTCCAAACCACGAACTTCTATATTTTTTTCCTCTCTAAGGAAATTCATTAAAGATCCATCTCCACAACCAACATCTAAAACTCTTGAGTTGTTTGGTAATAAATCAGCAATTACTTTAAATTCTTTTTTCATTTTTAAATTTTTCGTACATTGAGTCTATAAAACCTTTAAGGGTTTTTAAAAATTCTGGTTCATTTAGTAAGAAGGAGTCATGGCCTTTATCTGTTACTATTTCTGAATAAGAAACATCAGCACCAGATGCATTTAATGCAATTACTATGTCCTTATTTTCTTTTGTTGTATAAAGCCAGTCAGAAGAAAATGATATTACTAGAAATTTTGTGTTTTGATTTTTAAAAGCTTCAACTAAACCACCTTTAAACTGCTTAGAAAGATCAAAATAATCCATCGCTCTAGTTATATAAAGAATTGAATTTGCATCAAATCTTTCCACAAAAGCATAACCTTGATGTCTTAAATAACTTTCTACCTGAAAATCTGCGTTAAAACTAAATTCGTAATCTGCTTTTTCTTGTAATTTTCTTCCGAATTTTTCCTGCATACCTTTTTCAGATAAATAACTTATATGACCAACCATCCGTGCAACTGCTAAGCCATTTTTAGGCTGCACATTTTTTGATACATATTTTCCATTATCCCATACAGGGTCAGCCATTATAGCTTGGCGTGCTAGTTCGTTAAGGGCAATATTTTGCGCACTATGACTTGAGCTACAAGCAATCGGAATAGCTGAAAAAGCTTTATCAGGAAATGTTGCGCAAAATTGTAATAACTGCATTCCGCCCATTGATCCGCCAGTGGCACATAAAAGTTTTTTTATACCAAGGTGTTCCAGTAAAGACTCTTGTGCTTTCACCATATCTTTAATTGTAATAACTGGAAAATCTAAACCGTAGGGCTGGTTGTTTTCAGGATTTGTATCTTTTGGTCCAAGAGATCCCATACATCCACCAATTACATTTGCGCAAATCACAAAATATTTATCTGTATCAATAGCCTTGCCAGGACCAACAGCAGTGACCCACCAGCCCTCTTTATTTGTTACAGGGTTCGTGCCAGTTACAAATTGATCGCCCGTTAAAGCGTGGAATACTAAAATAGCGTTATCTTTATTTTCATTAAGTTTTCCATAGGTTTCATAGGCTAGAGGAAAATTTTTAACGGTTTTTCCACAGTCAAGCTTGAGTGGTTTAGTTATAGTAATCTTATTTATATTCTCAATTTTTCTATTCATCCAAAAAAAAAGCCCAGCTAAACTGGGCATCACCCTTTTTAGCTAAATTTGTTATGCGCTTGCAATATGGTTAAATCAGCGCGATATCTATTTACTAGATCATCACAAACTTGTCAATTTTATATAAGATAAAGACTTCTAGAAAAACTCGAACAATTTGGATATTACATTAATTAATGAGATTACCTAAGCCAAATAACATAATAACTGAAAAATACGTAGTAGGAATGAGCGTATTTAAAAATAGACTAGCTAAGATAAAATTATCAGCTAATGAGTCTGCGCTTGGACCTAGTCCAAAAGCAAAAAAAGAATATATAAAAGTATCAAAAAGTTTTGCAAGATATCCCGACACCAACGGTACTTTCTTAAGAGAAACCTTATCAAAAAAATTTAAACTAGATAAAAATAGAATTGTTTTGGGATCAGGTTCAGATCAAATTTTTGAATTAATCTGTAAAGCATACCTAAAAAAAGGTGACGAGGTAATTGTGCCTAAGTATAGTTTTATTATTTATAGAATTTATAGCAAAATGAATGGAGCAAAAGTTATTTATTCAAATGAAAATAATTTTACAGTTTCAGTAAAAGATATTTTAAAAAAAGTAACTACCAAGACAAAAGTTGTATTTTTGGCTAATCCTAACAATCCAACCGGGACCTATGTTGCAAAAAAAGATTTGTTGTTTTTACGGAAAAAACTACGAAGCAATATTTTGTTAGTAGTTGACGATGCTTATTTTGAATATGTAAAACAAAAAAATTATTCTTCAGCTTTAAAATTATTTTCTAACTTTAAAAATGTGGTAATGACAAGAACATTTTCAAAAATTTATGGCTTAGCAGGATTAAGAGTGGGGTGGGGATATGGATCTAGAGAAATTATTGATACGTTAAATAAAATTAAGCCACCTTTTAATGTAAACAAAGCAGCTTTGTCTGCTGCATCTGCTGCAGTAAAAGACAGTGCTTGGTTAAATAAAGAAATTAAACACGTTAATAATTGGAATAAAAAAATGTTTAATGAATTTAAAAAAATGAAAATTGAAACTAATAGAAGCTATAGCAATTTTTTATTAGTAAATTTTGATAAAGTAAAAATTAATTCATCAAGAGTTTTTAAATTATTAGCGAAAGCAGGAATTTTAGTTCGTAAAATGGATGTTTATGGTATTAAGAATTCATTAAGAATTACGATTGGGAAAAGTGAAGAAAATAGAAAATTAATTTCCAAAATGAAAAAAATATTAAATGTTTAATAAAATAAGTATAATTGGATGTGGTTTAATTGGCTCTTCTATTTTGAGAGCAGTAGAAGAAAAAAAATTAGCAACTAAAATAAGTGCTTACGATAAATCATCGAAAGTTATTGATTATTTGAAAAAGAATTTTTCAGTTGAAATTTGCAGTAACACTTCAGATGTTGTTAAGGATTCCGATTTAGTAGTAATTGCTTCTCCTTTGAGTAGCTATAAAGAAATACTTTTATCTATTCATGCTAGTTTGAAAGAAAATGTAATTTTAACCGATACAGGTTCTGCAAAAAAAGAAGTGAATAAAATTATCAACAATTTCAATCTTAAAAATGTAAATTGGATTGCTTCACATCCTATAGCTGGAACAGAATATAGTGGCCCAGAGGCAGGTTTTGCAAGTTTATTTAAAAATAGATGGTGCATAATATCTGCTGATAAAAAAGTAGCCGAGGATAAAATAAAATCTTTAGAAAATTTTTGGTCAAAGCTTGGAAGCAAGACTAAACGTATGACATTTGAAGATCATGATTATGTTTTATCATTAACCAGCCATTTACCACACGCTGTAGCTTACAGTATTGTAAAAACAGCAATTAACAAAGAAGACAAATTTAAGGATGATGTTATTCAATATAGTGCAGGTGGACTAAGAGATTTTACAAGAATAGCAGCATCAGATCCTTTAATGTGGAAAGATATATTTATTGATAATAGTGAAAACATTTTAAAAGTTCTGGACAATTACTCAAAGAATCTAAATGAAATTAAAGATGCTATAAAAAGCAAGGATAGTAAAAAACTTTTAGAGATTTTTTCATCAACTAAAAAAGTAAGAAAAGAAATTATAGAAGCCGGCCAGGACACTGATAAGCCAGGTTTTGGAAGAAAATAATTAAGAGAACTTTCTAATTTCAGTGTAAATTTTATTTTCTATATCTTTAACAAATTCTTCATTATCTTTACCCGATAAGATTGGCTCTAAAAATGAAATATGAATATTACCTGGATATTTCATAAAACTATTTTTTGGCCAGACTTTACCAGTATTATGAGCTACAGGAACACAAGGTAAATTTAAAGCTTTATAAATTCTGCCAACCCCCTTTTTAAAGGGCGGTTGATCTTGTAGTTTTACTCTTGTTCCTTGGGGGAATATTAGTAGCGGTCTTTTACTTTTTTCAACTTTTTCTTTCACTTTATCAAAAAAGTTCAAATTTTCTTTTGTTGTTGTTTCTCTGACAATCGCTATTGAACCTATTTTTCTCAAATACCATCCAAATAATGGAATATTAAGTAGCTCTTTTTTTAAAATAAAAATCGGACCATCTAAGGGTATTTGAAGAGCAAAAGTTTCAAACATTGATTGATGAGCTGAAGCAACAAAATAACTATCTACTTTCTTAAGATTTTCTGTTCCATGAAAGATTACTTTTGTATTTAAGATTATTCTTAAAATAAGCACTATATATTTTGCAGACAATCTACCAAAAAATATTGTACATTTACTTGGTAAAACTAACGTTGGTATAGCTAAAATAAAAATTGTTATTAGGCCAACGTATAAAAAAATATTAAAAATTAATGATCTAATAAATTGCATTAAGAATTAATCAATTTAAGTAAATTTTGTTTCTTTCTTATATATCTAAGTTTATTTTTATTGATTAAAATTTCAGCAACTAGTGGTCTTGTATTATAATTTGAGGATAAAGAAGAACCATAAGCTCCAACATTAGTTATAGCCACAAATTCATTTTCATTTATTTTAGGATAGTTTTTATAAACTCCGAATTTGCAAGTGGTTTCACATATTGGTCCAACAAATTCTATTTTACCTTTCATTCTCGATGATTTTTTAGAAATAGGAATAATTTTATGAAAAGCTTCATACAAAGCAGGGCGCATAAAATCATTCATACCAGCATCTAGTATAATAAAGTTTTTATTAGCACCTTTTTTAATAAATTGTATTTTACTTATTAGAAGACCAGTATTACCAATAATAGATCTTCCAGGTTCAAAGATTATTTTACAATTTAACTTTTTAGAAAAATTATATACCAGTTTAGAATATTGACTTAGATTAATTGGTTTTTCTTTATCAGTATAATTAATACCGAAACCACCACCTAAATCGACATATTTCAAATTCAGTTTTAATTCTTTTATTAATTTAATCATTACATTTAGGGTTTTTCTAAAAGGTGTATCGTTCAATATTTGACTACCGATATGCACACTTAAAGCTTCTAATTTTACGTTTTTAAAAGTTTTTACTATTTTTAGAAAAACTTTAAAATTTTTAATCGATAAGCCGAATTTATTTTCAGCTTTACCAGTTGATATTTTTTTATGTGTTTTGGCATCAACATTTGGATTAAGTCTAAATCCTATTGAAACCTTTTTTCTTAATTTTTTTGCTAAATTATTTACTAATTTAGCTTCACTTTCAGACTCACAATTGATTAATAATATTTTTTTGTTAATTGCAATTTTAAGTTCCTCTTCAGTTTTACCGACCCCAGAAAAAACAATTTTATTAGGTCTAATACCTGCTTTTAAGGCTTTTAATAATTCACCTCCTGAAACTACATCGGCTCCAGCACCTAATTTACCAAGAACTCTTAGTATATTTAAATTACTATTAGATTTCGCTGCAAAGCAAATTAAAGGATCAGTTTTTTTAAATGTGTTGGCAAACTTTAAAAAATTGAAAACAATTTGACTCTCCGAATAAATATAAAAAGGTGTTTTATTTTTTTTTAAAATATTCTTAATTGACAGTTTTTCAACAAATAAATTATTTCCTACATATCTTAGATTTTGCATAAGATTATGAAATTATGTTGACCTGATCTATTTGACCTTGGTATTTAGGTTCAGATTTTTTTCCGCAACTAGATAAAATAAAAATCACCAGGAAAAAAGCAGTTATTATTTTCATTAAATTTCCCTTTTATATTTTTTTATCATTGATTTAACATTAATTATAGATGTTCCTCCATAAGATTTTTTTGCATTCATAGAATTTTTTACATCAAATACTTTTAAAACACTTTTATCTAAATTTTTATAAAATTTTTTAATTTCATCCAAATTTAATTCAGATAACATCTTTTTATTTTTTTCTGCATAATTCACAATTTTTGCTGAAATAGCGTAAGAATCTCTAAATGATAAATTTTTATTTTTAACAAGATAGTCTGCAAAATCAGTTGCTGTTGTATATCCTTGGTTAGCCATAAAAAGCATATTTGCTTTATTAGCGTTTACAGAATTTATTAATTCAGCGCTCATAGTTAGAGTATCTTTCAAAGTATCAAAGCCACCAAAAACTAACTCCTTGTCATCTTGCATATCTTTAAAATATGACATGGGAAGACCTTTCATTATTGTCAATATTGCATTTAACTTTCCATAATTCATTCCAACTTTTCCTCTTATTAGTTCTGCAGGATCAGGATTCTTTTTTTGTGGCATAATTGATGATCCTGTAAGCATGCTATCTTTGAATGAAATTAAATTGAAAGCATCGGAATTATAAATAATAAAGTCTTCTGCCAATCTAGATAGGTGCATTGCACAAACAGCAGAAGCATATAAAAAATCAATTGCAAAATCTCTATCCGATACAGAGTCCATAGAGTTATCTGTAGGTTTTTTAAAACCAAGTTTTTTTGCAGTATAGGTTCTGTCTATTTTATAAGATGTTCCTGAAAGTGCCGCAGATCCAAGCGGACACTCATTTAATAGCTCAAGATTATTTTCAAATCTTTTTTTATCTCTTTTTAACATCTCATAGTATGACAACAAATAATGTGCGAATGAAATAGGTTGTGCATTTTTTAAATGCGTTAATCCAGGCATGACCGTATCTGTATTTTTTTCAGCTTTTTTTATAAGATTTCTCATGACAACCGAAATGTCTTTTATAATTTCGTTTGATGCTTCTTTAACCCATAATTTAAAATCAGTTACTACCTGATCATTTCTTGATCTTGCAGTGTGCAGAAATCCAGCTGAGGAACCAATGATCTCAAATAATGCTTTTTCTATATTTAAGTGAATATCCTCGAACTTTTCTTTAAACTCAAAATTACCCTTATCTATCTGAGCTTTAATTTTTTTTAGCCCATTGATAATTTTGTTACCATTTTCACTTTTAATGATCTTTTGTTTCATTAGCATTTTTGTGTGCACAATAGATGCAGCGATATCTTGTTCATAAAGTCTTTTATCAATATGAATAGAAGACCCAATCTTTTGAAAAGATTGAGACATTTTATTTTTGAATCTATTTGACCAAATTGTTTTATTTTTCATTTTACTGTGTTATTTCTAATTTAAATTAATATGAAAATTAGTAAATCGTTTAAAATCTATATTCACATAATCCTTCTATATCTGATTAGCCACAATCTTTACGGGGCAGAAGATTTTTCAAAAAATATAGTAATCCACGAAAAACCGACTCAAATTAAAGAATTAAAATTCAAAGATTCAGATCTTAATGATGTCGATTTAACTAACAAAAAAGGCAACATCATGATCTTGAATTTCTGGGCAACCTGGTGTGCTCCATGTAAAAGAGAGATGCCTTCGCTTGAAAAACTAACAAATCAATTTCCACAAGTTAAAGTTTACGCTATTAATATGGAACAACCTAACAAGCTAAAAGTTAGAGACTTTTTCAGAAGCATTGGTGTTGCTAGTTTAGATACTTACTATGATCCAAAGTTGAAATTAGTAAAGCAATTCAAAATGCGAGGTCTTCCCACAAGTATTTTAATCGATAAAAATGGCAATGAGTTTGGCAGAGTTATCGGCGAAGTTGATTTTGTAAGTGATAATTTTATCAGCTTAATAAAAAAATATATTTAATTTTTAAAAAAATAAGCCATTAAAACCAAAACTATTATCGCAATAAACTGAAGTAGAACACGCAATTGCATTAATTTGTTTGAATATTTTTTACTAGTATTACCACCCTTAAATAAAGTATATATACCCATTATTAAAACTATGGCTACAGCACCTAATAAAGTAAATCCTATAAAATTAAAAAAAAATTCAGACATTTAATATTCTACTATCATGACCTATTCATTAAATACAATTGTTTTAGAACCACTTTCTAAAAATAAACCCAAAAACGCCGTAATACTTTGCCACGGCTATGGTGGAGATGGTAACGATATCTCAATCCTTGCAAACTATTGGCGAGCTCACTTGCCAGAAACAGTATTTATTTGTCCTGACGCTCCTGAGAAATGTGTAGCAAGCCCATCTGGTTTTCAATGGTTTGATTTAATGGATCAAACTCCAGAGCAAGTTTTAGCTAAATCGCTTGTCGCAGAAAACAAATTGAATAAACTTATTGATGAGGTAAAAAAAAATAATAATTTAAAAGCTAACGAAATTATTATTGGAGGATTTAGCCAAGGTTGTATGATTACTTTACAAGCCGGTTTGAAAAGAAAAGATTCAGTGAATTCTGTAATTGGCTATTCTGGTAGAATTATTGACACTGAACATCTTTCAAAAAATATTAATTCTAGACCAAAAATTATTTTAATGCATGGGGACATAGATCAAGTTGTTTCTATCGACTCATTATTAGAGGCTAAAGACTTTTTTAATAAAAATAACTATGAAATTGAAACACAAATTTTTAAAAACTGTGAACATCGTATACCAACAGAAGGGTCAAGTTTGGGCCTTCAATTTATAAAAAAACAATTTAATACTTAATTTTTTGAGTGATACATAATTATAACTTGATATAATTTTTTGTATCAGTTAGCTTTGGTGTATGATTATTTCTTCTGTCGATAAAGTACCTCTTGAAAAATGTCCGGCGTTAGTGCTAAACGCTGACTTTAGACCGCTAAGTTATTACCCACTTTCAATTTGGTGTTGGCAAGATGCAGTTAAATCAGTTTTTTTAGACAGAGTGAGCATTGTTTCTAACTATAAAAGAAAAATAAGAAGTCCTTCATTTGAAATGAATTTACCAAGTGTGATCGCGCTTAAAAATTTTATTCAACCTTCAAAAAATCCAAACTTTACAAGATTTAATGTTTTTTTAAGAGATAAGTTTGCTTGCCAATATTGTGGGGACACAAAAGATTTGACCTTTGATCATTTGTTGCCGAAGTCTAGAGGGGGATTAACAGATTGGAACAATGTTGTAACAGCTTGTTCAAGTTGTAATGTTAAAAAAGGCGGAAAGCTTTATAGAGACTGTGATCTAAAATTAGCTAATAAACCTTACGCACCGACAGTCGAAGATTTACATCGCAACGGTAGACATTTTCCACCAAACTTTCTTCATGAAAGTTGGATGGATTATCTATATTGGGATATCGAGTTAGAACCTTAATTAGACTTTTTCTGAAATCGTAATAGCTATTCTTGATGAAGTTTTAATGATTTTATCTAAGACTCCGTATAATCCTTTTTTTGTTGCTCCATTATCATACGCTATGTCTTTATGATCTAATTCGTCCTGCCTAAATTTCATAATTTTCTTTTTTAACTCTTCTTCATCTTTTCCAAGTTTATAAGTTTGATCTTTATAGTGACCATCAATTACCTCTTCAACTGATGCAGTACAAAGCATGGCTGCTTTTTCTCCTAACATTGCTGTTCCAAAACCAAGAGTTACACCCATCAAATCCCAGAGAGGTAAAAGTTTTGTAGGTTTTATATTTCTTTTTTTAATTTCGTTATCAAAATATTCGTAGTGCTCTTTTTCATGTTCTTTCATTTCCTCTATTTTCTTTTTTAAAAATTCATCTTGTTTGAACGTTTTAAGAGCTAGAAGTTGTCCTTCATATATTTTTATAGCCCCACGTTCACCAGCATGGTCAACTCTTATAATCTCTTCTAAAGTTTTCTTGTTAGTTTTTTCCATAATTTTTAATAACTTTTATTATAATACCACTAAGTATTAATGAGATAACTGTATTTATTGTAGCAAGTGAAAGCCCTAAAATTCTAAAAGTTACATCTTTACAGCTCACTATCTCTGTTTTTTTAAGCTGATTTAGAAGTTCTTCTTTATTTAAGGGTCGGCTATTGCCTAAATCGCAAACTAAAGACTCACTAAAAAAACCTTGTTCTATACCAAAATGATAAAAAGAAACAACAGCACCAAAAATAAAGAATATTAAAATGAGGCTAGAAATTATTTTTTGATACTTATTCATAATAAAGACAAGTGAAATAAGAATTATCGCTGCAATATAGGGAATTCTCTGAATTATACACAAATTACATGGTTTATGACCAAGCACATATTGTATGAAGTAAGCTATTGAAAGCGAGAGTATACTAAAGGCTAAAATACCATTGAGTAATAGCTTGTTATTTAAAATCATTTAACGAAGATTATGTATAAGACAGCTGCTAAAATTACAATAAATATTCCAGTTAAAGTAAACCATAACGCACCTTTCTTTTCGATAAATTCACCAAATTTTTTACCAAAAAGATAAGTAAAGTAAGAAACTATTAAAAATCTCAAACCTCTTGTAAAAAGACATATGAAAAAGAAAACGGCGAGATTAAATCCAATAACTCCGCTTGTAATTGTGAACACTTTAAAGGGAAGAGGAGTGAAACCAGCTAAAAACATTATACCCAGCCAAGCTAAAAAGCCGCCTCTTGTAGACATCTTATCTTGAATTTGAAAAACTTTTTCCTCATATCCATAAAACTCGATAATAACCATCGAAGCATCTAAAAAAAACACACCTAACATGTAACCAAACAATCCACCTAAAACTGAACCTACAGTAGCAATTAAAAATATTTTTAAATAATCTTCTCTTTTGGCTACGACCATAGGCACGATCATTAAATCTGGTGGAACAGGGAAAAAGAAACTTTCAATGAATGCTACAAAGCCAAGTAAAGGCTTAGAAAATTTATGCCTAGCAAGTTCTACACATCTGTCGTATAATTTTTTCAACATGAATTTAAAATGCACAATTCTAAGATACCTCGCAAGTTTAATTTTATCGACAGTTGTGATCTACGCTATCGTAATAGTTGCGGGAATGTTTGGTGCAGATTATGGTTTTTCTCCAGGTGATACGTTTATCATTTGGATTTTAATGGCTATTCTTATCAATCAAAGTGTTACTTGGAATAAATAGTTTCATGAGCAACCCTGTAGACATAAAAATTGCTCATGTAAATAAAATCGAAAATATAAGCAATAGTATAGACAAAGATAAAGTTCATGAAGTTTTTCAGCGCAACATCAATGAAAAATTGAAGTCATTTTATAGACTGCAACAAGACTGGGTAAATCGTGCATACAAGAATTTTAATGATTTTGATACATATTTAATTTTAATGTATTTAATGAATAAAGTTTACGTTAATTATTCAGATCGATTTCATTATATGTCAATGGAAGCCTTTTATAGCCAGGACAAAGTAGGCATTGAAAAATTAAACTTAATTGAGATATCGAAAGATCTTAATATTCCAAAAGAAACAATAAGACGTAAAGTTAACTATCTGCAACATAATGAAATTATCATTAGGTCTGGAAAATCAATCTTTTTACATTCCAAAGGATTGGAAATTCAAAAACCTATGAGTACTATTGAAAACTTGTCCGGATTATTATCCAAAACTTCAAGCTACTTATCCGCTGAAGATTGGTTTGGTCAACCATTAGAAAAAGAGGATATAAAAAAATTTATTATAGAGCACTTTACTGTAAGTTGGGAGTATTGGTATAGATTTCAAATACCTTATCTAGTAAGACATAGAACTTTTTTTGGAGATTTAGAGTCTTGGAACGTATGGGGTTCAATCGGTTTAGTTCAAATTAGAGATTTAATAGAGTCTATTGAAAGTGATGTAACAAGAAAACCTGAAACTTATGGGGATTTCTTTTTAGCTACTCTTAAACATAAATCCAAACGAGGCATTAATGCTTCCTCTATTTCAGATATATCAGCCATACCAAGGGCAACTGTAATTCGAAAACTAAAGACTTTAGAAAAAAATAAGCAAATAATAAGAAATAAAAAACTTGAATATTCTATTGGAAATAATAAAGAACATATGAAAGCAATAGGACAAAACTACAAAACCACTCAAAGAGCATTTAGTGAATATTGTGCTACGATGTTCAACTTAATGAAATTTTCAAAATTTAGTATTTAAAATTATTCAAAAAAATTATGGAAATAGCAAAAACAATAGCACCAGTATGTTTAGCCATAATAATGTTCGGATTAGGTCTTGGTCTAACCGTAGCAGACTTTAAAAGAGTAATTACTATCCCTAAAGATTTTTTCATAGGTTTTTTGGGTCAAGTAATAATACTACCAATTATCGCTTTTATATTAATTCATATTATTTCAATACCACCAGAAATAGCTCTAGGTGTGATGATTATTGCAGCAGCTCCAGGAGGAGTAACATCAAATATATTAACTAAATTTGCTAATGGAGATGTTGCACTATCTGTAACGTTAACTGCAGTAGTGAGTTTAATATCTGTAATAACAGTACCTTTAATTGTCTACAATTCAGCAAGCTTTTTAGGTTTTGAAATAACTAAAGAAATTTCCATGCTTAACATTGCTGCTAAAATGTTTTTTGTAGTAACAGTTCCTGTAATTTTTGGCATGATTGTAAGAAGTTTAATGACGGATTTTATTATATCTAAAACTCTCTTAATACAGAGATTGTCGGTAATTTTATTTCTAATTGTCTTTATTTCTATTTGGGTTGAAGAATGGGATAGAATTATTAGCTTTATTACAAGAGCAGGTTTAGTGGCTTTCATTTTAAACATTACAATGATTTTTATAGGCTACTACATGGCAAAATTTTTAGCTTCAGGAATAGAACAAAGAAAATGTATTTCACTTGAATGTGGTTTACAAAATGGAACTTTAGCTGTTTTTGTAGCCACACAATTGTGGGATGATATTGTGTTTATGGTACCAACAGCAGCATATGCACTAATTATGTTCGTGACCTCAATTATTTTTGTTCTCATAGTAAGAAAAATAAATTAGATTATTTCAAAAAATGGGCGAATGGTGGAACTGGTAGACGCGCCGGACTCAAAACTTGTCAATCTGTTCAAATTAGTCAAATAAGGTCTAGGTTTTAGTCATTTACTCATATCTTACACAAGTCTTACACAATTCTATAACATCGGTTATCAAATTGTGTTATAATTTCGGTAAATATGGGTAATAAAGTACATCATTTTAAAGACAATAAACTTCACATTTACATTAGAACAGACAAGTACAATGGCAAAATCAAGTCTGATAATTGGGTTGGTCGTACTTTTATTCAAGGCAAACAAAAGATTATTAGTTCTAAAACTAAAAACTTTAAGAAGGCAAAAGATTATCTGTTCAAATGGTATGATGATTTACAATTTCAAAAGAAACATAATATTCAAATACACACAAGTTCGGTTAAAGACTTGTATCAGCAGTTCTTAACATCTAAAGACAAATCAACTGACATAGAGGGTCTTACAAAGAAGTGGTACAAAGACAGATGGAATATGATTGAGAAGTGTAAAGAGTTTATGAATTTAAAAGTAGAAACTATGGAAGCAGTTGATGTCAAAGACACTTATATTAAATGGCGATTTAATAGAGCAAAAGCACAATCAAAAGTATTAAGAGGTAAAACACTATCTGGCGATTTAGTAGCAATTCAAGGTTTCATTACTTGGTGTGTTGAGAAGAAGATAAGAAAAGACAAAATCATCAATATCAAAAAAATACTATCTAGGAAATTAAGAAGTCAAAGAACATTAAGAATTGGTTTGTCTAAAGAACAATATACTCACTTACAAGCAGTCTCTAGGAAGAGATATCAAAATGGTCGTACTTTAAGGATTAGATTTGAGAGGGAAAGATTACATCAATTTATCATTTTTATGGTCGGTACAGGATTAAGAGTAGATGAATGTCTTAATCTACATTTTGAAGATGTAGAATTAGTAGATAGGCAAAAATCTAAACGAATAATTGAACAAGAAATCAGACTTGTAGATGACAAGAGATATTACTTAAAAATTTACTTACGAAAAAGTAAGACTAATAAAGAGAGAGAAGTTAAGTCTGTTTCATCGGCATATTTCGCATACAAAAGACTTATCAATTTATACAAAACAACAGGTCTAGGTAAATTGTCAGGTAATATCTGGAATGTTAATACTTTTAGACACGGACTTAACTCACTACTTGAAGAGGCAAATTTAAAGACAATTAAAAAAGGTGACAGAACATTAACAATAGATAGTAAATCTTTTAGAAATACTTTTATTCAGTTTATGTTAGATAAAGGGGTCACTTCACAAGCAATAGCAAAAAATTGTGGTACTTCTACTACAATGATTGACAAGTTCTACACAGCAAATACAGCATTAGAAACAGCATTAGATAGTTGGTTAACTACTGGACGAGATAAAATAAAAGCAGTATCTTAATTTTTTTTTAAAAAAACATTATGCGAGTGTGCTGGAATTGGTATACAGGGCAGTCTCAAAAATTGCTGTTCGCAAGGACATATGAGTTCAAGTCTCATCACTCGCACACTCTCTAAAATCACTAAATCGTTCATTTTCTTGTGTTAGATATAATCGTCTATTGGATTGTGTAAGAGTATCAACATAAGCAAATGGTTGAAAAGGACTAGGTTTTTGTTAGCGTTTTCATTGTGATGTATCTCAATGAAATAAACGAAAGGAGTTTTTTATGATTTATGGGTACTTACGAAAGTCTAGTGAAGAAGGTAGTACGAGTTCTTTTGATACACAAAAATTTAAAATAAATTCGTATTGTAATATTCACAATTTAAAAGTTAACGAATGGTTTGAAGATGTCTGTTCGGGAGGTTTGTTGATGTATCAGCGTGAACAAGGTGGTCTTCTAACTACTAAACTTAAAAAAGGCGATACTATTATCTGTTCAGCATTAGATAGATATTCTCGGTCTCATTATGGATTAGTTAATGATGTTGAGAAATATAGAAGACTTAAAATTAGACTAATCTTTACTGATTTAGGAGATGTTATTTCTTCTGATAGTCTTGGGTCTGTTTTCTATCAAATACTTTCTATTATGTCTGAATGGTACAGAAAGTCTTTATCTGAAAAACAAATAGTAGCAAAAGATAAACTTAAAAAACAAGGTAAGTACACAGGTGGCAAAGTAAGAAAAGGTTATGATTTAGGTGATAATGGTCAACTTGTTATTTGTGAAAAAGAACAGAAAGAAATCAATCTTGTTAAATCGTTAAGAGCAAAAGGTAGTAAGTACAAAGACATCAAGTCTTTTATGGAAAAATATACTGGTCGTAAATGGCATTATTCTTTCATTAACAAACTCTTAACTAGAGATAGAGAGGAACAACTAATCAGAAACATTTGTAATATAGAGTTAGAAAGGAATATGTGTGATGTTTAGATTGTTAACAATTCTTTTCTTTTGTTTCTGTCTATTAACTACAGCAGTAGCATTTGGTCGTTCTACTTCATATTTTGAGGCAACAATTACTCATATGTTCAGTTCTGAATGTAATAGTCATTGTCGTTCAAAAATCATTAAAAATGAGGCGGATTATGCGACTATTCTACTATTAAAATTGATAGGTACTAAACTTCAAAAAGAATTGTTGAATGTTGAAAGGCAAATCTATGATTAGATTTGTTTTTATATTTCTATTTTTAATTTCAGTAGCAAAGGCAGAAGACAATTGCGTTTATCAAACACAACAAGTTATTGAAAATGGCAAAGTGATTAGTGAAAAAATCATCAAGTCTTGTACTGAAACAGAAACACTTAACAAACAAAATTTCTTGGTCACTTGGTTAACTGATGAGAGGTATCAAAACTCGGTAATTATGGTGTTTATGGGAATTTTAGAAAATCTTTAGAAAGGGGGTAAATAAATGAGGACTATTCTAGTCTTATTAGTTGGTCTTGTTCTTGTTGGTTGTTCATCAAACAATATAGCAAAGAATAAAACTACAATTTCAAATATGTCAGACTTCTTAAAAGTTAATGAAGCAGTTTGTTCAAAATATCGTAGTACTGATAGCAAGATTTATGGTTGTGGTACTTCTACAAGCAAGTCGTTTGAACTGGCAAAATCTAAAGCACTTCTACAAGCAAAGGTTATTGTAAGTGATAGTTTGTCAAATTCGTTAGTTAAAAATGAAAGTCAAACTATTAAAGAAGATACAAAGTCTGGTATCACTAAAACTTATAACTCTAATGAAGTAGCACAAATATTTGAGACTAATTTAAATCAATACAAAATTGTCTATGACAAAACTTTTGTACAAGGTGGAAAGTATAGAAGTTATATTGTGATTGAGTATAAGTTAGACACTTAATTAGAGTGAGTGTGTGTGTAGTCAGAAAACTTTACGATACGATACAAAGTTTATGATAGAAAGGCACACACACTCGTTATGTTAAATCATTAACTATTTATCACATTCAAAATCTTATTCTCATCAATGAGATTTTTATTTGAACAAGTAATAAGTGTGTTAATGAAGGACGATACAGATTGAAGTTTATTACTTCGTTTAGTTTTAAATATTTCGTATTGAACAGGGTCAACACAAATCGTTATATTTTTCTTTTTTTGGGAGTTTGTTTGTTTCATTGTATTATCTTTATTTTTTTAGGTTTCTTAAATGGTCTATCATTGGGTCAAGGTACTTCATTTCTTCTCTTAATTTACTAGGTACTAATGACTTATCTGTTGATTTTAATTTAGTGTGGTCTTCAATGTGTTGTTTGAATTTATATAATTGTGAATACTCTAGGAAGTCTTCAAATTCTTTGTCTAATTTATCTAGGTCATAGTACTCGTCTTTTATCATTTTAAAAGATGATGATTTTTTGATGTGTGATAAATTCAAATAATTCTGATAGTCGTATTGTTTCTGTTGTAGTTTTTTTGCGTTCTCTTTATCTATCTTTTCTTTTTCTAATTTCTTAATTGTGTCGTGTTTTAATTTTTCTATGTTAAGTGATGGAAATGTCATTATAGTTTTCTTTCTAATTTAAATTTCTTTTCTTGTTCTTTTCTTAAAATGGTCACTTGTACATCTAATTCTTCTAACAAGGACAATCTCTTTAAGGTGTTCTTTTCTGTCTCTATTTTTCTTACTAGTTCTTTTATCTTTTGGTTCATATCTAGGTCTCTTTTTTTTCATCTTGTTAATTTGTCATAAATCGTCTTATAGAAGAGGTATCAATATTTATGAGTAGTTGTACTCATCTGTCAAAATACGAAGTAATTATCGTTATTTGAGTTAAACTCTTTTGACTGATATCTGGTCACTAAATTGTCTTTATCTCTTTTATAATTCGTATAAGTCATATTGAAGTTCAGCACTTTCTTTTTAAAGTATCTAAAAAACTCTCTTAATTTTTCATAGTTATTCATAATGAATTTCGGCACTCTCAAAATCAGATTAGAATGTAGCAAGTTCTTATCAGGCGATTTCTCTAAAAATGAATAGAACACAACTCGGTCATTTCTGTTCTTATAATTTCTTGTCAAAAATCGTCTGTTTAGCATTGCGTTTAAAACATCTAATATTTTGAGCAGTTTCTTCTTTGAATAATTACTCTTTTGAGTAGATATTGTAATCAGTCTGTCTAATAGATGTTTATTCTCATCTGTATCTTTTATTAGTTTAAAACTCTTAACTAATTGTAATCTGTCATAGTCTCGTCTGTATCTCATTTCGTATCTTTCGTTTAAACATATCTCTACTTAAGTCATCAAAGACGACTTTATTAGTTTTCACATCATCAATAAAATTGTCGTAGACTAAAATTATCTAGTGATAAATGTTTCTGTAAGAACACAAGAGAAGATACTATTTAAACGAGCATTTAATTCATCTCTACGCAGGTTATTTAACTTACTTCAACATTACATAACTATTTAGACAAGCAGAGTGGTGGATTTGATATTTTTTTTTTATTTTTTTTAGTTTGCGTATAAAATAGACTACAAAAAGAAAGGAAAGGTCTTACACAAGTCTAACACAACAATTTTATGTGTTATTTGCGTAGGAAAATAAGGGGGTCTGATACAGATGTCGTACTCAAAATCCGGTGGTAGCAATACCTTGAGAGTTCGAGTCTCTCTTCGCCCACCAAGTTATGGAAATAGATAAACTTAATAGTCTTGTAGAATTATACTTTAAAAAGTGTGATGAAGTGGATCTTAATAGACCTTTTTTAAAATGGTTAAAATCAGGAAAACCAACTTATAGTTGGGGTGATATAAAAGAGGGAATATTTAAATTATCATCAAAAATAAAATCATTAATTAAAGAGGGTGATCGTTGTTTAATATTATCCGAAAATAGACCGTATTGGTTAATTGCAGATCTTGCTGTGATGAATGCGGGAGGAATATCAGTTCCAATTTTTACAACGTATTCTTCAAATGATTATGAATATATTTTAAACGACTGTAAGCCATCCTTAATTATAGTTTCAAATAATGATCAATTTAAAAAAA
>JAOOBT010000010.1 GCA_028404615.1 Candidatus Pelagibacter sp.
AACTTTTTTACACCAGAACTTACTTTGACGAAGGGTAATTATTCTAAATACCAACCTGATTTAGAAGATAAAAAAAATATTTTAAATGCATTAAAATCTTTAAAAAAAACTAATCCTTACGATCATGTTCAAAGCGTTGTTAGTAGAAATAATTTCATAGTACTAGAAAAAAATGAAGGCACAGAGAAAATGCTAAAAAAAATTAAAAAAAAGAAAGGTATAAGAAATGGAGTTTTAGTAAAATATCCTAAGAAAAAACAAGACACTAGAGTCGATTTGCCAACAGTTGGCATTGAAACACTTAAACAGTGTAAACGTGCTGGTCTTAAAGGAATTGTATTGAAACACAGAAAAAATATTTTTTTAGATAAAAGCAATAGTATAAAATACGCAAATAAGAATAAAATTTTTATAACCGTAAAATGATTAAAAAAGTTTCTATAATTTTAATATTTTTTATTCAAACATTTCATTTGGTATCTAAAGAGCCAAAATTAACGGAAGTAATTTCTGGAATGGATAGTCCTTGGAGCTTTTCTTTCATAAGTGAAAACAGAATTATTATATCTGAAAAACCAGGAAATTTAATAATTGTTAATTTGGATAATAATAAAATCAAAAGAGTAAATCATAATTTAAAGATATTAGAAGATGGTCAAGGCGGATTACTTGAAGTTTTATATTATGAAGAAAAAGTTTATGTTTCGTACTCTGAAAATAGGGGAAATGGAAATTCTAGTACTTCGGTTGCGGTTGCTAATTTTAGTGAAAATAATTTGGACTTTAGAAATATCTTTAGAGCAGAACCACCAATCAATTCAGGATATCATTTTGGTTCCAGAATGGTAATTAAGGATAATTTCCTTTTTATAACTGCAGGAGAGCGAGGTAAGGGCATGATAGCGCAAGATCCGACTAAACACCCTGGTAGCATTATAAGAATTCATTTAGATGGAAAAATCCCAAAAGATAATCCTAAATTTAAAAATAAGAAAAATTGGCTACCAGAAATTTTTCAAATTGGTGTGAGAAATCCGCAAGGAATGGATTTATCACCATTTGATGAAAAAATTTATATTACCAATCATGGAGCCAGAGGTGGAGATTGGTTTGGAGAGGCAAGATATGGAGAAAATTATGGTTGGAAAATTTTAGGATGGGGTGGAAAAAATTATTCAGGAACTACAATAGGCCCTAAATGGAAACCTGGCTTTACTAAAGCTATTAAATACTGGGTTCCTTCTATAGCTGTGAGTTCAATGATTATCTATAAAGGAAATGAATTTAAAGAATGGGAAGGTGATGCTTTGATAGGCTCACTCAAAGATCAATCACTAAGAAAAATTAAATTTAAAAAAAATGAATTAATTGAGGAGGAACTTATATTTAAAGATACTATTGGAAGAATCAGAGATATAGAAATTCAAATGAGTTCAGGTAAACTTTATATAATAACAGATCAAGGCTCACTATGGAAACTCCAAAAGTGAAAAAAATTTTTATTTTAACTGGAGAGGCTTCGGGAGATAAATTGGCTTCAAAAGTTGTAAGTAACTTAAGAAAGATAGACACAGGTATTGAATATTTGTCGGTAGGCGGAGAGAATCTTAATAAACTTGGGGTTAAATCAATTTATAATCTAAAAGAAATTACTTACTTAGGATTTACAAATGTTATTTTAAATATTTTTAAAATTAAAAGAAAAATTAATGAGACAGTTAAAGCTATAGAAAATTTCAGTCCTGATATTTTGTTTACAGTGGATAGTCCTGATTTTACGTTGAGAGTTGCTGAAAAAGTAAAAAGAAATAACCCTGACATAAAAACTATTCACTATGTTGCGCCACAAGTTTGGGTGTGGAGAGAAGAAAGAGTTAAAAAAATTAAAAAATTTATAGACCATATATTTTTACTTTTTAACTTTGAGAAACCTTTTTTTGAAAAAGAAAACATGAGTCATGAATTTGTCGGACATCCTTTATTAGAGCCTAATCAAGAAAGTGCAATTGATTTAAATCAAATTTTAGGAAAAAATAAAGCGCTTATTTCAATTTTTGCAGGAAGTCGTAAATCTGAAATTGAAGTTTTGACTCCGATTTTATTAAAGTTCATTGAATTAATGAATGAAAAATATAACGATTTTACTTTTATTTTTCATTCAACAAAGGAATATTCCGATTTAATCCAATCAAAAATTCAAAAAATTAACCTTAAAAACTGTGAAGTTATAAGCGATGATAAAATAAAAAAATATATCTTACAAAAATCAGTATTTGCAGTGTCTAAATCGGGAACTGTTTCTTTAGAAATTTGCAATGCAAAAATACCTTCTATAATTATTTATAAAATGGGGTATATAAACTTTTTAATAGTTAAGATGTTAGTAAAAATAAAATTTGCAAATATTATAAATATAGCTGCAAAAAAAGAAATTATTCCGGAGTTACTTCAGTTTAATTGCAACGCTAAAAAAATTTTTGAACATGTCTCTAATTACTTAGACAACCCAAGTAAAATGGAAGAACAACTGAAAAATACACAATTAATACTTAAAGATCTTAAAACTAAAATTTCTCCATCAAAGCAGGCTGCTGAGTCATTATTAAAATTTTTATGATTATATACACTCACGATGATTGTTTAAAAAAGCAAAATGGAGCCGCACATCCAGAAAGAAAAGAGAGATTAGATAGTATTATTGAGTCGATAAAATCATCTGATATTAAAGTAGAATTTAGAGAAGCTCCCAAGGCTAATCTTGAAATTGTATCTTTAGTACATCCGAAAAAACATCTAGAGAAAATCTTTGCAAGAATACCTAAAAATGGAATTATAGGAGTTGAGAAAGAGCCTTACGCAGACACTATGTTATGTCCCTATAGTAAAAATGCGATATTGAGATCTTGCGGCTCAGGTATTGCTGCTTGTGATGATTTAATGAATAAAGATCAAAGAGTTTTTTGTGCAGTAAGACCACCAGGGCATCATGCAGAGACGGTAAGAGCGATGGGTTTTTGTTTTATCAATAATATTGCAGTATCAGCAAGATATTTACAAAAAAAATATAAAATTAATAAAGTTGCAATTATAGATTTCGATGTGCATCATGGTAATGGAACGCAGGAAATTTTTTACAATGATAGTTCTGTCGTTTACGGATCCTCACATGAGTCTCCACTTTTTCCGGGAACAGGTTCAGAAATTGAAACAGGTGTTGGTAATATTTTTAACGCCACTCTTAAAGCTGGCACTAAAAAAAAGGAATTTTTAAGTATATTTGAGACAAAGATACTTCATCCGATAGATAGATTTAAACCAGAAGTTATACTAATATCTGCAGGTTTTGATGCGCACAAACGAGATCCTTTAGCAAATATAAATTTAGAGTCAGAGGATTTTTTTCAAATTACGAAACTTATTGTAGACATTGCAAATACCCATTCTAATGGAAGAGTAATCTCTTTTCTTGAGGGTGGTTATGATTTAGTAGCTTTATCAGAAAGTATCAGAGAACATCTTAAAGCCTTACAAACCCATATTTGACCAATTATCTGGATTTTCAAATTTTTCAATCTCTTTTTTTGTAACTGGTCTAAAGAGATAGTATCCAATATAAATCATCAAAAAAAATAAAAAAATTGTTTTCATATATCGATTATTATAATTTAATTTTATGAATATACTAAAAAGAAAATTTATTAGCTTTACTTGTTTATCTCTGATTTCTTCAATTTTTCCGGTTCAATTTTTGGTTGCAGAAGCAAAAAAGATATTTAACCCTAATTTGTCAAATGAACAAAAAAACATAATGTTTAACGAGGGCACGGAGAGACCTTTTTCAAGTAAATTATTAAGAGAAAAAAGAAAAGGGTTTTATCATTGTGCGAACTGTGGAAATAAATTATTTGCGTCTAATGCTAAATTTGATAGTGGAACTGGCTGGCCCTCTTTCTCTGAGTCACTTCCTGGAGCATTTAAAACTAAAGTTGATTACAGCTTAGGGATGAAAAGAATAGAATATCATTGTGCAAAATGCGGAGCTCATCATGGCCACGTTTTTAATGATGGTCCTAAAGAATCAGGTAAAAGATTTTGTAATAATGGCCTTTGTTTAATTTTTAAACCAGAGTAAAAAATTTAAATTTCATAAGAATCCATTAATTTCAGGTTTTTTTGTTCACAGACAGCACCCAATTTGTTCATGTTTATAAGTGAATTTAATAAATTTAAGTTTAAAAGTTTATTATGGATTTAATTGCAGTAATTTTCATTGGAGTTGTTGTTGCTGTTAGTGGTGTGATAAATCCAAAACCTAAAAATCCACAGGAAATTTCTCAAGCACCAAAAACGCAGGTTACTACGCCTGTCGTTCAAGAATCTAAACCTGAACCTGATCCTGAACCGAAGCTCGAGCCAAAACCTGAACCAGAGCCAGCAAAGGAGCCAGAACCTCAACCAGAGCCAGCAAAGGAGCCAGAACCTGAACCAGAGCCAGAACCTGAACCAGAGCCAGAGCCAGAACCTGAAAAAGAAGAGCCAAAAGAGGAAGTAAATACCCAACAAGCTCAAGAACAAGATGCAAAACCAGAGGATGAAGAGGTAGTACCAGTTACTGAAGAAAGCACTGAGCCAGTTGAGGAAAAAGGCTTGAGTATGGTAAATATTCTTCTATATATCTTAGGCGCTATCGCAGTAATTGCTGCTGGAATATATTTCTTTATGAGAAGAGAGCCAACACCCCAAAGTGCAGCAGATATAGCTAGAGCTCAATCTCAACAGGATCCAACTCCAGAACCTCAAGAGGATCTAGTACAGGAAGAAACATATTCAGAACCTGAACCTCAGCCGGAACCTGAGCAAACAGTTCAAGAAGAGACACCATCAGAAACTACAGAGGAACAACCTCAAACAGAAAATAATGATCAATCATCTAATAATGACGATGAGAATAATAATAGATAATTAACTAAAAATTTTTTCCACCTTCTAGATAAGCACACTTCTCACAAGTTTTTTCAATTTCAGGTGGTTTATTAAGATTTAAAACATCTTTCATTTCAATTAATTTTTCTTCAATCCAAGATGTATCTACCCGGTAGGGTATTAATGTAGTTTTAAAATTTATTTTGTTATCAAATTTATCATTTGTTTTTTCTCCATTACAAACGTAAAAAAATGTTCGATCTGATACTTCAAAATTCATTTTTCTTAAAATATGAACATAAATGTCCATTTGTAATTTATAACTAAGATGCCATTCAGCATCGAGATAAGAGGAAACAGTTACAGGATAAGTTGAAGATTGAGCTTTATAGTCAACTACAACTATTTTTTTTTCATTTAAATCAAACCAGAGATCATCAATACCTCCATGAATAATAAGATTAGTTTTTTTATCTAAATATGAAATTCCACCTTTTAAGGAATTCCTCCAAGTATCTAAGTCTTTATGCTGGTAAGGCACAAAGTTTAAATTATGCTTAATCATAATGGGATGGGGTTTTTGTTCTTTCCTATAAAGATCAAATTCTTTTTTTAATAACTCATCTACTGCAACGTTTAGAGCCCAACCAGGCATTGAAGGTTCTTTTAATCCTTTTACTCTATCTAAGTAAAAACATCTTTTACAACTTAGAAAATTAAAAAATTTAGACCTACTTATTTTAAAAGGGTTGTTTGATTTTTTATCGTAAATAGATGTTTTTCTTGTTCTAAAAGATACCGCGTCTTTCATTTAAATTTGTTTAAGTCTTTTAACAACTTCAGTTTTATTCAAAGATAAAATAACATCATATAAACCTGGTCCAAATCTTGAACCTACTAATGCTATTCTTAGAGGCTGACCCACGCCCTTAAAATTAGTCTTATGCTTATCTATTAGGTATTTAATTATAGGTTCTAAAGCTTCCCTAGATAAAGAGGATAGTTTTTCATATTCACTAATAAAGTCGTTAATTACTTTCTTAGACAAATCATCAATAAGTTTTTTATCATCTGTACCAATCTCAATTTTATCGTTAATAATGTACTGCGCGTTATTCCAAATATCTTGTAAGGTTTTTGCTTTATTTTTTAAAAAGCTCATTGATTTAAAAAGCACCTCCTCTTTTGATTGATCTATAGGTTTTTCATATTTCGAAACGTATTCTTTAAAAAAATTAAAAAGTTTTTTTTCGTCTATAGTTTTTATGTAAGTTTCGTTTATTGAATAAATTCTATTCATATCAAGTTTTGAAGGTGATTTTCCAACTCCACTAAGGTCAAATAAGTCAATGCTTTCTTGCTTAGTAAAAATTTCTTTATCTCTATAAGACCATCCTAATCTTAATAAATAATTTCTTAAAGCATCTGAGATAATTCCAATTTTTACATAATCTTCTAGAGTAGAGGCGTTATCTCTTTTAGATAATTTTTTCCCTTTTTCACTATGAATTAACGGAATGTGAGCAAAGTTTGGAACTTTCCAGCCCATGGCGTCATAGATTTGTTTTTGTTTAAAAGAATTAATCATATGATCGTCACCCCTAATTACATGAGTAATTTTCATCTCATGGTCATCGACTGTAGCTGACAACTGGTATGTTGGAGATTTATCTTTTCTTAGTATTATAAAATCTTCAATTGTGGAATTTGAGATATTTCTTTCTCCTTGAACCAAATCTTTTATGATGGTGTTACCTGAAATTTTACTCTTAAATCTGATTACTGGTTTTACACCTACAGGAATTTTAAGATCTTTAGAATCTCTCCACTTTCTATTATAAACATATGGTATACCTTGTTTTTTACATTTCTCTTTTTGTTCATTTATTTCTTCTTCTGAACAATAACATTCATAAGCAAAACCTTTTTTAATAAGCTCTTCAGCAACCGCAATGTGTTTGCTTATATTTTTAGATTGAATATATTCTTCACCATCATGCTCAATTCCCAGCCATGACAATGAGGAAATAATTTGTTTTTTAAATTCGTCTTTTGACCTTTCTTTATCAGTATCTTCAATTCTTAAGAAATATTTGCCTTTGTTTTTCTTTGCTAAAAGCCAATTGAATAAAGCTGTTCGAACACCACCGATATGAAGAGGCCCAGTAGGAGAGGGCGCAAACCTACAATTAAAAGACATTTCTATTAATTAGACTATTTTAGTGAAAGTTTCTATATAAAGAAACAAGTTTACCTTGAATTTTTATTCTATTTGCGGCGTAAATTTTTGTACCGTAATTTCTATTTGCAGCTTCTAGAGCAATAGTGTTTCCTTTTTTTCTTACTCTTTTTAAAGTTGCCTCTTGGTCATCGATTAAAACAACTGCAATTTGACCACTGTCTACATTTGAGGTTTTCTTAACGATTACTGTATCGCCATCATTGATTCCAGCTTCAATCATAGAGTCACCTTTTACTTTTAATCCATAATGCTCACCATTATTCTCTAAATCTTCAGGCAAAGCCACTCTATCAACTTCTTGTTGAATTGCTTCAATCGGTGTTCCTGCAGCAATACTTCCTAAAACAGATACATCAGTTGATTTTGTTTTTTCTTTATCAAGTCCACCTTTTATTACGCTTGGTGTAAAAGTATTAAAAATATCATTAGCACTCGCATTTTCTGGTAATTTAACAACTTCCAGAGCTCTTGCTTTATGTGCTAATCTTTTTACAAATCCTCGCTCCTCTAATGCTGAGATTAATCTATGAATTCCTGATTTCGACTTAAGGTTGAGTGAATTTTTCATCTCCTCATATGATGGAGAAATACCAGAAGATCTAATCTTCTTATTAATGAATATTAGTAAGTTTTTTTGTTTTTTTGTAAGCATAGAACAAACCTCGTACATTTATGTTCTATAAAAGTTCTATTTAAATTACAACTTGAAATAAGCCCTTATTTTATTGAATTATTTGAGTAAATCTTTTTAATAATTCAGCAGGATTGTCAGATTTTAAAAGTGATTCACCAATTAGAAAATTTTTTATTCCTGTCTTTTCATAAATATATTTAGCATCAGTTTCATTCTTAATCCCACTTTCTGAAATGATAGGGCCTTTATGTTCTTTCAATGTTTCAAAAATAGAAATCGTATTATTTATAGAGATATCTAATGTTTTTAAATTTCTATTATTAATCCCAATTAAAGCATTTTCATACTTTAAAGCATTTTCAGCTTCTTTATTATCGTGCACCTCAACTATAATTGAAAGTTTATGTCTCATTGCTTCAGTATAAATTTCATCTGCTAATTTAGCATCTAAAGCAGCAATTATGATTAAAATACAATCACTACCATAACTTTTAGATAAAGCGATTTGGTAAGGATCAATGAAAAAATCTTTAGCTAAAATAGGAATTTTAAATTTATTTTTAATATCTCTTATATAATCAAGTTTACCAAGAAAGTGTTTTTCTTCGGTTAAAACTGAAAGGCAAGTAGCACCATTATCTACGTACATTTTTGCGATATTTAAATGATTAAAATTTTTTACTAACTCTCCGGCAGAAGGGCTTGCTTTTTTTATTTCTGTTATTAATGATACTCCTTTATTGTTAGCTATAACTTTTTTAAAATTTAAAAAGTTATTTAAAGATTTAATTGTATTCTCTATAGAATCCAAAGAATTTAGCTTTTTAGTAGCTTTTAAAGACTCTTTTTTATCCTCGATAATTTTATCTAAAACATTAGCCATTATTTTGATTGTAATTTTGTCAAATGTTCAAAAACTTTACCAGAACTTAGATGTTTGTTAACTTTTTCAAAAGCATTTTTAAAATCATTTTCTTTTCCCGAAACAATTAATCCAGCAGCAGCGTTTAAAGCAACTGATTGTGAGAACTCATTAGAAGTTCCTTTATAAATATCTATAATTTTTTCAGCATTATAATCTGCATTTTTACCTTTTAAATTTTCTTTATCGCCTTCACTAATACCAAGATCTTTTGGATCAATTATAAATTCACTTATTGTGCCATCTTTTAATTCCACAATATCAGTTTTTGCAAAAGGTGAAATTTCATCCATTCCATCTTGACTATGAACAATATAAGCGTGCACAACATTGTTTTCTTTTAAAGCTTCAGCAAATGGCATCATCCATTTTTTGTCGAAAACACCAATCACTTGTCTTTTTACCTGGGCCGGACTACTTAAAGGACCAATTAAATTAAAAATTGTTTTCTTTCCCATCTTTTTTCTTGCAGGCCCTACATGTTTCATAGCCGAGTGATAATTTGGAGCAAACATAAAAGCAAAATTGAAAGTTTTAATGCTTTCTTCAGCTTCGTTTGGCTTTAAATTAATATTTATTTTTAAAGCCTCTAAAACATCTGCTGAACCACAATTAGATGAAACAGCTTTATTACCATGTTTTGCTACTTTAACACCCGTGCTAGCTAAAACAATTGCAGCAGCTGTAGAAATATTTAAAGAATTTTGACCGTCTCCGCCTGTTCCACACGTATCAATAGTGTTTGGATCGCAAGAAACTTTTGTTGCTTTATCTCTTAGGACAAAGATGCCCCCCGCTAATTCATCTTTTGTTTCACCTTTTTTTATTAAAGCCTCTAGAATTTCAATAATTTGATTTTCAGCGTGCTTGCCTTCCATTAAATCTGAAAATAAAGATTTACTTTCCTCAAATGAAAGGTGTTGACCTTGTTTTAATTTAGCTGATATATCAGACATATTAATTTGTGATAAAATTTTTAATTAATTTCATTCCCATCTTAGTACTTATGCTCTCAGGATGAAACTGAAACCCATGAATATTATAGTTTTTATGCATTAACCCCATAATTGTCTTATTTTTAGTTTCTGCGGTAATTATCAAGTTTTTTGGGAACTTTTTACGATCTACTACAAGACTGTGATATCTAGTGGCTTCAAAATTATTTTGGATATTTTTAAAAAGACCTATTTTTTGGTGTTTAATTTTACTCGTTTTCCCGTGCATTAAATTTTTAGCTCTCACTATTTTTCCACCAAAAACCTGACCAATGATTTGATGGCCTAAACATACTCCGAGTATAGGTATTCTTTTATGAACTTCCTTTACTATTTTTAAACAATTACCAGCTTGGTTAGGATTACCTGGTCCTGGTGAAATAACAATTTTATCATATCTTTTTCTTAAAATTGTTTTGCCATCAATTTTATCATTTCTTACAACATCTATATTTTTTTTAAAATTTGAAATGTAATGATATAAATTATAAGTAAAACTATCGTAGTTATCTATTAGTAAAATTTTCATTTAATCAACCGCTCTCATTAATGCCTTCGCTTTATTTACTGTTTCAGCGAACTCTTTTGCAGGTTTACTATCTGCAACTACACCAGCACCAGCCTGCACATAAATTTTTTTATCTTTAATTAAGGCTGTTCTTAAAGCAATGCATGTATCAAATTCACCATTAGGAGTAAAATAACCAATACCTCCTGCGTAAAGTTTCCTTTTATTTTTTTCTAATTCGTCAATTATCTCCATAGCTCTTATTTTAGGTGCTCCGCTAACTGTTCCAGCAGGAAAGCCTGATAACAAAGTCTCAAACAAAGAGAATTTATTATTAAATTTACCTATAACATTAGAGACGATATGCATTACATGAGAATATCTCTCAACTTTGAATTTTTCAGTTACTTTAACGGTATTTACTTTAGAAACTTTTCCAACATCATTTCTCCCAAGATCTAATAACATTAAATGTTCAGCTAATTCTTTTTTATCTTTTAAAAGATCTAATTCATATTTTTTATCTTCTTTAATATTTTTTCCTCTAGGTCTAGTGCCTGCAATCGGTCTAATTGTTACTTCTCCGTTTCTAAGTCTAACTAATATTTCGGGACTACTGCCTAAAATATTAAAATCTTTGTAATTAAAATAAAACATAAAAGGTGAGGGGTTAGATTTTCTCAAATGATTGTAAATCTCTATTGGTGTTTTATTTATTTTTCTTTCAAATCTCTGACTTAAAACAACTTGAAATATATCCCCTTTTGCAATGTAAGTTTTTGCTTTTTTAACAAGTGATTTAAATCTTTCTTTTGAGGTATTAGATTTTGTTAAATTTTTATTAGGTTTAAATGTGAATTGTTCCGGAAGCTTAATATTTTCGAAATCTTCATATAGATTTAATCGCTTATTAATTCCATCAAATTCTTTTTTGTAATTTTTAATTTTTGTATCAGAGTAAACGTTTTCAATATAAAAGATCTTTTTTTTAACATTATCATAAATTACTAAATTTTTAGGTCTTGCTAATCTAACATCAGGTATTTTGAGATCATCCTTGCATGTGCTAGGAATTTTCTCAATATAACGAATTACATCATAAGAAAAATAACCTACAAGCATTGAAGACATTGCAGGTAATTGATTTGGGATTTTAATTTTAAATTCCTTAATAAGTTTATTAACGTATTTTAATGGATCAGATTTAATTTTTGTTTTTCTGCCTGAACTATTAAGGGTAATTATGTTTTTATTTATATCCCATATTTTATCTGGGTTATGACCAATTATAGTGTATCGACCTTTTATTGTTCCTTTTTCAACTGATTCAAAAATAAAGCTATCTTTTTCAGCTAATAAAAATCTAAAAAGGTTTTCTACTTTGTAGTATTGATTGAATGATTTCGTTCTAAATAAAATTTGATGTTTTTTTTTAGAATGATTTTTTTTAAATTCTTTAAAACTTATATTTAACTTCATTGAAATGAATTTTTGACACGATCTATGGTTCTTTGATTAATCTCAACTTTATACTTCTGATTAGCACTTTCATCATAAGATTGATATATTTTGTTAATCAAGTTTAAACGTGCCTTTGCTTCATATTGTTCAAATTCTTTAACATTTTTATCAAGTTTTTTGTATTCCGTTTTTTTAGTAGATATCAAAAAACTTTTTGTGAGCATACTATTGGTAACTAAATTTATTTCACCGTCTTTTGTTAAAAATATTCTTTTGATTATACCTTCATCAAATACTTCATTTTGTTTTAAATTAGAAATTTTATAATCTTTTACAAGTAAACCATTATCATCAGCAAATTTTTTAAAGTTATTATCTTTAAAAGCACCTAGGCTTATATCTTTAGCCAATGATGTATTATTTTCAATTTTTTGTTTAAAACTTAATTGGGCATTAAGAGCCTCTAAAACTTCAGGATCATTCATTGGTCTATTTTTTTTCTCTTCTTCCTTAATCTCTGCTAAATAATATTTATTATTTATATTTATTACCTCAGGAGATTGAGGAGTTTTTAAATTATATATTTTTTTGAAGAGATTATCAGGAAGGTTATCCAACTTTTTTTTAGTTTCACTTTCTTTTTTTGCATTAATCCTATTATACTCTATAATTTTCAAATTATTTGCCGTTGCTGTTTCGTCAAATGTTTGTCCGTCCAAAACATTATTTTCAATAGTATCTAATTGCTTAAAAAAATTTTCACTATACTCTTTACTACCGCTAATTAATTCTGGCTTAATTTCTGCGTATCTTATTGATTTAACTTCAGTAAAAAACACATTTTTGTTTCTCTCATAAAGCTCTTTAATACTTTCTTGAGAAGGTTTATTTTTAGAATGATATTGATCAAGATCTATATATTGAATAGTTTTTGTTTGATTTTCTTTTCTAAATTCTTTTACAACTAAAATTTCAGGTATAACTAAACCTCCTGCAAGAGAACTTAAAAACTGTCTTCTTTTTTCTTGCTCAACAATATTAGCCTCAAACTGAGGAGCCGTTATTCCACTTTTAAGTAAAAACTTTTCATATTCAGTTCTGGAAAATTTATCATCTTTAAAAAAAGCTTTATCGTTTTTAATAATTTCTCTTAGAGCATTATCATTTACCACAACACCAAGTTTTTCAATTTCTAGCGACATTACTTTTTTACCAATATAATCAGACAAAATTTGCTCTACTAGATCTGTTTTAGACAAATTTTTTATCTGTTCCTCGTTGAGATTTAGTCGATTAATATAATTAACAAACTCTTGTGTACTAATTTTATTCGAGTCTACAGTAGCAATCACGTTTTGATTTCCACCTCTAAAAACATCACCCATTCCCCAGAATACAAAAGGCAGAATGATTATCCCTACCAGAAGCTTAAGAAAAAAAGATTTTGATAATTTACCTATTGATGTTGCCATAATATTAATTTATTAAGTTCAAAATTATACACCTATAAATTAAATTTTAAATTAAGGCAAATAATGAGATATTTTATTGGAAACTGGAAAATGTTTGGTGTGCCAAAATCTATGGGCATTCTTAACAAAATTAATTCATATTACTCTAAAGACATAAATAGAAACAAATACAGAGTAATAATTACGCCTCCTTATACTTTAATTGAGAGTTATTCTAAATATTTCAGAAAAAGGAAGATTTCGATAGGATCTCAAAATTGTTATCAAAAGGAACAGTTTTCCTCCAATACTGCTGCTATAAGCCCTTACATGTTAAAGAGTGTTGGTGCAAAATATACTTTAATAGGTCATTCAGATAATAGGGGCGAAGGGGATACTGATGCAATGTTAAAAGATAAAGTTAGATATGCTCTTAAAAATAATTTGAAAGTAGTTTTTTGTATTGGTGAAAACAAAACAGAGAAAAAAAACAAAAAAACGCTTAGTGTTTTAAAGAGACAATTGACAAAAGTACTAGAAAAAAAATTTAATAAAAATAATTTAATTGTTGCTTACGAACCTATTTGGTCTATTGGAACAGGAAAAATTCCTACTACAAATGAATTAAAAAGAACCACAATTCATATTAAAAAAGTATTAAAAGGAATATTTAAAAAAAATAGTCCAGCTGTACTTTATGGTGGTTCTGTTGATGGTAGCAATGTTGAGATGTTTAAAGAAATAAGAGAAATAGATGGTTTTTTAATAGGAGGAGCTTCAAAAACCTCAAAAAAATTTATTGATATAATAAAGAATTACTATAGATAAACGTCATGGAAAGCTTACTCATTTTTGTAAATATTGCTTTAGCAGTAATTTTAGTGATAGTAATTTTGTTACAACGTTCAGAGGGTGGGGCCTTAGGCCTTGGTGTTTCACAGGACAATTTCACGTCAACTAGGTCAGTAGGGACTTTTCTAACTAAATTTACTTCTGTAGTTGCTGCTTTATTTATAATTTGCAGTATTGCGATCGTAGCTATTTCTCGAGACGAATTTCGTGAAACACAGTCAGTCCTTGAAAAAGAGGAAGAAGAAAACTCAAACCTTCCACAAATCCCAAAGTCTAATTAATTAAGACTTTGTAATTAAGAAAATATAAAGTATAACATACTTCCATGGCGCGATATATTTTCGTAACCGGCGGCGTGGTTTCATCACTAGGTAAAGGACTATCATCTGCATCTCTCGCTTACCTGCTTCAGTCAAGGGGTTATAAAGTTAGAATTAGAAAATTAGACCCATATTTAAACGTCGATCCAGGAACAATGAGTCCTTTTCAGCATGGGGAAGTCTTTGTTACTGACGATGGCGCAGAAACAGATTTAGACTTGGGACATTATGAGAGATTTTCAGGAATCTCTGCAAAAAAATCAGATAATATAACTACAGGAAAAATATATAGTGACGTACTAAAAAGAGAGCGTCAAGGAAAGTATTTAGGCAAAACAGTTCAAGTAATTCCACATATTACAAATAGAATAAAGGAATTTATTAAGAATGATGTTGCAAAAGAAGATTTTGTTATTTGTGAAATAGGGGGCACAGTTGGAGATATCGAGAGCCTTCCTTTCCTAGAAGCTATAAGACAACTCTCAAATGAGATAGGAAGAAAAAATACTCTTTTTATTCATCTTACTTTAGTTCCATATATGAAAGCATCAGACGAAATAAAAACTAAACCTACTCAACATTCGGTCAAAGAACTTAGGAGTATCGGTATTCAACCAGATATAATAATTTGTAGATCAGAGAGAACTATTCCATTAGATCAAAGAAAGAAAATTTCGTTGTTTTGCAATGTTTCAATTGAAGACGTGATAGAAACTGTTGATGTTAAAACAATTTATGAGGCTCCAATAAGTTTTAATAAAGAAAAGCTAGATGAAAGGGTATTAAAGTTCTTTAATATTAAATCTAGAAAAAAAGTTAATCTTTTACCATGGAGGAAAATTACAAGATTAGTTTTAAATACAAAAAATAGAGTTAATATTGCAATAATTGGCAAATATGTTGAACTTAAAGATGCATATAAATCATTAGATGAAGCTTTAACGCACGGTGGTATTGCCAATAATTTAAAAGTAAATTTAGTTAGAATTGAGTCTGATTATTTAAAACCAAGCGAAATAAAATATAAATTAAAAGATGTTTCAGGGATTTTAATACCAGGTGGTTTTGGTAAAAGAGGAACTGAAGGAAAAATATCTGCAATAAATTACGCTAGAAAAAATAAAATTCCCTTTTTAGGTATTTGTTTTGGTATGCAAATGGCAGTTATAGAATTTGCAAGAAATAAACTTAATATAAAAAATGCAACATCAAGTGAATTTGGACCTTCTAAAGCTTCTGTGGTTGGATTAATGAGCGAATGGACAAAAGATGGGAAATTAATGAAAGGTACCGATAAAGATTTAGGTGGAACAATGCGTTTAGGTAGCTATGAAGCAAGACTTAAAAAAGACACAAAAATAAGCAAAATTTATAATTCATTGAAAATACAAGAAAGACATCGTCATAGATATGAAGTAAATATTAATTATATGAAAGATTTCGAAAATAAAGGAATGATTTTTTCCGGTTTGTCCCCAGATAATAAATTACCTGAGATTGTAGAATTAAAAGACCACCCATGGTTTATTGGAGTTCAGTTTCATCCTGAATTTAAATCTAGACCTTTAATGCCACATCCTTTATTCTCATCATTTATAAAGGCCGCAAAAATCAACTCGAAAAATGAATAATCATAAAGTAAAATGCTCTAATTTTGAGATTTCTAACGATAAACCGTTTACTTTAATTGCCGGACCATGTCAGTTAGAGAATGAGAGTCATGCAGTGAAGATCTCTTCCGAGCTTAAAAAGATTACGAGTGAACTTGGAATAAACCTAATTTATAAAACTTCTTTTGATAAGGCAAATAGAACTAGCCTTAAAGGGAAAAGAGGTATCGGCCTAGAAAAATCTCTTCCTATTTTTGATAAAATAAGAAAAGATGTTGGGGTCCCAGTTTTAACTGATGTTCACACCGCAGAGCAATGTGCTTTAGTTTCAAAACATGTCGATGTTTTACAAATTCCAGCATTTTTATGTCGTCAAACAGATTTACTTATCGCTGCGGCCAAAACAGGAAAAATAATTAATGTTAAAAAAGGTCAATTCTTAGCACCATGGGACATGGCTAACGTAGTAAAAAAAATTGAGGACTCTGGTAATAGGAATATTTTGATCACCGAAAGAGGAGCTAGTTTTGGATATAACACACTTGTAACAGATATGAGATCTTTACCGATTATGTCTAGATTTGGATTTCCAATTGTTTTTGATGCTACCCACTCTGTGCAACAACCTGGTGGAATGGGTGAAAAAAGTGGCGGGCAAAGAGAGTTCGTTCCTTATCTTGCTCGCGCAGCAATAGCTGTTGGCGTTAGCGCAATTTTTATGGAAACGCACGAAGATCCAGATAATGCGCCTTCAGATGGACCAAACATGGTTCCGTTAAATGAGGTAAAACCATTATTAAAAAAATTAACTGAAATAGATAAATTAATTAAATAAAAGGAATGGCAAAAATTACAAATGTTAAAGGTCGACAAATTTTTGATAGTAGAGGCAATCCTACAGTAGAAGCAGAGGTTTTTTTAGAAAACGGTATTTCTGCAACATCGATATCTCCATCAGGCGCATCAACCGGAGCATTTGAAGCGCACGAATTAAGAGATAAAGATTTGAAAAAATTTTTAGGGAAAAGTGTAAATAAAGCTGTAGAAAATATTAATAAAAAAATATGTTCTCAATTAAAAAATTTACAAGCGAACAATCAAGAAAAAATTGATAAAGTTTTATTAGAACTTGACGGCAGTGAGAACAAAACTAATCTAGGTGCTAATGCTACTCTAGCAGTTTCATTAGCTTATGCTAAATGTTCGGCTATTGAAAATCAAATCTCTCTCTTCAAAAATTTAGGAAAATCTTACTCTCTTCCTATTCCTATGATGAACATTATAAATGGCGGAGCACATGCAGATAATGATTTAAATATTCAGGAGTTTATGATCAGACCTGACTCTGCAAAAAATTTTATGGATGCTATAGAAAAATGTTTTCTTGTTATCCAAAATCTTAAAAAATTATTAAAATCAAAAAAAATGCTCACAAACGTAGGTGACGAAGGGGGTTTTGCGCCATCTATTAATACTAATGAAGAGGCTTTAGAACTTATTGTCCTAGCAATTGAAAAATCGAATTTAAAACCAGGAAATGATATTGTCATTTGTTTGGATGTTGCTGCGAACGAGCTAATAAATGATAAAGGGGAATATTCGATACAATCGAAGAATTTTACCTCAGTAGTCGACGTATTAAATTACTACCAGAAGTTAACATCTAAATATCCAATTAAATCTATCGAAGACCCTTTTGCAGAAGATGACTGGGAGTCTTGGGGGAAAATGACTAATATCTTAGGTAAAAAAATTCAAATAGTCGGAGATGATTTATTTGTAACTAATACCAAAAGATTAAAAAAAGGAATTATAGAAAAATCGGCAAATAGTATTTTAATAAAGCCTAATCAAATTGGAACTTTAACGGAAACACTAAAGGTAATTGAAATAGCAAAAAAAGCAAATTTCAATACGATTATTTCACATCGATCAGGTGACACGGAAGACACATTTATAGCCGATTTGGCTGTAGCTACAATGTCTTCCCAAATAAAAACTGGGTCACTTGCTCGTTCTGAAAGAGTAGCTAAATACAATAGATTATTGCGCGTCGAAGAAGAGCTTGGCAACCAAGCTAAAATGGCTAGAATCTAATTATGAATTTAATTGAGAGTTTGAAAAGAAAAAAATTTCTTTTATTTAATGTTTTTTTTACTTTATATATCGGTATTAATTTTATTGGAGGTGAACGAGGTTTAATTTCATTCCTAGATAAGAAAAGTACATATGAACTACTTAAAGAAAAGGACAATAAATTGACAACAGAATTAAAAAAATTAGATCATAAAATTTTTTTAATAAATAAAAATGATCCAGATTATTTAGATATGCTTTATAGACAAAAATTTAATTTTGTAACTAAAGATGAAATAATCATCAAATTAAAATGAGTGAAAAACCACGACATCCTGAAAAAGTAAATAAACCGAATAATCCAATCAAAAAAAAACCAGAGTGGATAAGGTCGAAAATAATAGACTCAAAAGTTTTTTTTCAAACTAAACAGGTTGTAAATCAAAATAACCTCGTGACTGTTTGTCAGGAAGCTAATTGTCCAAATATCACTGAATGTTGGAGCAAAAAACATGCAACATTTATGATTATGGGTGACACTTGTACTAGAGCATGTGCATTTTGTGACGTAAAAACTGGGAAACCAGCAGAGCTAGATATTTTTGAACCAGCAAAAATTGCTAAAGCCGTCCAAAGTTTAAATTTAAAACATGTTGTAATTACATCTGTCGATAGAGATGATTTGCATGACGGTGGTTCAGACCATTTTTACAAAGTTGTAAAAGCTACTAGAGATAAAAATCCCAAAACATCTATTGAAGTTTTGACACCAGATTTTTTAAGAAAAGGAGAAGCCTATAAAAAAATATTAAAAGCTGACCTAGATGTTTTTAATCATAATATAGAAACAGTTCCAAGACTTTACACGATCGTAAGACCTGGAGCTCGTTATTTCGCTTCATTAGAACTTTTAAAAAATTCAAAAAAATTTAATAAAAAAGTTTTTACCAAATCTGGAATAATGGTTGGTTTAGGTGAAAAAAAAGAGGAAATTATTCAAGTTATGGATGATCTTAGATCAGCTGAAGTTGATTTCATTACTATTGGGCAATATTTACAACCCTCTCCCAAACATCATCCTCTACATCGTTATTACCATCCAGAGGAATTTAAAGAGTTCGAGCATATTGCAAAGACAAAAGGGTTTTTACTCGTTTCTTCATCGCCTTTAACCAGATCTTCTTACCATGCCGATGAAGATTTTAGAAAATTACAGGATGCAAGAAATAAACAGCTTGAATGTCATCCGCATCAATAAAAAAGATAATACCTTGTAAAAAAGAACAACTAGCAGAAATGGTTCTAGATATAGAAAAATATCCAGAATTTGTTCCTTGGTGTATTGAAGGTAAAATCTTCGATAAAAATGAGAGTGTAGATTTAATTACTTTTAACGGTGATTTAAAAGTTGGTAAAAGTATTTTAAACGAAACTTTCTCAAGTCACGTATCTTATTATAAGGAAAAAGATACCATTATAGTAACTAATCTTGATGGACCATTAAAACATCTTAAAAATGAGTGGAAATTCAAAGAAGTAAACAATTCGACACAGTTGGAATTTTTCATTGATTTTGAATTGAAAAATCCAATTTTGAATGGAATAATGAAAAAATCTTTTGAGCTTGGTCTTAATAAAATTGCCAAAGCTTTTGAAGAGAGAGCAATTAAATTGTATAGATAATGTTTACAATATCATCATTACTAATTTTATTTATTTTAACTTTTAAATTCTTATCATCATACATAAAAACAATCAGAACAGGTGATCCAAATGAAACTAACCTAACTTATTGGATGTTTTCTTATGACTTTAAATCTCAAAATAAAGAGTGGGTGCCTGAAGATAAAAAATTATTAAAGAGGAAAAGAGCTAGAAATTTTTTAGTTTTTTTACTTTATATTATAGCTTTCAGTATTTTCTTACTACTTAACAGTTTTACTGCCCATCTTTTAGATGTAATCGTTAACCCAGAGTTTAGCTATCCTGTTTAATCAGTCGCGTTAATAAATTTAAAGACTTTTTTACAGTTTGTTTTTGAATAAAAATTCTTCCTTTATTCTTAAAATTACATTTGTTAATAACAACCTTTTTTCCGATCCTAATACCAATATAAACCAAACCTACTGGTTTTTGTTTAGATCCTCCTTTAGGACCAGCTATTCCCGTTATTGAAATACAGACTTTTGATTTACTAATTTTACTTAGATTATTAACCATAGACAAACAACATTGAACACTTACAGCTCCATATTTTTTTATTATTCTTTTAGGAACTTTTAATATATTTATTTTGGCTTGATTTGAGTAAGTGACTAATCCCATAGTAAAAACTTTAGATGATCCGTTAACAGAAGTGATAGTGCTAGACAGCATCCCTCCAGTACAAGACTCCGCAATTGCAAGTTTCATCTTTTTTCTTTTAATTAGTAAAATTACCTTTTTATTCAAACTCATTAGAAAAACTTTGATTTAATTACCATAAAGATTATCAATGTAAGGACAACATATAAACCTGCAACTACATCGTCTATAATTACTCCAAAACTATTTTTAAATTTTTTATCAAAAAAACTGACTGGAAAAGGTTTTTTAATATCAAAATACCTAAATAAAATAAAAATATATAGGTAAAATAACATTGACTCCTGCGGGCCTTTCGTAGTTCCGTGTGCTACCTCGTATAGATAAATTGGAATAGATTGGCCAATAAACTCATCTACAACAATTTCTTCGGGATCTTTGTTTTTATTATTTTTTATATATTCTGATACTGCATAAAATGAGTATATAAAAACTAAAAATAGAGTTAATAATATAATAGTGCTAGATAGATTAACTATATGAAATAAGCTGTATAAAAAAATAGTTGTAATTAAAGAAGTTATAGTGCCTGGAGCAAATCTAAAAGACCCTAGACCTAAACATGTAACAAATAAATAATTTATGGTTTTAATCATATTTAATTACTGAGCATATAACTTCACACGCTATTGCTTTTTCTTTTCCTATAACACCTAATTTTTCAGTTGTTTTCCCTTTTATATTAATTTGATCTTTAGAAATTTCACAAAGTCTAGCAATGTTATATATCATTATTTTTTTTAAATTTTTGATTTTAGGTGTTTGAGCAATAATATTTATATCAATATTATTTATAAAATATCCTTTAGACTTTATTTGTTTTAT
>JAOOBT010000011.1 GCA_028404615.1 Candidatus Pelagibacter sp.
TTATAAACTTTTCTGCATCTTTAATTGTATTTTTTAATAAATCACAATAAAGATTAATTGATCTTCTAGCGTCGTCATTACCAGGTATTGGAAAATCTATTCCAGTTGGATCCGAGTTTGTATCTAATACTGCAATAATTGGAATGCCTAATTTTTTTGCCTCTGCCACGGCTAAAGACTCAATGTTTGTATCTATGACAAATAATAAGTCAGGGGTTTTTTTCATTTCAGAAATTCCTCCAAGAGATCTTTGTAACTTCTCTCTCTCTTTACCAAATTTAAGTATTTCTTTTTTTGTAAATCCTAAATTTTCTTTTGATAGTTGATCGTCAAGTTTTTTAAGTCTTTTTATAGAATTTTGAATTGTATTCCAATTTGTAAGCATCCCGCCAAGCCATCTGTAATTAACATAATATTGATTTGTTTCTTTAGCTAATTCACTTATTTGTTCTGAAGCTTGTTTTTTTGTGGAAACGACTAATAATTTGCCTCCAGCTGAAATTGTTTTATGAACTTGTAACAAAGCATTTTTAATAAAATCTACAGTTTGTGTTAAGTCTATGATGTGAATTGAATTTTTTTCCCCAAAAATATATTTTTTCATTTTTGGATTCCACCTTAAGGTTTTATGGCCAAGGTGTACGCCTGCTTCTAATAATTGTTTTATATCGACCTTAGGTACGTTCATATTTTTTTCCGGTTAATCCACCACAGTAATTCCAATTTATTGGACCGGTAGGGCAATGCCCTTGAAACTGTGTGCGAAATAAGCCACAGATATATACAATCACATTAAAAAATCAACTATCTAAACTGTTATTTTTTCAACGTATTTCTTGGCTTTTAGTGCTTTGAGATGATTTAAATCAAATTTTCTATTTTCTTGAAGTGAATAAGTGGCTAGCTTATTTTTATCTTTAACAATAAGGTTAATTTCAGTTTCTCCTTTACTTGATAATAGTTTTTTTATTTCATCTAAATTACTGTTATCTTTTAACTCAATAGTTACTTTAGAAAAAGGCTTGTTTATAACATCTTGAAGATTAAGTATTTTTTTTACATTAATTCTTTTTTTTGCAGTATCTCCAGTAATTTTTTCTTTTTGCAGAGTTAAAATAAAAGACTCAGACTCTTTTAGTTTATCTCTATTGGAGATTAAAATTTCTGCAAATAAAAAAAGCTCAAAATCTGAATTTTTGTCACTAAATTTTACTATCGCGTATGGTGTTCCTTTTGCACTCTTTTTTTCTTGTATTGACATTATTGTGCCAGCGACCAAACTTTCGGACAGGTCGCTTTGATAAAATTTATCGTAAGAATTTATATTTAATTGTTTGAATATCTCCTGGTATTCATTGAGAGGATGGTTTGTCAAATAAAAACCTATTGATTTAAATTCCTCTGATAAAACTTCTTTTAACGTCCAAGGCGGTGAAGTTGTAAAGATAAATTCCTCTTTAACATTTTGCTCATTTTCAAAAAGATTAGTTTGATGATTTTCTTTATCATCATTAATATTTTTTATCTTTTGTATTATTTTCGGAATAGAATTAATTATTTTGTTTCTATCTTTATCAAACTCATCAAAAGCGCCAGCTTTTACTAATCCTTCTAGTTGAAGCTTATTAACATCCTTAGTGTCTACTCGATGAATAAAATCATTAAAGGATTTAAAATTACCATTTTTTTCTCGTTCCTTAACAATATTTGATATAGCTTCAAAACCAACATTTTTAATAGCCCCGAGCCCGTAATAAAGTTTTCCATTAATGGCTCTAAAGTCAGAGAAACATTTGTTTAATGATGGGTTAACAATTTCAATATTCATTTTTTTTAGCTCTTCAACGAATTCTCTTAATTTAGATGTATTCGTAAGTTCTGTTGACATAGTTGCTGCTATAAAATCTTCTTTGTGATAAGTTTTTAGATAGGCTGTTTGATAGGCTATCAAGGCATAGGCAGCGGCATGACTTTTATTGAAGCCATATTGAGCAAAAGGTTCAATTTTTGTAAAAACAAAATTAGCTACATCTTTTTTAATACCTTTTTTTAATGCACCGTTTATAAATCTTTCTTTTTGTTTATCTAACTCTGCTTTTTTCTTTTTACCCATAGCTCTTCTTAAAATGTCTGCTTCACCAGCTGTAAAACCTGCTAGTATTTGGGCAATTTGCATTACTTGTTCTTGATAAATAATTATACCGTAAGTAGGTTTTAATATTTCTTTTAAAGTTTCATGAATATAATCAGGCTGCCTTATTCCATTTTTACAATCATTATAAATTGGAATATTGCTCATCGGGCCAGGCCTATATAAAGCCACAAGTGCTATTATATCGTCTAGTTTATTCGGTCTCATTTGCTTGATTGCTTCTCTCATTCCTGCACTTTCAAGCTGGAATAAACCTGTTGTTTCTCCAGTTGATAACATAGTAAAAACTTTTTCGTCATTATAATTTATTTTACTAATGTCTAAAAAAATTTTTTTTGATTTTAATCTTTTAATTGTATTATCAATGACAGTAAGAGTTTTGAGGCCAAGTAAATCAAATTTTACTAAGCCAGCATTTTCAGAAGAGTACATATCATATTGAGTTGAAGGTAAAGTTAAGTTTGAATTATGGTCTACATATAAAGGGAATTGCTCTGCTAATTTATCTCCAGCGATTACCACCCCTGCAGCATGAGTAGCCATGTTTCGATTTAATCCTTCTAATTTCAAAGACAAATCTAATAGTTTTTTTACTTTAGAGTTATTTTTAATTTCATCTTTAAATCTAGGTTCTCTATCAATTGACTCTTGTAAAGTAAGAGGTCTAGAAGGATCAAAGGGTATCATTTTACAAATCCTATCGACATGACCATAAGAGAGTCCTAAAACGCGACCAACATCACGTAATGCCATTCTAGCTTTTAATTTTCCAAAAGTGATAATATGTGCAACTCCATTTTTGTACTTTGATTTAAGGTATTCAAAAACTTGATCTCTTTTTTCCTCGCAAAAGTCGATATCAAAATCTGGCATAGAAATTCTATCTGGATTCAAAAATCTCTCGAAGATCAAATCAAATTCTATAGGATCTAGGTCTGTAATATCCAAACAATAAGCTACCAGCGAGCCAGCTCCTGAACCTCTGCCAGGACCTACAGGTATTGAATTTTTTTTAGCCCACTTTATATAATCAGAGACAATTAAAAAATAGCTTGCATAATCCATTGAATTTATAATGTTTATCTCATGTGATAACCTATCTTCATAAATCTTAAATAATTCGTCTTTTGTTTTATTGCTTTTTTTTGAAATAAAATTTTCTAATCTATTTTCTAACCCTTTTTTTGCCAATATTTTTAATTCTTCCTCAGGTGAATTACTTTCATTGCTGGCAATGGATGGTAATATAGGCTTTGATTTTTTGGGTTTAAAATTAAATCTTAAATGAAAGTTGTAATTATTCTCTAAAGCCTCAGGAATATCCTCGTAAATGATTTTAAGTTCGTCATGCGATTTGGGGTAATGTTGATTATTGTATCTTAATCTATTTTTTTCTTCTAAATAATTTTTTTCACCAATACAGATTAAAGCATCATGTGCTTCATACATATCTTTTTCTAAATAAAAAACTTCTTGTGAAGCTATTAAGGGTAGTTGATGATTTTTTGAAATATTTAGCATGTGATTTTCAAATGTTTTTTCTTGATTTTCATTATGTCTTTGTATTTCTAAATATAATCTGTCTTTAAAGTTCAATTTTAATTTTGTTAAAATTTTATCAATATCTTTAATTTTATTTTTGAAAAAAAGTTTGCCAAAAATATTTAAATAATTACCTGTCAATAAAATTAAGTCTTCATTATTGTTGATTAAATCATCTAAAGTGCAAGAGGGATCTGTTGTGAGACTGTTTTCTAAATAACTTAGCGATGATAATCTTGTTAAGTTTTTATATCCTTTTTCAGAAGTAGCATACAAAGTAATTTTTCCGAAAATATCGCTAATTTTCAAATTAATTTGTGTTCCGATAATTGGATGAGTTCCTACTTTTGAGAGTTTTTCTGAAAATTCTAAGGCTCCGCATAAATTAAAACTGTCTGCAAGACCTATTGATTTTATTTTGTTTAATTTGCAATAATCAGCAAGATCATCAATTTTAATTGCGCCCTCACATATTGAATATTGTGTGTGAACTTTTATATGATTAAAACTTTTTTCATTTGGAGACATTGACACGTTTTATATCACCATCTGAAATTAACAACTTGTAATCAGCCCTGTTAGCAAGTTCTCTATTGTGAGTTGCAAAAATAATTGTTTTTTTTAATTTTTTTAATTTAAGGAAGTAATTAAAAATTTCTTTTGAGGTCTTATAGTCTAAATTTCCAGTTGGCTCATCTGCTAGGATTAAACTTGTGTCTGCCACTAAAGCTCTAGCTATCGCAACTCTTTGTTGTTCACCTCCAGAAAGTTCGTTGGGGAAATGGCTTGACCTATCTAAAATTTTTACTGATTTTAAAATTTTTTTAGCTTTATCTAATGCATTTTGTTTATTTTCTCCTTTAATAAGTAAGGGCATCATTACATTTTCTAAAGCAGTAAAATCAGTTAATAAGTTATTATCTTGAAATATAATTGATATATTTTCCCGTCTTATTTTATCTTTTTTTTCGTTTTTAAATTTTTTAGTGTTCATTTTATTGATTTTTATCTCTCCATTTGTTGGGTCATCTAATAATGCCAGGATATGAAGAAAAGATGATTTACCAGATCCTGAAGGCCCTACTAAAGCTACTAATTCGCCATGGTTGATTTTAATATTTAAATTATTAAAAAGAGTAATATTCCCATTTAAATGTTTGTAAGTTTTTTTTAGATTAAAAGTTTCTATAAAAGTTTTAGTCATATTTTAATGCTCTAAATGTTTTCATTTTAGTAATATTATTTGCAGGGATGTAAGAGGCTACAGCTGATACAAATAATGACAAAAAGAAGATTATTAAAATAGATTGAAAATTGATTTCACTAGGAAGTTTTTCTAGGAAATAAATATCTGCGGGAAATATTTCTAAATTAAATACTGTAGACAAAAATACTCTAAATTTTTCTATATTTATTGAAAAAATAATCCCTAAGAAAATTCCAGTCAAAGTTGCTAAAAAACCTATAGAAAAACCTGTTAAAAAAAAAGATTTTTTTATAGAAGCGTTGCTAAGTCCTAATGTTTTTAAAATTGCAATTTCTTTGGTCTTATTTTTAATTAATATCGTTAAACCTGATATGATATTAAATGCAGCGACTATTATTATTAAAGTTAAAATGATAAACATAACATTTCTTTCAACTTTTAGAGCGCTAAAAAGAGATTTGTTCAAATCTGCCCAGGTATAAATAAAAAAATTTGGATTTATTATTTCAATCTGATTTTTATATTGATTAGCCTTCAAAGGGTCAGTCAAATACAATTCAATATTCTGATCCTTAGGACTTTTATCGAAAATTGATAGAGCGTCTTGAATGTTTAAAAAAATAACATTTTGATCAAATTCTAAGAAACCTGTATTAAATGTACCAGCTATTTTGAAATTTTCTTGTTTAGGCAAACCACCTAGAGGAGTTGCTATAAAAGCAGAAGACATCAAATTTATCGACTCCCCTTCTTTTAAATTAAGATTAAAAGCTAGCTCTGTTCCGATAAATACGCTGTTATTATTAAAATTCTCAATTTTACCGCTAGTTAAATTTTTTTTAAAAAATTCTTTTATCTTTTCCTCTTCAACATTAACACCTTTTAATATCAAACCTTTGGCTTTGTCATTACTTATAGCTATACCCTCACCTGAATAGGTTTTGCTTAAACTAACATCAGTAAATTTTTTTTTAATTTTTAATATATATTCATCATTAATATTAAAACTATTAGGCTCAATTATAATATGAGGATTTAAACCTAAAATTTTTTTTGTTAGCTCATTTTTAAAACCATTCATTACAGACATTACAATTATTAAAATAGCAACACCCAATGCAATTCCTAAAAAAGAAAAAATTGAAATTATTTTCAAAAAACCCTCTTTTTTTTTGGGTCTTAAATTTCTAGATGAAATTAATCTTTCTACTTTTGTGAACAAGATATTATTCTTTAAGTTTAGATTTGATATTTTCTACACTCAACAGTTCACTTTTGGACTTTAATTCTTTGAATTCAAATTTATTTTCCTCAGATTTTGATCCAATAATGATTTGATAAGGTATACCTATTAGGTCATGTTTTTTAAATTTATTAGACATATTCTCATCAACATCATCTAACAATACGTCAACATTTTGTTTTTTTAATTCTTTGTATATTTTTTCAGCTTTTTGTAAGTTTTCGTTATTATTTTTATTAATACTTGGCAGTATAACTACGTCAAATGGTGAAATTGCCTTCGGCCATTTCATTACATCATCATTATAATTTGCCTCTATGGCCGCGCCAACTAGTCTAGATACACCAATGCCATACGATCCCATTTTAACAGAGATTTTTTTACCACTTTTGTCATCTATTAAACAATTCATAGGTTTTGAGTACTTATCACCAAAGTAAAATATATGTCCTACCTCAATACCTTTTGTTTTAATTTGATTTTTATTATCAACTTGTTCATTAAATTTTTTTTCACTAAATTTTTCATCAGTAACAGCGTAAAAACTTGTAAAGTCTTTCCTCACTTTTGATAAAGACTCATCTGTAAAATCATACTTGTTCAAGTCAATTTCAAATATTCGCTTATCAGCAAAAATTTGACTCTCTCCAGTTTCAGCTAAAATGACGAATTCATGTGATAAATCACCTCCAATCGGACCTGTGTCTGCAGCCATTGGTATTGCTTTTAATCCCAATCTTCTAAAAGTTTTTAAATAAGAAAAAAACATTTTATTGTAAGATTTTTTTGCATCTTCATCTGTTAAATCAAAAGAATATGCATCTTTCATATAAAATTCTTTACACCTCATAACACCGAACCTAGGTCTTATTTCATCTCTAAACTTCCACTGAATATGGTAAAGAATTTGAGGGAGAGATTTATAAGATTTAACGCTTGATCTAAATACATCCGTAATTAATTCTTCATTTGTAGGACCATAGAGCATCTCTCTACCTTGGCGATCTTTAATCCTTAACATTTCTTCACCGTAATCATCATAACGCCCACTTTCTTTCCAAATTTCAGATGATTGAATAGTTGGCATCAACATTTCTTGAGCTCCAATAAAATTTTGTTCCTCTCTAACAATTTGCTCAATTTTTTTCATTACTTTAAAACCTAAAGGCAACCAAGAATATATTCCTGCTGAAGATTGTTTAATCATGCCAGTTCTAAGCATTAACTGATGAGATTTAATTTTTGCCTCAGCTGGTAGATCTTTAGTAATTGGAATAAATAATTTTGAAAGGTACATTTATTGTAGATATTCTCTTAAATTTAGTAAATTAAACCTAACTAGATAATATATTACAATAAAAATTATTGAAGTAATTATCGTCGTAATTAAAAATTTTTTTGCAATTCTTGGATTTTTTGGAGCTCCGGGATCAATACCTTCAATATTTTCTTTAAATTTTTCCTTATTTGATTGAATTCCTACAGGTAAAATAGAGAAGAAAATTATCCACCAAATTAATACATAAACTATAATTGAGCCAGTTATACCCACTAAACTCTCGCTATATTAATATTTGTAAAAGGTTTTTTACCTGTTTTTTCTTTAACTATTCTTCTGCAATTTTGCTTAATAGTATCTATTAAATTTTTTTGTTGATTTTTATTATCTAAAGAAAAAGTTCTACAAATGTTAAAAATCTCATCTTCCATATCAAAAATAAATGGCTCATTATCTTCATTCTCTGGGATTCCTTTAAACGAAATAATAGGTTTTTTTATTTTTCCATTATTTGACACTAAAATAGTTATCTCTAAATATCCATTTACAGAAAGATTTTTTCTTTCTTTAATTGATTGGGCATCAGTTTCAACATTAATATTTCCATCTAAATAAACTTTCCCAGATGGTGCTTTATCTATAATTTTTGGCTTATCTCCAGGTAAAATTTTTACAATGTCTCCGTTTTCAATTAATAATGTTTTTGGAACTTGCATTTCTTTTGCAAATGAAACGTGCTCAACCATATGACGATGCTCCCCATGAACAGGGATAACACACTGCGGCTTTACCCACTTATACATATCTTTTAAATCATCTCGATTAGGGTGACCGGAAACATGAACAAAAGCATTTTCTTCGCTTATCATTTCCATCTTATTCTTGACGATTAAATTTTGTATTGAATATAATTTTTTTTCGTTACCAGGAATTATTTTTGATGAAAAAATTACACAGTCTCCACTTTCAAGAAAAACATCTGGATGAGTACCATTAATAATCCTATTCATTGCTCCCATTGGCTCACCTTGACTACCTGTTGCTAAATACAAAATTTTATTTTTTGAGACTTTTTTAGCTTCTCTAGGCTCTAGTGGCTCGATTAGACCCTTTAAATAACCGCATTTTTTTGCTGCTTTATAAATTCTTTGCATAGAACGCCCTACGAGACAAATATTTCTTCCGGTTTTTTTAGCGCAATAAAAAATGGTTTCCATTCTGGCTACATTAGATGCAAAAGAAGTTACTAAAACTCTATTAGTTTTAATTTCCATAATTCTTAGCAAACTATCTCTCACCTCAGACTCAGAACCAGCTCTGCCTGGACTAAAAATATTTGTTGAGTCACAAATCATTGCGGATACCCCGCTATCTCCAATTAATTTTAATTTTTTTTCATCAATTTGACCGCCAATTAAAGGGTTGGGATCAATTTTCCAATCACCTGTATGAAGAATGGTACCTAGAGGAGTTTTTATACTCAGCCCATTTGGTTCTAAAATAGAATGAGTTAATGTTACAAAGTCTATTTCAAAATCGCCAAGTTTAATTTGGCTGTTTAATGGAACAATATTAAGATAAGGAGATATATCAATTTTTTTTTCTTTAAATTTTTCTAAAATTAAAGCTGCAGTGAATGGAGTAGCGTACATTTTGCATTTTAAATCTGGCCATATATGTGCTACTGCTCCAATATGATCCTCGTGTGCGTGGGTTAAAACTATTCCTAGCAAATCATCTTTTTTATCAATAATAAAGCCTGCGTCCGGCATTATTAAATCAATGCCAGGTACAGAGTCATCAGCAAAGGAAACACCCATATCAACAATTATCCATTTTTGATTATCTTCTTTACCATAGGCGTATAAGTTCATATTACCACCTATTTCTCCGGATCCGCCTAATGGACAGAAAAGTAATTCTTCCTTGCTCATATTAATTCTTTATAAACACTTGCTATGCCTTTCATAGTTATATCTTTATCAATTGATACACTTTTTTTAATAACTTTTTTAAAAAAATTTGCATAACCCCCGGTTAATATAATTTTATATTTAACTATGTTTTTGCTTATAATTTTATTAATTATGTTGTTTATCAAACCCTCATATCCCCAAACAAATCCAGCATTTAGTGCTGCTTTAGTGTTTTTTCCAAAGCTCTTTTGATGGCTTTTTAAATTAATTAAAGGAAGTAAGGCTGTTGCGTTACTCAAATTTTTTATTGAAAGCTTAACACCAGGTGCGATTACTCCTCCCTCATATTTTCCATTTTTAATTACGTCAAATGTTGTCGCCGTTCCAAAATCTAAAATTAAGCAATTTTTGAATTTTTGTGCACCAATTGCATTTGCTATTCTATCTGAGCCTAATTCTTTTTTATTCTTTACATTTATCTTTATTATTCTATTTAAATTAAGATCTTTGATTTCCAAGCATTTATATTTTGTTGATCTTAATTTTTTTTTGATATTTCTATATGCAGCTGGTACAACACTTGAAAATAAAAAAACTGTGCTTAAATTTTTAT
>JAOOBT010000012.1 GCA_028404615.1 Candidatus Pelagibacter sp.
ATTAATTTCTAGAAGCAAAAAAAAAATAATTGGTCTTGAAGGATTCGGTATTAAAATAAAGAAACAAATAATAATTAAATGAAAAGAATATTAATTATCAACTCAAGTTATTATAAACAAATATCTAAAAAATTAGTATTAGGTGTAAAAAAAGTGCTTTCGAATAAAAAATTTAATACAAGTATTCTAGATGTACCGGGTATTTATGAAATTCCAATCGCTATAAGAAAAAACATAAATAAATTCGATGGTTTTATAGCTCTTGGTTGTGTAATTAAAGGTCAGACTCCTCATTTTGATTTGATTACTGACTCAACATTTAATGCGATACAAAATCTGTCTATTGAATATAATAAACCAATCGGAAATGGTATCATTACAGCTTTTAACATTAACCAAGCAAAAATAAGAAGTGATATATCAAATAATAAAAAACCAAACAAAGGGTCAGAAGCTGCAAACGCAGTTATTTCTATATTAAATAATGGACCCAAAAAAATCTAAGAACTCAACCCCAAGAATAAAAGTAATACAAAAACTATATAATTCTTTAATGAATCCTGATGCTGTAATTGAGTTCCAAAAAAATCAATTTAAGAAATTTATAAAGGATGTAGTTATTGGTACCTTAGAAAGATCAGAATTAATTGAACAAAAAATTAATTTACATCTAAATGATGATATTGACTTAACTAAAACCGATAAATTGTTAAAGATAATTTTATATGCAGCTATATTTGAGATGATGTTTAAACATACCATACCAAAAAAAGTCATAATAAAAGAGTATTTGGAGGCATCTGAACATTTTCTAGAAAAAATTCAAATTGGATATTTAAATGCTATTCTAGATAAAATAGCTAAAGAACTAAGAAAAGATGAGTAAATTTCTTAAAAAAACATTAAGTTTAGCTTGCGTTTTTAATACTTTTTTGGCATTTATCCATTTATTAAAATGACAAACTATTTAGAACTTCTTTATTTGATTTCTTTCACAGGTATTTTGGCTGTCGCTTATAGTTACCTATTATCTGGGCAGATAATTTCCTCTAGCCCTGGAAATAATCGGATGCAAGAAATAGCAGAGGCAATTCAAATCGGGGCAAAAGCGTATTTAAATAGACAATATAAAACTATAGCTATAGTAGGTTTAATTGTACTGGCAATTGTAACTTATTTTTTTAGTTATCTTGTTGGCTTAGGTTATTTTATTGGAGCTTTTTTATCTGGTGTAGCTGGTTATGTTGGAATGTTAATTTCAGTAAAAGCTAATGTTAGGACAGCAGAAGCAGCAAGATCAAGCTTACAATCAGGTTTAACTATAGCATTCAAATCAGGTGCTATCACTGGATTGCTAGTAGCAGGATTAGCTTTATTAGCAATTACAATTTATTACATAATTTTAATTAATTTGAAGGTAGATAACAGAGAAATTATAAATGCACTTGTAGCTTTAGGTTTTGGCGCATCATTAATATCTATTTTTGCAAGACTTGGAGGAGGAATATTTACCAAAGGCGCAGATGTTGGCGCTGATTTAGTTGGTAAAGTTGAAGCAGGAATTCCCGAAGATGATCCAAGAAATCCAGCTGTAATAGCAGATAATGTAGGAGACAATGTTGGTGATTGTGCTGGGATGGCTGCAGATTTATTTGAAACTTACGCTGTTACAATTGTTGCAACAATGGTTTTAGCTTCAATTTTTTCTCCACAAGATTACAATTTAATGATCTACCCTTTAGCAATTGGTGGAGCATGTATAATTACTTCAATAATTGGTACCTGGTTTGTTAAATTAGGTAAAACCAAAAGTATAATGGGTGCTTTATATAAAGGTTTTATAGTTACAGCTGTGACCTCTTTATTAATAATGTATCCAGTAACAGATTCAATTATTGGTATTAAAAGCACCTACAACAACAATGCCGGAGCAATTTTTACTGGTTTAGATATTTATATTTGTGGTGTTGTTGGATTTGTAATAACAGGTTTATTAATTTGGGTAACTGAATATTATACTGGGACTAACTACAGACCAGTTAAAACAGTTGCTAAATCTTCCACAACTGGTCATGGAACAAATGTAATTCAAGGTTTAGCAATTTCAATGGAAGCAACTGCTATACCGGCTCTAATAATTGTTGCAGGAATTTTATATACTAATAGCTTAGCTGGTCTATATGGTATTGCGATAGCAGTAACTGCAATGCTTGCCTTAACAGGTATGGTCGTTGCATTAGATGCTTACGGTCCAGTTACTGATAATGCTGGCGGAATAGCAGAGATGTCGAAATTACCAAAAAATGTTAGAAAAACCACCGACGCATTAGATGCAGTGGGAAATACAACAAAAGCTGTTACAAAAGGATATGCAATAGGTTCAGCTGGCCTCGGTGCATTAGTGCTTTTTGCAGCTTACACAGAAGATATAAAATATTTTTCAAAAGTTAGTGGATCAGCACTTGAAGGAGTAAATGTTACTTTTGACTTATCAAATCCTTTCGTAGTCACAGGTTTATTAATTGGAGGAATGCTACCATATTTATTTGGTTCAATGGGTATGCAAGCTGTAGGTAGAGCTGGAGGTGCAGTAGTTGTTGAGGTCAGAAGACAATTTAAAAAGATACCAGGTATAATGAAAGGTAAAAGAAAACCTGACTATGGTAAACTAGTAGACCTACTAACTAAAGCAGCAATTAAAGAAATGATCATTCCTTCTCTTCTACCTGTTTTATCTCCGATAATACTTTACTTTATAATTTTACAAATTGGTGGATTAGAAGCTGCGCTCTCATCATTAGGCGCTATGTTATTAGGAGTCATAATAACAGGTTTGTTTGTAGCTATTTCAATGACAGCAGGTGGTGGTGCATGGGATAATGCAAAAAAATACATTGAAGATGGTAATTTTGGTGGCAAAGGATCAGAAGCACACAAATCTGCTGTTACAGGTGATACCGTTGGAGATCCATATAAGGATACAGCTGGACCAGCAGTAAATCCAATGATTAAAATAACCAACATAGTGGCCTTACTTTTATTGGCAGTGATTGCTCACTAGTATTTATTTTCTATTACTATACATCTTGCTTCTTACACTGCTTAAAAATCTTTCAACAAAACTTTTTGAAGTAATTTCGTTGTAAGTTTCATTTTTAGAGAATTTAATTTCTTTTATATCTTTTTTGTCTAAAAGATTTTTTGTAGACAGGATGCCGTATTTATCAAATTCGAGTATCAAAACATTATTACTTTTAAGAATATTTTTTCCTAGTTTATGATATTCTCCCTTAGTTAATACTCTTTCTATATAAATCCAGGTTGTTTCATCAACGATTGATTTTGAGTGTGGTTGACCTAAAATTCTTATAACATCATTAAAATTTGATTTTTTTACTATTAACTTGTTTGATCTATTATCAAGAAATGTAATACCATGGTTTTTATATGGATCTTGAAATT
>JAOOBT010000013.1 GCA_028404615.1 Candidatus Pelagibacter sp.
CAATTCCAATGGGTTTATTTTTAAATTTATATTTCTGTTGAAGGGCGCTAATAATATTTGCTCTTCCACACCCAATGTCCAATATTTTTGAATTTTTATTTAAATTACTTTTTATTTTAAGAAATTTATTAAACTGAGAGATATACGATTTAGATGATAACCAGGTTTTATTATCCCAGTTTTTAAGTTTTTTCATTTAGTTATTTCTAACAGGTTTATAAAAAAGATCTGGTTCTAATTGTAAATAAACAAGACTATACCAATCATAATGAGCGTCAGTGGAATGAACAGTAATAATTTTATTCTTATTAAAATCAATTACTACTTGTTGACCAGCAAACCCATCCATCATTAGTATTGGCCTCTCTTTAATTCCAATAGGATCAAAGTGAAACTGACCTCCATAACTTTGTGTTGCAGCATGATTTCCGCTAAACTTACTATATTTATCTTTTTTCTTATCGACTCTATTCTCGTAGATTGTTTTCAAGTATTTACCAACACAAGTATCATTCTTCCAATGATCCATTATTAGTTTAGCTATTCTCAAATAGTCATACCTTTGTGCATAAAAAGAATATCTACCGTATTCTCCTTTTTTTCTGTTACTAAATTTATGTTTTTCTAAAGACTTTCCAAAATAAACGCTTTTTTCTACCTTCGCGTCCACAACAAATATCTTATGTAGTAATTTTTCCCAATCATCATCAGTTTTATAAATAACATAATTCATAATTACGTTAGTAGTCATGGCACTATAGTTGTAATGATTGCCGGGACCATACCCAGTTTTACCTTCAAAGTGTCTTTTCAATATAGATTTAATAGGTGTTGAATTAACATTAGTTCCTTTACCGTTAATTCTGTTATCTTTCCTATAAAATCTTTGACCAACAATGGGTTCATCACCTGCTTGCATGTTAAGCAGGTTTAATAATTTTTGATCTTTATATAAAGTATTAGCAACAGTTGGGTAATTGATATTATCAAAAACTGAATTAATATAACCATCACATACAGCATAACCAGTAACAAGGCTTACCAAGCTTTTTCCTACAGAATGTGAAGGATAATATCCTCCTCTATATTTACTTTCTCTATTTTGATCAACTAAAATTTTATCATTTTCAAATAAGATGTAACTTACTAGACCTGTTTTTTTATCATTAAGTTGTTCATCTACTTTTTTAGATAAATCGTTTTTTTGTAAATTAATCTCAAACTCGTAGGTGTCGTTTTTATTATCACCTATTTTGTATTTGTGCATACAATCAAAACAATATTTTTCATTAGCATGGTGAGCTAATGCAAGCGAATAACTTGTATTTATCAAAAGTATGCTTAAAATTAAATTCGATAAAAGTCTTTTCATTAAAGTGCAACAACAGCAGCAGCCATAGAGGCAATTCTTGCTTGAGTATCATCAGCTCTACTCGTTATTACAACAGGAATTTTTCCACCAACTACTACGCCAGCTGCGCAAGCCCCCATAAAAAAAATCATCATTTTTACTAAGGCATTTCCAGTTTCTACGTTCGGAACTAACAGAATATCAGTTTTACCAGCAACCGCATTTTTAATCCCTTTAATTTGAGCAGCTTTTTCAGAAACTGAATTATCGAATGCCATTGGTCCAAATACTTCTGCGTTTAAACCTTCTTCTTTTGCTCTTTTGGTAAGTTCGTTTGCTTCTAGAGAACTAGGCATACTATCTAAAACTTCCTCAGTTGCTGATAGTACTGACACTTTAGGTTTCCCAATTCCTATTCTATTCGCAAAATCTATCGCATTTTTTAAAATATGCATTTTAGTTTCTAATTTTGGTAACACATTTAATGCACCGTCGGTAATGATAAATGGTTTATCACTCTTTTCTAATGTCATATGCCAAATATGACTTAGTCTTTTTTTTCCTATTAAATTCAAATCTCTTTTTAAAACTGCTTTCATGAGTACGTCTGTATGAATATGGCCTTTAACAATAATTTTAACTTTATCTTCACTTGCCAGTTTTGCTGCAATTGGTGCAGTACTATTTTCATCTGGTTCATTAATTATTTCGTATTTAGAAATATTCCAGTTCAATTGTTTAGCATTATTTTCAATAATTGATTTATCCCCTATGAATACTGGTATAATTAAATTTGCATCTACAGCTTGTTTTGCTGACTCAATTGAAACTGGCTTTACTGCATTAACTATTACTGCTTTTGCCGGCCCTTTTCTTTTAGCCAAATTAAGCAAATTCTCAGGACAAATAATATCTTTTTTACTCAGCATTTAATTTTTCCATTTCTCTTAAAATTTTCGTAGGAATAGATATATCTTTATTTAAATTCTTTTTATACGTCTTATTTTTTCTTTCACCTGGATATAAAATATTTGTAAATCCTTTCGCTTTTGGAAGTTTTTTGACAAGCTTAATATTTTTCTGCATTTCTTTAACGAACTTATTTCCGATAAAAATTTTAGGATTAATAGTAATAAATAAATGGCCCATATTTTGGGGTCCTGAAAAATCATCAAAAGGATCTTTTGTTTTTCCTCCATGACTACTGCCTGTGAAAACACCACTTAAAATATCAACCATCCAAGCTAAACCAGAACCTTTAAAACCTGCAATGGGTAATTGAGTACCCTGAAGAGCCTCTTTAGCGTTAGTTGTAATTTTACCTTTTTTGTTAAGAGCAACACCATATGGAATTTTCAAACCTAACTTGTCAGCTCTACGTATAGTTCCTCTATTTATCATTGACGTTGAGGCATCATAAATAAAAGGAACTTTTCCTGTAGGAACACCAAAACAAATAGGGTTTGTTCCAAACAGAGATTTCTTTGCACCATGTGGGGCTAAAGCAGCAGGCGCATTTGTAAAACAAAAAACCATTAGTTTATTATTCACCGCTTGTTCAGCGTAAAAACTTGAAAGTCCGTAATGTCCGCTTTTTTTTATAGCCACTAAACCTATTCCAGTCTTCTTTGCATTTTTAATTGCTTGTTTAATACCAATATCACCACTTACAAAACCAATACTGTTATCCGCATTGATATAAGAAATTGAAGAACTTATTTTTTTTATT
>JAOOBT010000014.1 GCA_028404615.1 Candidatus Pelagibacter sp.
TTACTTAAAGTTTTTTTAATTGCTGCAGACCATCCTTTTAAAAGTTTATTTCTTGATGGATTTTGCATTTTTGGTGAGAATTTTTTATCTAAATGCCAATTTTTAGAAATATCTTTTAAAGATTTGTAAACCCCAATTTGTAAACCTGCCATAAATGCAGCGCCTAACGCAGTAGTTTCTTGAACTTTTGGTCTCAAAACTTTTACATTAACGATGTCAGATAAAAATTGTGAAAACCAATTATTCATAACCATTCCACCATCAACTTTTACAATTTTAGGTCTTAAACCATCGTGTTTCATTGCTTCAAATAAATCATAAGTTTGATAGGCAACAGCTTCTATTGTGGCTCTTACAATTTCCTTTGGACTTGTATCTCTAGTAATTCCACTTAAAACTCCTCTAGCGTTTGCATCCCAGTAAGGAGCTCCTAGTCCTGTAAAAGCTGGTACTAGATAAATATTATTATTATCTTTTAAAGATTTCACAATTTTTTCTGTCTCTGGGGCTTTCTTAAAAAATTTCATTCTATCTCTTAACCATTGAACCCCTGCTCCAGCAATAAAAATTGATCCTTCCATTGCGTATGTCGTCTTACCGTTAATTCTATATGCAATTGTAGTTAACAATCTATTTTTGGAATAAATTTTTTTACTTCCTGTATTAAGTAAAACAAATGCTCCCGTGCCATACGTACTTTTTAGAGATCCTGGTTCGAAACAACATTGACCAATAGTAGCTGATTGTTGATCCCCTACTACGCCATTTATTGGTATAGACTTTCCTGTGATCGATGAATGGGTTTGACCGTAATCATCAGCACAATCTTTTACTTCAGGAAGAATATGTTTTTTGATTTTTAATAAATTTAAAATCGTATCATCCCATTTATTTGAACTAATATTATAAATCATTGTCCTGCTTGCATTTGTAGCATCAGTTGCGTGTATTTTTCCTCGAGTTAATCTCCAAATTAAAAAGCTATCGATTGTTCCAAACAATAATTGTTTTTTATTCATTAATTGCTTAGCTTTAGAAACATTATCCAGTATCCATTTTATCTTTGTTCCTGAAAAGTAAGAGTCAATTAAAAGACCTGTTTTGTTAAAAACCATAGTATCTTTATTTTGTTTTCTTAATTTTTTACAAAACTCCTCTTGTCTACGATCTTGCCAGACAATAGCATTGTAAACTGGCTTACCTGTTTTTTTGTCCCATAAAACAGTGGTTTCTCTTTGATTAGTAATACCTATGCTTAAAATTTCACCTCTTAGTCTTTTAGCTTTTTTTATAACATCTTTTAAAGTTTTTAAAGTTGTTCTCCATATTTCTTCTGGATTGTGCTCAACCCATCCACTTTTTGGAAAATACTGTGTAAACTCTTTTTGTGATGAATAAACCGGTTTACCTTTTTGGTCAAAAAGGATTGATCTGTTAGATGTAGTTCCGGCATCAATTGAAATTAAAAATTTTTTCATTATCTAAAAGACTCCCAATCTAATTCAAGTTTCTTATCATTTATAATAGCATTTATCATACCAAGCATTAAGGGTAATTTTTTTTGATCAAAATCTTCGTTAACCTTTTTTGCGATTTCTTTTGCGAGGTCTGCTCCTTCAACTGTGACCTTTTCCATTTTTGTTTTTTTTACCTCAGAAAAAGTTAATCCTTCTCCAATGTAAGATCCCATTTTTGCATTTCTTCCGCCACCTGAGCTTACGTAAAGATCTCCTAAACCAGCCAACCCTTTTACGGTCTCTTTTTTACCGTTAAGGTGCTCAACAAAAATTTCCATTTCATGAATAGACTGTTTTATTAAAGCTGATGCAGTATTTAAATAATTTTTTTCTCTTACCTCATTAGATATATTGCGACTACATAAACCTTTCGCTGCTCCTACAGCCATCGAAAAAATATTTTTTATTGCAGCTGAAACTTCTACCCCATTTAGATCATCTGAATGAGATGTATGATAATAGTTTGTATTTAGCATGTCTGCGATTTTTTTGGCAGTTTGAACATCCTTGTTGGCAATAACAACGCTTGAATGAACTCTGTTAGCCAATCCTGCAGCTAAACAAGGCCCTCCAACTGCAGAAATGTCCACTTTTTTTATCCCTCTTTCATCTAATAATCTTTCAAGTTTATCAACTAGTAATTCATACTTATTATTA
>JAOOBT010000015.1 GCA_028404615.1 Candidatus Pelagibacter sp.
AACTTAAATCCTACTTTTAAAAGAAGTTTTTTTTTAAAAATAAAATATTTATTTAAAGTAGTTTTTTTTAACAAAAAATTGTTCCTGTATTATGGTAAAAAACTTCTTAAATTTGACTATTTACGAAAAAAAAATGAATATAATTTTTTTTATGACTTAATTTTTTGTGTTGGTGAAGATGGCGCAAATTTAAATTCAAAGAATAGAAAAAAAACAAAATATATATTTGCCAATAGTCTTGATTTTGAAAATTTCAAAAGTAAAAAACAATTTAAAAAAGAGAGTCAAAATTACATTCTTTTTTTAGATCAATATCTCCCTTTTCACAATGCTTACGCGCACAGAGAAATACCGCCCTTCGCTACGCCAAAAAAATATTATGATTCTTTAAAAAAATTTTTTGATTTAATAGAGCAAAGCTTAAATACCAAAGTTATAATAGCAACTCATCCGAGATCAAATTATAAAAATTTAAATATTTTCTTTGGAAAACGTAAGACGATAAATTATAAAAAAACAAATGAATTTATTTCAAGATCACTTGCTGTTATAAGCTATACCAGCACAGCTATGAATTTTGCAATAATTCACAATAAACCTATAATTTTTTATACTTCAGATGAAATAAATAACTCTCATGATGCTTATCATGTTAGTTTTTTATCAAAAAAATTAGGATCAGTTTTATACAACATTGATAACCCCCCAATACTAATAAAAGACAAAAGCTTGTTGAAAATTAATAAAATTAAATATAGAGATTATTTGAATAGATACATTCGTCATTCAAAATCTGGTAAAAACTCAAATTTGAAAAAGATTATAAAGATAATAAATGAGACTTAAAAAAAAATTTGATAAAAATTTAGGAATAGTTTTTTGGGTAACTGGACTAGCTGGTTCTGGAAAGACAAGGACCGCAAAAATTTTAGTTAAAAAACTCTCTAGGGATATAGGACCAACTTTAATTTTTAGCGGAGATAATTTAAGAAAAATATTTGATCTTAAAGGTTATGATTATAATGGAAGGTCTAAAATTGTAAAAAAATATTCAAACTTTATTAACTTCATACTCAAACAAAAAATAAATGTTGTTTTTGCTGTAATCGGTATGATGGATCATGCTCGAAATTATAATAGAAAAATTTTTAAAAACTATTTTGAAATTTATATTAAAGCCGATTTTTCTGTATTAAAGAAAAATAACAAAAAGAGACTGTATGCTGGAAAAAAAGCTAATGTAGTGGGCAGAGATATAAAACCCGAGTTTCCAAAAAAACCAGACTTAATATTCATCAACAACTTTAGAAAAGATCTAAAAAAACAAGTGGAAGTTCTTTATAAAAAAATTAAAAAAAAACTACCTGATACTTTTCTTGCTTAAAATTTTTAAAATTTCCTTTCTCAAATAATAATTTGGAAGCTTTTTTTTATTTAATATGTGATTTCTTACCACTGTTCCGCTAAGATACTTCTTATTTTCTTTTTTATGTCCACACTTTTCAGAATACCCTTTCATCTCTTCGCACTTATTGCAATAAAAAGGCTCTTTAAAAGATAAAATTTTTAGACCAATTTTTTTTTTATTTTTTTTACAAAAATTTTGTGAGGCATATTTTGAATAATAATTTTTAATACCTGCATGATCTCTACCGACTATGAAATGAGTACATCCAAAATTTTTTCTAATTATTGCATGAAAGGCCGCTTCTCTAGGACCTCCAAATCTAGCGTGGGATAAAAATTCATCAAAAAAAACTTTATTATTTTTCTTTTTTTTTAAATAAATTTTATATGATTTTAAAATTGAATTTCTTGTAAAATCCCCTTTTTTAAGTTTTCCTGTCATTGGGTGTATAAATAAACCATCACATTTTTCTAAAGCCATGTCGTGTAATTTTTCATGGGTAGCATGCGGAATGTTTCTTGTATGAAACCCGGCAATAGTTTTTAATCTTAGTTTTTTAAATTTTGATTTCCAATAATTAGGTTTGAAACTATTCGGGAATTTCAATTTATTGTTTAATTTTACTGTACCCGAAATAAAATAATCTTTTAAATTGATAAAATTTTTTACAC
>JAOOBT010000016.1 GCA_028404615.1 Candidatus Pelagibacter sp.
GCTTTAGAAAAACTAAAAAAAGAAATAAAAGATTATAGAACTAGTTTAGGCTCCTCTGAGGAAATTTCCTCTTCATTTGCGAAAGATATTCTTAAAATTGCAAGAAGAATTGAATACGCGAGTATTTTTCCTCCTAATACTCTTAAAGACATGCAGGCATCAATAATCAATTTTGATAATGTGCAAAAAAAGGAACAAGGTAGTCTTAGATGGGTTGATATTCTTTTGTTTCCATCAGGTACGATCATTTCTAGTGGTCCAAGTTGCTCGGAGCAGGGATCTGGTAGATGGTTGCCGAAACCTTCAGATACACTTAACAAATTTACATTAATGTTGAACCCTAATGTAGGTTATAAACAAATTCCATTAATTTGGTACGAGATGATGGATGTAAGCAAGATCATTGGTTTCTTAATACCTGATTGGTTTGCTGATATTTTACCTGGTGAATATCCAGTTCACAATGAAAAAGGTGAGGTAAAGCCAAATTTTAAAAGTAAAGTTTTAAGTTTTGTAACTGGAGACTTTAACTTATTTAAAATTCCAATTCCAACTGGACATATATGGGATTCATTTTTGAGAGTATTTCTTGGATTAGTAGCAGGGATAATAGTTGGAGTTCCATTAGGATTATTTATGGGTTTAAATAGATTTGCAAAAGGATTTTTTGATCCTTTAATTGAATTATACAGACCTGTTCCACCGTTAGCATGGGCGCCATTAGTTATTTCAGTTCTTGGAATAGACAATCTTGGAAAAGTATTTTTATTATTTATGGTGTCATTATCAATTATGATAATTTCAGCAAGAGCCGGTGCATCAGGAACTCAATTATCAAAAATTCATGCAGCGCATTCACTTGGAGCATCCAAATGGCAAATATTAAGACACGTTATTTTTCCTAACTCCTTACCAGAAATATTAACAGGTATAAGAGTTGCAACAGGAATGTGCTGGGGAACACTAGTGGCTGCAGAATTTTTAGCTGGAACTACGGGAGTTGGTTTCGTTGAAAATGTCGCTAAAAAATATTTCCAATATGAAGTAATATGGATCACTATATTTATTATGGGAATGTTGGGTTTAATTTTTGATATCACGATTAGAAAAATAATAGACAAAACAATTCCTTGGCGAGGAAAAGGTTAATCAATTTAAAGATTTATGATTGGAATTCTTGGTGGCATGGGCACACAAGCAGGCTTAGATTTTTGCTCAAAGCTTGCAAAATTAAATAGAGGAAAAGCAGATCAAAAGTACCCTTTATTTATTTTATATAACAAAGCTAACATTCCTGATCGAAAACAAAATCTAAAAAAATACAATAAGGTTTTAAAAAGCCTTATTCACGGATGTAAGTTTTTGCAAAAAAATAAATGTAAGTTTATATCAATCCCATGTAACACTGCACATTACTGGTACAAAGATCTTAAAAAAAAAATAAAGATTCCGATTTTAAATATGCCAGAGATTGTATATTTGAATGCGAAAAAAAATTGTAAAAAAAATTCTAAAATTGGCCTTTTAGCAACAGACGCTACAATTAAAACAGGGATTTACAGTTATTACTTCAACAAAAATTATAAATTAGTATCGCCTGACAGAAAGCTTCAAACAAGAAGTGTAAATAAATCTATAAAACTGGTTAAAATGGGTAAAACTAAAGAGGCTGAGAGAGCTATTAAACCTGCAGTTAACTACTTAATAAAAATGAACTGTAAAAAAATCATTTTGGGCTGTACTGAGTTGCCAATAGCAATTTTTGCCTATAAATCTTTTAAGAAAGCTAAGCTATCGAAAACATTTATGGATCCAAACTTAATTTTAGCTGAAGCTTCCATGAGGAAATATAGATGAGAAAAATAATACTATTAATTTTTATTATTACTCCTTTTTCTTTAAATGCAAATGAAAATGCTAAAGAAAAAAAGGTAGCTAAATATGTTATGGAAAATATTCAAAAAGATTATGTAAATTGTTATAGTTTCTATAAAGTTGCCGCACA
>JAOOBT010000002.1 GCA_028404615.1 Candidatus Pelagibacter sp.
CTTAAAATGTATTAGCTACAGAAAATAATTATTTTCCTGGCTCTTTGTATGATGAAGCCATTTTCTGAGCAGTTTTAGCTATCTCATTTAGATCTACATCTTCTAAAATTGTAAAATCTGAAACAGCACCACTAGAAACAGCAACCATTGCAGCTGCAGCAGCTTGTTCAAAAGTTCCTTCAATCACTGCCATAAAATCATATTTTCCTCTTAGGCCTGAGTATTGAGTTACTTTAGCTCCTACAGAAGCAGCAAGTGCAGATGTAGCAGCTTTTCTGTCTGTAGACGGATTGCTTACAAATCCCCCAAGACCTTTGGCTGTGTAACATCCAAGTGTATAAAATTTTGCCATTGTTACCCCTTTCCTATTTCTCGATTACAACTGTACCAGAGTGAGGATCTGTTACTCCCAAATCTGGTGACAGTTCTTCTAAAGTGTGCCGAAGTGTGTCCAAAAATTCAATCATTTTTGGCCTTGCTTTAGCAATATCATCTTCAGAATTCCATTCACCTATCATAAAAAATTCGTTGGGCTTTGTCTCAACATATTTAGCTGAAGTCTGCCCATCGAACTTTGGCATTTCATCTATTTTTTTCAAATATTCTTCTCTGTTAGATGGTTTAACTTTGCATCTAACAATATTCATAAACTTTGCCATATATCTTCTTAAACGTAAATTTTATCAGCCAAACCGTAACAAAGAAGAGCGCTGATAATAACAAGAACTAGTGGAGCATATATCCCATCATTTCTAGTTTTTTTTGTTAAACCTGTTTTATCAATTTTTAATGTATAAAAATTTACAACCAATATTGAAACATTCATTATAAAAACTAAATTAAAGAATGCCCAAGTAGCCACTAGTCCACCTGATCTAATAAAAGCAACATAAATTGCCATTAGAACTGTAGCGATCATGAATGAGCCTGCAAATCTTGTAATTAAAGTAGCGGTTTTATCTACTCCTCTACCCTTAAGAAATTTTTTAGTATCAAATACCAATTGGTAAGCGTAGCTACCAACTATAATAAAATGTGCTAAGTAAATTATTAAATAAAATGCGTTTCCAAATTTATCTATCATATTTTTATACTCCTTTAATTATTATCCCATTAGCAACTGAGTTTGCTAATCGAATTGGTTTTACTGGTTTATATTCCTCAGAATCGTACCACTCTAAAGCTTTTTCATAAGTTGGAAATTTAATTACTACTGTTCTAGGATATTTCCACTCACCGTCTATAACTTTGTACTCCCCAGCACGTACAAGGTATTCTCCTCCGAATTTTTGAACTGTAGGCACCACCTTACCAACATATTCTTTATAAGCTTCAGGATTTTTAACGTCTATATTAGCTATAACGTATCCACTCATATCTAGCCCGCGTAAATCGTTCTGGATAATTTTTCGATTTTTTCTTTTGAACCTTTAATTTGCTTATAAATAAATTTATTACACTCACCATTTTTAGCTTTATCAAAAGGCTTTCCATAAACTTTGTCCACATAAACATTCATGCCTTTATTCATCTCATCATCCTTAACACCTTCAGATGCAAGGTATTCTCTAATTACCTTTACTGAAGCCAAAGCTAATTCCATGTTTTTAACTTCAATAGTCTCAGCTGGTAAAACAGCAGTCGCACTGTAGTGACCTAAACACTCTATTGTTTTTTCTTTTTGAGCTTTAGTAATGTGCCCTGCGGCAAAGGCTGAGCCTAAATATAAGAAAGCTATCAAAATTGATAATTTTGTTTTCATAATAAATCTTATTTAATATTCTCTTAAATTAACTATGTTAAAATTTTATTTCAGGTATGCAATTTGTCTACAACCAGAAGAAGAACTAAGGAATAAGAATGATTTTAGGGGCAACACAAGTACCATTATGTATTTCTTGAAATGCATCTGAACCTTTTTTAAGATCTCGGTACTCTATCCATCCTAAATCGCCTAATTTTTTGTCTTTTAAAATTAGTAAACTATTTTTAAAGTCATCATTTGTGTAACAATAAGTTCCAACTAATGTTACTTCTTGGATTGTAAGTTTTTTAAAATTAAAAGTTCCAGAGGGTTGAGTTAAACCTATATGAACTATAGTGCCTCCAGGCGCTATTGAATTAATCGCTTGATGTCTAGTAATCTCTAGTCCCACGGACTCTAATATTAAGTCAAAATGATTTTCTTTTATAGATTTATCATCTGGTGCAACAAAACTTGCTTTAAGATATTTTCCACATTCATCTAATCTTTTTTTATTAGGATCAGACATGATTATATTACTAGAATTTTTTTCCTTATTTAGTACCAGGCCACAAAGCAAACCTATAGCCCCCGCACCTTGAATTAAAATTTTACACTCCGATAAAGGTTTTTTTAAATTTGCCTCAGCTAATAAAACTGCATGTAAAGCAACAGCAGTAGGTTCAGCCAACGCAGCTTCTTTCATATTTAAACCTTTTGGTACCTCAAAAATATTTTGCTCTGGAACAGAAACTAATTCTGCTAAACCACCATCTCTTTTTGTAGGAGTGCTCATTCCAATCATTGTTCTTTGCGGGCACAGATGCTCTCTTTTATGTTTACAATAATCACAGTTCTCACAACTAATAAGTGGATTGATAACGACTTCTTTATTTTTAAATTTTCCATCTAAACTTGTTCCGCTAAATTCGTGACCTAATATAAGAGGTGGAATTCTTCTTTCGTCTTTGCCATGGTAAGCATGCATGTCTGAACCACAGATACCTGATGCATGAACTTTTACTAATGCCTCGCCAGGTTTTTTAGTGGGATCTTTTTCCTCTCTATAAACTATTTTTTCTGTTCCAGTATAAACTAAAGCATGCATTAATTAGAAAAACCGTATTTTCTTAATCTCACATCTCCCGTTCTAGCGTGAGCTTCCATTCCTTCGTATCTTGAAAGTCTAGCAGCAGCTGCTCCTACTTCCTTGGTCGACTCTTTTGTCATTCTTTGAAAGCTTAATGTTTTAATAAATTTTCCAACAAATAAACCACCTGTATATTTTCCAGCGCCTTTTGTTGGTAATATATGATTTGTACCTGAACATTTATCACCATAAGCAACAGTAGTTTCCTCTCCAATAAATAAGGATCCGTAATTTTTAAGTCTTTTATGAAACCAATCTAAATTTTTTGTTTGAACTTCTAAGTGCTCTGGAGCGTATTCATCACTTATCTGAACCATTTCTTCATCTGTGTCACATAAAATAACTTCTCCGTAATCTTTCCATGCAGCTTCTGCACTTTTTCTTGGTAATTCAGGAAGTTCTTTAATTAATTCTGGTACTCTTTTTAAAACTTTGTCTGCTAAATCTTTGCTTGTAGTATAAAGCCAAGCTGGTGAATTATAACCATGCTCTGCTTGACCAACTAAATCAACTGCAACAATTTCAGGATCTGCATTTTCATCAGCTATTATTGCTATCTCTGTTGGTCCAGCAAATAAATCTATTCCCACCCTTCCAAATAAAATTCTTTTAGCTTCCGCAACAAATTGATTACCAGGGCCAACTAGCATGTCAGCCGGAGCATTTTTAAATAATCCATAAGTCATCGCAGCAATCGCTGGAATTCCACCCAAATTCATTATTACATCAGCTCCACATAAATTTGCGGTATAAATTATAGTTGGATGAGCTCCAACATTTGGTTTTGGAGGGCTACATGCAATGATGTTTTTAACACCAGCTACTTTTGCTGTTGTAACACTCATAACAGCTGAAGCAATATGAGCAAATCTTCCTCCTGGAATATAACACCCTGCGGTGTTGACCGGCACAAGTTTTTGTCCTGCATATAAACCTTTTGATAATTCTATTTCGAAATCATTGCCGTAATTTTTTAATTGAGCTTCTGCAAATTTTCGAACTCTATCATGAGCAAACTTTACATCGTCTTTAGTTTTTTGATCTATGGATTTATTTATTTCCTCAATTTTATCTTTAGAGACAATTATATCTCCTTCATATTTATCAAATTTCTTTGTTAGTTCTTTACATCCAGTTTCTTTAGATGTTTCTAAATCTTTAAGAAGTGTTTGAACAATTTCTCTAGTTTTTGCATCATCTGTAGATGCTGTTTTAGGTGCTTTCTTTAAATATTTAATTGCCATATAAAAGTGTCGGTAACCACAATGCAATTTGTGGAAATATTACTATTAATATTAATCCAATTAATTGTAAAACCATAAATTGCATCATTCCAAGATATATATCCTTTAAATCCCATTCAGGAACAACACCTTTTAAAAAATAAGCCGATAAAGCGACGGGCGGCGAGAGCCAACAGGTCTGAAGATTTACGGCAACAAGAATTGCAAACCAAGTTAGATTAAAACCAAGAGCTTCGACTAATGGTAATATAATCGGAATAATAATCATAACAATAGGCACCCATTCTAAAGGCCAACCTAGTAGGAAAATCATCGCCATTATCATTGCTAAAATTAAATACTTATTCATCTCTAGACCAAGTAAAAACTCAGTCAATAAAGTGGGCGTACCCAATCTAGCAAACACTGCTCCAAAGAAATTTGATGCAGCTACTAGAACCATTATTAAGGCTGTTATTTCTAATGTTTTAACAAGAGCTTCTTGTAATTTTGGTAGAGTTAATTTTTTATAAGCGAGTGATAATAAAAGCGCACCCATCGCTCCGCAGCCCGCAGCCTCTGTCGGTGTTGCAAAACCTAATAATATACTTCCAAGCGCTGCAAAAACTAATGCTGCTGGAGGAACTAATCCTAAAAGAAATTCAATCCAAACAGTTTTCATACTGGTTGGTCTCATGTCTTCTGGTAATGGTGGACCTAATTTTGGATCCAGCATACATCTAATTGTTGTGTATGCAGCAAACAACGAAGCTAAAAGTATTCCAGGTAATATTGCAGCTGCAAATAAATCTATAACAGGAATTTCCATAATTGGCCCCATAACTACAAGCATGATACTTGGTGGTATTAAGATTCCTAGAGTACCACCTGCTGTAATTGTTCCCGCAGCAAGCTGAACATTATAACTGGATCTATTCATAGATTTAGCAGCCATAATTCCTAAAATCGTTACTGAAGCTCCAACTATTCCTGTCGCTGCAGCAAAAATCACAGAAACAAATAAAACAGCATAATAAAGTGATCCTCTAACTCTAGCTAACATAAGTTGGAATGATGAGAACAGCCTTTCCATCAAACCAGCTTGCTCCATCATAATTCCCATGAATACAAAGAGCGGTACGGCGGCGAGAGTTTGTTCGGTCATGACCATCGAAAATTGTAAGGTCATCAAATAGAAAACTAGTTTACCAAATCCTAGATATCCAAATACAAAACCTAAAAAAATTAATGTAAAAGATATTGGAAATCCAACGAAGATAGCAAAAAGCATTACTCCAACTAAAATAATTCCTAATATCGCTGGATCAATTAATTCTGCTATCATTTTTTCTCTTCTCCAGGCCACTCACCTTTTTTTGCAGCCCAATAACTTTTAAGTAATTCTGATACGCCTTGAATTAAAAGAAATATAATCCCTATTAATAAACATGTTTTTATAGGCCACATGAATGGCATCCAAGTTGTATCCATTCCCCTTTCGCCTCTTCGAATTGACTCTTCGACATATCCTATAGTCATGTAAAGAAAGACTATTAATCCCGGAAAATAAAATAAAATATATAACCAAAAATCTACAAGACCTTGATTTTTAGTTTTAAAATTTCTGTATAAAAAATCTGCTCTTATATGAACTCCTTTGGAAAGAGCATACCCTGCTCCTAACATAAATAGAGCCCCATATAAAAATCTACTCATATCGTAAGCCCAAATTGTTGGAGCTAAAAATAATTTTCTCATAATAACTTCATAAGTCATTGCTAAAATTAAAGGTACAAGGATCCAACAAACTACATTACCTACACGTTTGCTGAATTTATCTATTGAAGTAATAGTGTTAGCCATCCAAGCTGGCATATCAGCTGGCATTTTTCCTGAACCGCCGCGCCTCTCCGCAATCATTTCATCTGAAATGTCTATTTTTGGTGGCTTATCATTCATAATCTAGTCCTAAAAAATTAGAGCGGACGGTTAAGTCCGCTCTAAAATATTTTTAAAGTTTTTGCTTATTACTTTAATGTCGCTGCGTGAGCCATTCCTAGCTTAGCATTTGACATTTGAGCACCGCTCCAGAATGGTACGGCAATGTCAGCAAATTCTTTCATTGATTTATAAACTTTAGCAAAAAATTTATTTTCTGCTGCGTTTTTATTCAATGTTTTCTTCGCTGCTGCCATATATTCTTTAAAGTAATCTGTTGGAGTGTCTTCTAAAATTACTCCATGCTTAGTCGTTAACTCTCTTAAAGCTTTTCCATTTTCATAGATTCTGTAGCTTAAAGATTTAGCTAATGAAGCATTTGCAGCTACTTCAAGAGATTTTTTCTCATGAGCAGTCATTTTCTTGTAAGTTTTTCCAGTAATATAAAAGTCAGCATTTACTACTACTTGGTGTAAACCTTGTAGGTAATAGTGTTTTAATACTTTTTGGAAACCAAATGTTAAATCTGGTTTTGGACAACACCATTCTGCTGCATCGATAGTACCTGCTTGTAATGCTGGAAGAATATCTCCACCACCCATTGCTACAGATGCGATACCGATATCTTTATATGTTTGACCAGGAATTCCTGGAGGTGTTCTGAATTTATATTTTCTAAAATCAGCCATGTCTTTAATTGGTTTTGGAAACCAACCTAAAGCTTCTGGGCCAACTGGTTGAAGCATAAATCCTTTAATGTCTCTACCCATTTCTTTCCATAGTTGGTCATATAATTCTTTACCACCACCATATTGGAACCAAGATAAAAACGCTAAGTTATCTATACCTACTCCACCACCTGCTACTGGCGATCCAAATAACATGGCAGCTGGGTGATCTCCAGACCAATAGTGTGTCCATGCGAAACCACAATCAATTAATCCTTTATCAACCGCGTCTAAAGTCTCTTTTACTCCTACAACAGCACCTGCTGGCAATATTTCAAATTTTAATGAACCGTCAGTAAGTTCTGTTACAGTGTCAGTAAAGTCCTTTAACATCTTAACTTCATCAGCTTTGGTGTTAAGAACGGTCTGACATTTTAATGTTTTAGCATTTGCTGAAGTCATAGAAATGCCTACAAAAACAGCTAAACCTAAAACTACAGATAATAATTTTCTCATTATTCCCCCGTTTTAGTTTGTTAGTTGCAAGGAGTATGTTTTATCAATGTATCAGAGTCAAACTAAACAATTAAAACCTCAAGTTGTAAAATTAAATAGCGAATACCCATTTTTTGATGATTAAGCTATAAACAAATTATGGAAGAGTTTGATTTTATAATTATTGGTGCCGGTTCTGCTGGATGTGTTCTAGCAAATAGACTTACAGCTGATGGAAAAAATAAAGTTTTATTGTTAGAGGCTGGCGGCAAAGATACTTACCCGTGGATACATATTCCAGTTGGTTATTTTAAAACAATGCATAATCCAAAAGTTGATTGGTGTTTTAAAACTGAAAAAGATGAAACAATGGCAAATAGATCAATTAGATATCCTAGAGGCAAAACTTTGGGTGGAAGCTCTTCTATAAATGGATTGCTTTGGATACGAGGACAAAGTAATGATTATGATAATTGGCGTCAGCAAGGTAATAGTGGTTGGGGTTGGGATGATGTCCTTCCTTATTTTCTTAAATCAGAAAATAATGAATTAGGAAATAATAAATATCATAATGATAAAGGCCCTATTGTAGTTTCTAACAAAAAAATAAATTTAGATATGCTTGAAGAGTTTCAGAATGCTGCAGAAGAAACTGGAATACCCAGAACAAAAGATTTTAATACTGGAGATAATTTTGGTATTGGTTATTTTCAATTTACTACAAGTAGAAACAAATTATTAAAATTAAGATGTAGTGCAGCAAAAGGATATTTAAATCCCGCAAAAAAGAGAGCAAATCTAAAAATTATGGTAAATGCTCATGTACAAAGGATTAATTTTGAGGGAAAAAAAGCAGTTGGTGTTAATTACTATATTAAAAATGAATTAAAGACTGTAAAAGCAAAAAGAGAAGTTATTCTATCTGCGGGTTCGATTGGTTCCCCACATATCTTACAGACTTCTGGTATCGGTGAAAGTAAAAAATTGACTAAACACGGAATTGAAGTTGTCCATGAATTAAAAGGTGTTGGAAAAAATTTACAAGACCATCTGATGTTTAGACCAGTTTATAAAGTAAAAAATCTAAAATCTTTGAATAGTAAAATTAATAGTTTATTTGGAAATTTTTTAATCGGTCTTGAGTATATTTTTAAACAGAGTGGACCTATGACAATGGGTGCTAGTCAAGTTTGCGGATTTGTAAAAAGTGACCCATCCAGAGCAACGCCAAATTTACAATTTCACGTTCAACCCATAAGTACAGATATTTTAGGTGCATCAAAAATGCATGATTTTGATGGCATCACGCCTACAGTGGCAAATATTAGACCCACTAGTAGAGGTGAAATAAATATTACAAGTGCAGACACTCGTGATAATCCCAAAATTAAAATGAATTATCTATCAACTCAAGACGATAGAGATGTGGCAGCGAAGGGTTTGAAAATTGTAAGAAAAATAATGTTAGAGACTGAAACATTTAAAAAATACGAGCCAGAAGAATATAGACCAGGTGCTCATATAACTAATGATGAAGAATTAGTGCAGGCAGCTAGTGAATACTCTCAAACTATTTTTCACCCTGTAGGAACTTGCAAAATGGGTAAGGGAGAGGAAGCGGTAGTAAATGATAAATTGTTAGCCCATGGTTTAAAAAATTTAAGAGTAGTTGATGCATCAATAATGCCAAATATCACTTCCGGTAATACGAATGCGCCTACGATTATGATTGCAGAAAAGGCTTCGGACATGATATTGAACAGTTAATGTTAGCCGAAGTATTTACCCCTGAGCAAATAACAATTTTAACTCAAATTATTTTTATTGATCTTGTGCTAGCAGGAGATAATGCAATTATTATTGGGATGGTTGCATCAAAATTTCCTCCTGAGCAAAGGAAAAAAGTAATTTTTTGGGGTATAGGAGGAGCTGTAGTTTTAAGAATTATCTTAACCCTATTAACTGCTTTCTTGTTGCAAATTACAGGCTTAAGATTAATTGGTGGTATTTTATTATTATACATTGTCTACAAACTTTACGTAGATGTAATTAAAGGGGCCTCAAAGCAAGAGAATATCCAGGTAGATAGTTCTAGTTTTTTCAAAGCTATATGGACAGTGCTTCTTGCTGACTTTACGATGAGTCTGGATAATGTTCTTGGTGTAGCTGGTGCAGCTGGACACCATTATCACTTATTAATTTTTGGATTAATTTTATCGATTGTATTGATGGCAGTTGCAGCAAACTTAATTTCAGGCTGGATTAAAAGATATAGATGGATTGCTTGGCTGGGACTGTTAGCTATTTTAATAGTAGCCATTGAATTAATTTATACAGATATTAAGATTTTAATTCTTTAATGTTAAAAAAAATTGACCTTAAAAACAAAACCGCTCTAGTTACTGGAGCTGGAAAAGGACTAGGAAAAGCTTGCGCAATAGCTTTAGCAGAAGCAGGGGCTAAAGTTATAATATTGAGTAGGACAAAATCTGACTTAATTAAAGTTAATAATATTATAAAAAAAACTAAGGGCTCAAGCCAATTATTTGTTTGTGACGTAACAAATTTAGAAAATTTTAAAAAAGTCTTAAAAAAAATTAATCGACTGGATATTTTAGTAAATAATGCAGGGAATAATCGACCCCAACATTTTATAAAAGTAAGTCAAGAAAATATGGAATATTTGACTAATTTAAATATGAGAGCAGCATTTAACGTTGCGCAATTATGCTCTCAAAAAATGGTCAAAGCAAAAAATAGAAAGAAAATTGGTGGATCTATAATCCATATGTCATCACAGTTGGGGAGAGTTGGTTGTGAAGGTCGTAATGTTTATAATATGAATAAATTTGGTATAGAAGGACTTGCAAGAGGTATGGCGTATGAATTAGCACCTTATAATATTAGAGTAAATACAGTTTGTCCTACATTTGTTGAAACACCAATGGTTAAAAAATTTTTTAAAAATAAAAAATTCAAAAATAAAATGCTTAAAAATATACCATTAGGGAGAGTTGCAAAAGAAAGTGATGTAGCAACTGCCGTGGCATTTCTGGCTGCGGACTCATCCGAAATGATAACAGGAACATCCTTAGTAGTTGATGGAGGTTGGACAGCGCAATAATGGGAATCTATCTTAAAGATATAAATTTAAAAGGAAAAACAGCTTTAATTACTGGTGCCACAAAAGGCTTGGGTAGAGGTGCGGCTATAGCCATTGCTGAAGCAGGTGGGAATATTATTGCGATTGGTAGGAATCAAACTGAACTAAATAGTCTTAAAAAAGAAATTAAAAGATTTAGAGTTAATTACACACCTTTCAACTGTGATGTAAATAATTACAATCGTATGAAATCATTTATATCAAGATTAAAAAAATTAGATATTTTAGTTAATAATGCAGGAACAAACATTCCAGAACCTTTTTTAAATGTAAAGAATAATTCAATGGAGACTTTATTAAACGTTAATACAAAAGCAGTTTTTAATGTAGCTCAATTATGTGCGAAACAAATTATTAAATTAAAAAGAAAAAGCGGTGCAATTATAAATGTTTCGTCTATTTTTGGTCTAGTAGCAGGTCAAAAAAGAAGTGTTTATAGTATGACCAAATTTAGTGTTGAAGGTTTAACAAAAGGAATGGCTCTAGATTTAGCCAAGTATAATATTAGAGTGAATAGTGTTTGCCCAAATATAGTATTAACTCCAAGAACAAAAAAATATTTTGCTGACAAAAAATATAATAAATATGTAAAAGAAAATACACCTATTAAAAAAGTTGTAACAGTGAGTGACGTTGCAACATCAATAACCTATTTAGCCTCAGAAGCGGCTTCAATGATCACTGGCACTTCAGTTGTAATTGACGGTGGATGGACAGCAAAATGAGGTTATTTCTTTTACTTTTTTTTATTTTTTTTAAATTCCAATATTTGAATGCAGTAGAATTCAAGGGAAAATTTGAACAAGGTTCATTTGTATTAGGAAAAACTTTTCCAAATTCTAAAGTGAAAATCGATAATAAAAAAATTCGGGTTTCAAAAGACGGATATTTTGCATTTGGCTTAGATAGAGATAGAAAAAATAATGTCATTATAACAATAAGAGAGTCTGGAAAAATAAAAACTATTGAAAAAAAAGTGTTGAAGAGAGAATATAAGATTCAAAGAATTGATGGATTGCCTCCAAAACAAGTTACGCCTCCGCCAGAAGTATATGAAAGAATTAAAAAAGATAATGTGTTAATAGGAAAAGCAAGATCAATCGACACTAGCTATGATTTTTTTAAAGAAAAATTTATTTACCCAATAGATAAATATATAATAACGGGTGTTTACGGTAGTCAACGTATTCTCAACGGTAAACCAAGAAGACCCCATTATGGTATTGATTTTCATGCTCCAGAAGGAACCCCAGTCAAAGCAATGATGGATGGAGAAGTTACCTTAGCAGAGAATGATATGTATTTTACAGGAGGAACTATAATATTTGATCATGGCCACGGAGTAAGTACGCTTTATATGCATATGAAAGATATCAATGTTAAAGTTGGAGAAAAAATAAAACAAGGGCAAATAGTTGGTACTTTAGGCCAAAGTGGAAGAGCAACAGGTCCCCATTTGGATATAAGACTTAATTGGTTTGATGTTAAATTAGATCCTATGAGCGTTTTAAATAAATGAAAATATTAAAGATAGTTTCTATTAATTTTTTTATTTTTCTCTTTTTGATATTAGTAATAGAGCTTTTATTCGGATATTGGTTTGATAAAAATAACTTAGGTCCTTATATGCGCGAGCATAGAATGAAGAAAAATCCAATTAGCGTAAAATTTAATAACGCAAATTATAATTTCACCTATAAAAGAAACTATTATGGATTCAGAGGAGATGAAATAAATCTTGAGGAAATAAAAATTGTTTTGATTGGAGGAAGCACAGCTGACGAGAGATATAAACCTTATGAATATACTATTACAGGCCTTTTAAATCAAAGATTAGAAAAAGATATTAATAAAAAAATTATTAACGCTGGTATTGAGGGTCAGTCTACAAGAGGTCATATTTTCAATTTTGAAAAATGGTTTCCAAAACTTCAAGGGTTTAATCCAAATTATTTTATTTTTTATATTGGAATGAATGATCATTTAAAAGATCCCAATGATAATGATGAAAAAACTATAATCGGTCACGTTGCAAATCCATCTATAACTGAGCTTATAAGTGATAATATTAAATCAAGAAGCTTGTTATATGATTACATCAGAAAAATAAAACATAAATATTATATCAATAAACAAAAAACTGTTTCTTATGATTTTGATATTGGAATTAAAAATTATACTAAAAAGGGTTTTGATTTTTTAACTTATGATAATGCGATTAAAATTTATAATATACCTAACCTTAAGAATGAAAATAAAGATAAAATAAAAACGTATTTAGAAAATATTGATAAATTGGTAAATCTTGTTGCAAAATATAAAGCAAAACCTATTTTTATTAATCAATTAGCTCACAATGGTAATCACAATAAAACTTTATTCATACTTAATTACTCTTTAATTGAACATTGTAAGAAAAAAAAATATTCCTGTATTGATTTGGCTAAATCATTAAATGGAAAAAAAGATTATTGGTGGGATGGAGTTCATACAACACCTACTGGATCACAAGAAATTGTTAAAATAATTTATCCTAAACTTTTAGAATTTTTAAAGTAAAAACTTAATCTAATTCAAATTTATTCTTGTAATCTCCCGTTGATGAATTACTTTGATTTTCTTTAAATAGGACAAAATCCTCAATAACTAAAATATCTAGATTAGTTCCCATAAAACAATTAAATGCATCTTCAATGGAACACACAATTGGTTCACCTCTTACATTAAAAGAGGTATTTACAAGCACTGGACAATTAGTAATTTTTTTGAATTCTTTTATTAAATCGTAATATCTTGGATTTGTGTTTTTATGAACCGTTTGAACTCTAGCGGAATAATCAACATGCGTTACGGCAGGGATATTTGATCGTTTCACATTTAATTTTTCTATACCGAATAAATTTTCATCTTCCTTTTTCATTTGAATTTGTTTTTCTTTTTTAACTTGAGAGACTAAAAGCATGTAAGGACTATCAATGTCTAAATCAAACCATTCATTTACGTCTTCCCTTAAGACTGATGGAGCAAAGGGTCTAAAACTTTCTCTAAACTTTATTTTTAAGTTTAATTCCTTTTGCATTTTTTCTGATCTCGGATCAGCTAATATTGATCTTCCTCCAAGAGCTCTTGGGCCAAATTCCATTTTCCCTTGAAACCAGCCAACAATTTTTTCATTTGCCAATTCTTTAGCAATCAAACTTGTAACTTCTTCTTTGCTATATTTTTTAAAATTTGCTTTTAATAATTTAAGTTTTGTCTCTATAAAATTATTATCAAATTTTGGACCAAGAAATGATCCCATCATTTTGTCAGAAAATTCATCTCTAGGTTTTCCTAATTCATGATGCCAGTAAGCTAGGGCAGCTCCTAAAGATCCTCCAGCATCACCAGAGGCTGGTTGTATCCAAATATTTTTAAATATTTTTTCATTTTGAACTTTCCCATTTGCCACACAATTCAATGCCACTCCACCAGCTAAACAAAGATTTTCTATTTTATATTTGGATGAAATATTTTTTGTAATTCTTAAAATAATTTCTTCAGTAACAGCTTGAATAGAAGCTGCTAGATCCATATGGAATGGAGTAAGTAAATCTTTATTGGGGTCTCTTACTGGATGACCGAACAGTTTGGAGAATTTATCATTCGTCATTGTCAATCCTGTTGCATAATTAAAATATTTCATGTTTAACTTGAACGAACCATCTTCTTTAAGATCTATAAGTTTTTGAAGTATCAGGTCTTTAAATAGAGGTTTGCCATAAGGAGCTAATCCCATTAACTTATATTCACCACTATTCACTTTAAAACCAACATAATAAGTAAATGCTGAGTAAAGAAGACCTAAAGAGTGCGGAAAATGTATTTCTTTAATTATCTCAAGCTTATTTTTTTTACCAATTCCAATTGTAGTTGTAGCCCATTCACCTACACCATCTAAAGTTAACACTACTGCTTCTTCAAAAGGTGATGGGTAAAATGCACTTGCTGCATGACTGAAGTGATGTTCTGAAAATTTTATTTTATTTATGTCTTTAAAATTATCATCATGTTGTTGAAGTTTATCAAATAAAAATTTTTTTTGAAATAATTTTTCTCTTAGCCAAATAGGCATTGAGAGACTAAAAGATTTAAATCCTTTAGGAGCAAATGCCATATAGGTTTCTAACAATCTTTCAAATTTTAAAAAAGGTTTCTCAAAAAAAACGATGTGTTCAATATCATTTAAATTTAATTTTGATTGATCAAGCACAAATTGTATTGCATTAAATGGGTAGCTTGAGTCATGCTTTATTCTAGAGAATCTCTCCTCTTGAGCTGCAGCAACTATTTTACCGTCAACTAAAATAGCTGCTGCACTATCATGATAGAATGCTGATATACCTAAAATAGATGTCACTTAAAAAATAGTATATATAAATGGTGCTACCGCAGAACCTTGGCTTAAAACAATTAAAACACCAAATAAAGCCAAAACAATAATTATTGGTAAAAGCCAATATTTTTTTCTTTCAAATAAAAATTCCCAAAATTCTTTTATAAATTCTAACATTTAAAATTGTTTTTTCATTGAACCAAGTGTTTTTTTTCTTGTAATCCAATATGTTTCTTTTTTTTTTAAAAACCTTAAAGCTAACAAATCTTTTCCAAATAATCTTACTATTAGGCTTACTGGGGTTAGAATAACAAAATACACTAAAGCCATTACAATTGGAGCGATTATATTACCTAAAATTACTCCAAGTTTAATCCAAAATTTATTGAATGGAGACAAAAGTTTTGAATTAATTAAACCCAGTATTAAAAAGATCAATGAAATAGCAAAAAAATAAAAATTTAAATTTTCCCCACTTTTTAATGGCCAAAAACCTAAAATTAAAAAGACAATAAAAAATAAAAGGCCAAAACTTCTATTCGAACTTTTCGATTTCATTTAAATAATTTAATTTAAGCCTTTTTGAGGTTTCATATCCTCTTTTTTAATACCAGCTACTCTTACTGGTTTTTTCATCGCATCTCTTCTAAATGGCTCACCTAATTCTTGATTCAATATAACTTCAATGAAAGTTGTAATCCCTTTTTTCTGATCTTCGCAAGATTGCTTTATCGCTTTAGTAGTTTCATCCATTGTTTTTACTGTTACTCCCTTTAAACCACATGCATTTGCAACTTTTGCATAACTTAATTCAGGATCTAACTCTGTGCCAATAAAATTGTTATCAAACCATAATGTAGTATTTCTTTTTTCTGCTCCCCATTGATAATTCCTAAAAATTACCATTGAAACAGCTGGCCATTCTTCTCTTGCACATGAGCTCATCTCATTCATACTTATCCCGAAAGCTCCATCACCAGCAAAACCAATTACAGGAGTATTTGGGCAACCAATTTTAGCTCCAAGAATAGATGGAAACCCATAACCACAAGGACCAAATAAACCAGGGGCTAAATATTTTCTTCCTTTTTCAAACGTCGGATAAGCGTTTCCTATCGCACAATTGTTTCCAATATCGCTTGAGATAATAACATCCTCTGGCATTCCCGCTTGAATTGCTCTCCAAGCTTGTCTTGGGGACATTCTATCTTTATCTCTTTCTCTGGCCTCTTTGTTCCATACTGTTCCAGGATCATCGTCTTCATGATCTAAACTAGAAAGTTTCTGTAACCATGCAGATTTAGTTTGATGAATAAGATCTTTTCTTTTTTGTCTATCAGTATCACCTGCTTTTGGAGATAGCTTGCTTAGTAACTGTTGGGCTACTAATTTTGCATCACCACAAATTCCGACCGTCACTTTTTTAGTCAAACCTATTCGATCTGGGTTCATATCAACTTGAATAATTTTTGCTCGTTTTGGCCAGTAATCAATTCCATAACCTGGTAAGGTTGAGAAAGGATTTAATCTTGTTCCTAATGCTAAAACAACATCAGCTTTTGCAATTAATTCCATTGCGGCCTTTGATCCATTGTAACCTAATGGTCCTACTGCTAATGGGTGGCTTCCTGGAAAACTATCGTTGTGTTGGTAACCTGAACAGACTGGTGAGTCTAATTTTTCAGCAAGTTTAACACAATCTTGAATTGCTCCTCCAATTACCACTCCTGCCCCAGATAATATGACAGGAAATTTTGCTCCAGAAAGTAATTTTGCTGCCTCATCAATTCCTGAGGCTCCCCCTGCTTGTCTTTCCAACCTAACAATTGGCGGCAATTCTATATCAATCACTTGTGTCCAAAAATCTCTAGGAACATTTATTTGTGCTGGGGCAGATCCTCTTATTGCTTTTTCAATCACTCTATTTAAAACTTCTGCTATTCTCGATGGATCTCTTACTTCTTCTTGATAACATACCATATCTTTAAATAAATTCATTTGTTCTACTTCTTGAAAACCACCTTGTCCCATTGTTTTATTCGCAGCTTGAGGTGTTACTAAAAGTAGTGGAGTGTGATTCCAATATGCGGTTTTAATTGGTGTCACTAAACCGGTAATACCCGGTCCGTTCTGTGCAACTACCATTGACATTTTTCCAGTAGCTCTCGTGTAACCATCAGCTATTAATCCTCCATTGGTTTCGTGCGCGACGTCCCAAAATTTTATACCGGCGTCAGGAAAAATATCTGAGATCGGCATAAAAGCTGAGCCAATAATTCCAAATGCATGTTCAATACCATGCATCTGTAAAACTTTTACAAAAGCTTCTTCGGTTGTCATTTTTGCCATATTGATACCCCTAATATATTATTGAAAATCTATCTTTCTTTATACTAGATTTTAGTCTATATCCATTAGATATTTTTATGTCAAAACCAGACCTCATCATTCACGATGAAAAAGATAACGTAGGGGTTGTTGTAATAGAGACAACTAAAAAAGGCCAAAATTGTAACGCCTGGATTATGGAAAATGATAAAACGGTGAATGTTCCATCTGAAAATGAGGTTCCTTTAGGTCATAAAATCGCACTCAAGAACTTAAAAGTTGGAGATACAATTTTTAAATATGGCCATGATATTGGAAAAGTTGTCAAAGAAATTAAAAAGGGTGAGCATGTCCATGTTCATAATGTAAAAACAAAAAAGTGGTAAATAGTTTATGAGTATTCCAAAAAGTTTTTTAGGTTATAAAAGGGAAAATGGTAGAGCAGGTACAAGAAATCATGTGATTATCCTTCCTGTGGACGATATTTCAAATGCTTGCGCTGAGGCAGTAGCTAATAATATTAAAGGAACAATCGCGCTACCTCACTCATATGGAAGATTACAATTTGGAGCAGATTTAGAATTACATTTTAGAACTATGATTGGAACAGGTAGAAATCCAAATGTAGCAGCAGTAATAGTAATTGGAATTGAGCCAAAATGGACAAAAAAAATAGTTGATGGCATTGCAGAAACAGGGAAGCCAGTTGAGGGTTTTCATATTGAAAGAAGTGGTGATATTCAAACAATTATGAAAGCCTCAAAAAAGGCGCAAGAGTTTTCTATGTGGGCGTCTGAGAAGCAAAGAGAAGAGTGCCCTCTCAGTGATTTATGGATTTCTGTAAAATGTGGTGAGTCTGATACCACTTCTGGACTAGCCTCGAACCCTACTGTTGGAAATCTAATGGATAAACTTGAACCACTAGGAGTTCATTTATGTTTTGGTGAAACTTCAGAGTTAACTGGCGCAGAGCAAGTTTGCGCAAAAAGAGGTGCTACGCCTGAAGCTCAAAAAAAATTCATGAAAACTTGGAGTGAATATAATGATTTTATTTTGAAAGAAGCTACTGATGATTTATCAGAAAGTCAACCAACAGCCGGAAATATTGCCGGAGGTCTTACAACTATTGAGGAAAAAGCGTTTGGAAATTTTCAAAAAATTGGCTCAAGAAAATTTATTGATGTATTAGAGCCTGCCGAAGAGCCAAAAAAAGGAAAAGGTTTATATTTTATGGATACTTCTTCCGCTGCAGCAGAGTGTGTTACCTTACAAGCAGCGGGTGGATTTAATATACATTTATTTCCTACTGGACAAGGAAACATTATAGGTAATCCGATAGAGCCAGTTGTAAAACTTACTGCTAATCCATTAACTGCAAAACTAATGAGTGAACATGTAGATTGTGATGTTTCAAAAATATTATCTAGAGAAATGAATTTAGATCAAGCTGGAGATAAGTTGATTGAAACAACTCTTAAAGTTGCTAATGGAAGATTGACTTGTGCAGAGGCCTTAGGACATAGAGAGTTTGTAATGACTAAACTTTATCGAAGTGCTTAATCAGATTATTTTACAGGGAATTTAACTTCTTCTTGTTTTGGTTTTTTGTTTCTAAGGTCATGAATAATTTTTCTAAACCAAGCCATTAATGCTCCAAGTGATACCGCAAGAATAATTGCAAAAGCTCCATACAAGAATGGTGCATCATTAGAAATTCTCACGATAAATTCTGCTAAACTATTTAACTCAGGTGATGATACAGAAGTTCCATTAAATACTTTTTTTTCCCTAAAGAAAGAATCGTATGCAATCGCGATTGCAACAGTTATTAAAAGCATTGCAAACAATGATTTTAACTCTGTGCTATCTAAAAATTGACCTATCTTTTGACCAACTTGAACACCGATAATAGATCCTAGTATCAAGGGCACAACTAAAAATAAATCAATAGTACCATAATTAAATGAATGTAATATAGTTACAACAGCACTAATAAAAACGGTTACAAACAAAGAAGTTCCTGGGATTAATTTTACGGGCATCCCAATAATATAAATCATAGCAGGGACCATCAAAAAAGCACCTCCGATGCCCATCATCGAAGCCACAAATCCTACAATAAAACCTAAAAGTATTGGGGTAAAAGCGCTTTCATATAATCTAGATTTATTAAATCTCATACGTAAAGGTAAACCCTGCAGCCAATTATGATCATGTAATTTTCTTTTAATGAAAGTTTTAGATTTTAAACGATTTCTTTCTCGAATTCCTTCGATAAGCATAAGAGTTCCAACCATGGCTAGTAAGTACATATATAATAATGAAATTATTAAACTTATTTTTCCTATTTCTGAAAAGAAAGTAAAGGTCATTATTCCAATTATAGTTCCAACTACACCCCCAGAAACTATCATGAGACCCATTTTGTAATCGAGAGTTTTTTTATACCAATGTGTTAAAGACCCAGAAACTGATGTGGCAAGTATATTATTAACCTCGTTTGGAACTGCATATACTGGAGGTATGCCCATGAAAATTAAAAATGGAGTCATTAAAAAACCCCCGCCTACTCCAAATAAGCCCGAGAGTACTCCTACTGCTAAACTTAAAAATAATAAAAGAAAAATATCAATATTTACTTGTGCTATGGGTAGATAAATTTCAAGCATTTATGTTAGCAGTATGCTTGAAACATCAACTTGTCAATCTTAATAAATTGTTGCACCAAAGACTTTTACCATTTCACCTTCTTCACCAAGGACAAGTCTACCTAAAAATTCCCCAGGAACTGTATTGCTTTTTTGTTTATATAAAATAGTGATGAAATTATCTCTTCTAATACATCCTAAAAAATCTGGATTTTCCTTTAAACTTGTTAGAAGTTTGTTGTTTGCCCACTGTTTGCCGAGCTCAACTTCATTTGCCCCGTATAGCATCTGTGAGGAAAAATCTTTGGTAAAACTTCCATAGTCTTTGTTGTTTGATGATTTTATTAAATTTTCCCAAATAGGGTTAGCTATTTTGACGACTTCATCGTCAGTTTTTTTTAATAAGTTCATTTCTAGAATTAAGAGGCTTTTTTCTCTTTCTCGTCACCAACAATATGATAAACAGGCATCTTTTCCATTGTAAATTTTCCTGTTGAAGGGTCTCTTCTTGAAACTGTAAGACAATGCCAATTTTCATCATCAAGTTTAAGCTTGTCGCCTCTATAATAATATCCTGGCCATCGAGTTTCCTCTCTAAATAACGTGTGTTCCGTCACGCATTGTGAGGTAAGTGTTCGATGTTTTAACTCCCACGCTCTCATTAGTTGATGATAATCCTCAGCTCCAACGTTTTCCAAATCTTCTTGAAGCCAGTCTAAAAGTTCTAAACCTTTTTTAAGAAGATTGTCATTGGTCATATAATTTGCAGTAATACCACCTACATATTCATCCATAATTTTTTGTAGCCTTTGTAAACCTTGAATTGGAGAAATGTAGCTTGGAGAAACAGTGCCCCCCGTAATTTCATTTCTATTGACGGTATAGTTATCTAAAGGCTTATAAATTATTTCTTTAAATTCATCACATTGCTTATCAGAAACTTTTAAATCCGTAGCTTTCTGATCTTCAATATATTTTACAGCTGCTTTGGCTGCTAACCTTCCTTCTGTAAAAGATCCTGAAGAAAATTTATGTGCACTCCCGCCGACAGTATCTCCTGCACCAAATAAACCATCGACTGTCGTCATTCTGTTATAACCCCAAAAATATTCCTTTGGAGCAATATCTTCTGGTCCACTTACCCAAGCGCCAGAGCATGTTGCGTGAGATCCCATCACGTATGGTTCAGAAGTAGTTAATTCAGGATTAGTATACTTAGGATCGATATTCTGTGATGCCCAAACTACTGCTTGACCAACTGTCATTCCCAGAAAATTTTCCCATCCTACGGTTTCTAAATGGGGATCTTGAAAAGCTTCTTTGGTAACCATATGAATTGGCCCACCACCTGCCATTACCTCTTGTATAAATGCGTGATTTCTTAGACAAGTTGGAACCGGGTGATGGTCAATATACTCTCCAACTAATTTCTTAGTTTGGTCATACCATTTTTTTTCATAGTTTTCACCATTTGCATTTTGAGTGTAAGTTTTTAAATGCAAGAAGTAAGCACCAACCGGGCCATAACCATCTTTAAATCTGCATAATACAATTCGATTTTCCATTTGAGTCATTTTAGCTCCAGCGGCAATTGGAAGTGCATACGCTGAACCATTGCTCCACGGGGCGTACCAAGTTCTTCCCATTCCTTCTCCAACAGCTCTAGGTTTAAAAATATGAGAGGCACCACCTGCAGCAACAATAACTGTTTTTGCTCTAAACACATGATAGTCACCTGTTCTCATATTAAATCCTACTGCGCCACCAACTCTATTTTTTTTATTTTCATCCATCAATAAATGGGTAATCATTATTCTGTTATAGATTTTATCTGCAGATTTTTTTGCTGCCTCGGCAACTATTGGTTTATAACTCTCACCATGTATCATTATTTGCCATTTACCTTCCCTCTGGTATCTTCCAGTTTTTTTATCTTTCATCATTGGAAGTCCCCACTCATCAAACATATGAACTGTTGAGTCAACATGTCGAGCCATGTCATAACCTAAATCTTCTCTTACCAATCCCATCAAATCATTTCTTGCGTATCTAACGTGATCTTCAGGTTGATTTTCGTTCCATCTCATACCCATATAACAATTAATAGCATATAGCCCTTGCGCTACTGCTCCACTTCTATCTATGTTAGCTTTTTCAACGCAAATGATTTTAAGATCTCTTCCCCAATGTCTTGCTTCAAATGTGGCTCCGGTACCAGCCATACCGCCGCCTACAACTAAAATATCGCAGTCTTCATGAACTGTTTTATTTTTTGGCATTAATAATAAACACCTTTTTTAAATGATTCTTTGCTTATCGTTGGTAAGTCTTTTTTAGTATCTAAACCCTCTGGCTCTGAATATAAAACTTGAGAATTCATTTCTCCTTGTCTTGGTTTATCTCCCTCAGAAAGTTTTGGTATGAATTTACCCCATGGTTTAGTTGTAATAGGAGAAACGAAATTTTTTTCAGTCCCATTTCGAAATTTTATTTTCCAGGAAATAGTTCCTTTTTCTTCTTCTCTTCTAACTCTCACGCTATGACCCATTGGCGCAAAGTCAGCATAACCTCTAACATCTATTGCATGATTTGGGCAAGCTTTTACACAAGAGTAGCACTCCCAACAGAAATTTGGCTCTATGTTCTTTGCTCTTCTTATCGTCTCATCTATATGCATGATATCCGACGGACAAATATCAACACAATGACCGCAACCATCGCATCTTGTCATGTAAACAAATGTAGACATAAATAATTATCTTCCCTTAAATTTTTTTATAATAGTATTATGGTTTAATCCAGTTTTAAATTTCATATATCTTAATAGTGTTTAGGTTCCTCTCTTTTAATTCCAAGACCAAATTGCTCTGGGGCATCAGCAGGTGGTGGCAAATTGTCTCTAGATCCATCAGCCTCTGCTAAATTTTTTTGAATTGCCGCTCCAGGTTTGTAGAACATGTGAGCAAATTTAGACCAGTAAACACCTCCAAATAAAACTAGGTTAGATATAATAAATAAAATTAAAAAAAGATAACTTAAACCATTCATGCCTGCAGTTTGAGAGAATGACCAAGCTAATCCGAAAGTAGCACAAGCTAATAAAGCAAGCACAAATAAATCAGCTGTAATAATTCGATACCAAGGATGCGCTTCAGCAGAAACATCGACCCTTAAAAAAAACCAAAACCAATATCCCCCTAAACATGTCATAATTGCCCCGACATGCCAAATGATCGGGAAAATTGAAGGAGCAACATTTCCCTCAGAATATTTAAAAATTAAAATTACAGACCCTAACCAAAAAAGAATTGTTCCATACATTCCTAAAACATGGGCAATTCTTCTTTTACCCATACCTAGTTCAGAAGTAGTTGCTATATCGTGTGCTACAGTTTTTAAAATAACTGCAGTTTTTTTTCCTGTGCTTAATTCAGTCTTTGCAGATTTTTTTGCTTTTTGTGCGTTTCTAAAAAAATAAACTACATTTTTTTTATGTAGCATATCTAAACCAGTGCCGATAACTATCAAAAGCACCATCGCAATTACAAAGTATTGCATTAAAAAGGTGGGGATTACTGTAGCAAGATCTGCAAAAGGATTTATTGTTAACATTATCGACTTTTATTAGTTTGATTAATACAGGTCAAGTGAGAATGTTTCTCAACTATTTAAGTTTACCCTCTTTTCTCATTTGTTCGCGAATTTTAGTGGCTGAGATTTGTTGGGTCTTCTCGTCTAAAATTATCTCTTCAATTTTATAACCCACTCCTCTTCCATAGCAAATATTAGTAATATTTGGCACTAAAGTTACTTGAATTCTATTTTTATAATCTTTAAGAGCATCAAAAATATTTTTTTTTACCGTTTCAAAATCAAATGGATTATCATCTACTCCTTTTACATCTCTGACCATTATACTGACTTGTCCTGTTTTTTTTAAAGTTTCTTCAAAAAGTTTTTGATGTCCCTCATGCCAAGGTTGCCAACGTCCTAACATTTGAGCAGTGGGATGTTTATTATCCCAAACGTGATTATCGTTTTTCATTTAATTGTTAAGTTATATAAACTTAAGCAGCAACAGTCTGAAGTTTGTGCTTAGAAGTCATACCACTTAAGAAATTCCATAGATATCTTGCTGTTAGTAAAGATGCTGTTTCAGCCTTTTCTTGCTCCTCTTTAGATAAAGCATCTAATAACTTTTCACACTCAGCTCTATGAATTACATCTGCTGATTTATGAGCTTCAAAAAACTCAAGACCCTCCTTAGAATTTACTCCATAAAATTTCTTCAATCCTTGAATTTTAGTTTCAGCGATTTCTGGAATTTGCCTTTCATACGTATACAGTGAAGCAAGTCCTTCAGCATATGATTTTCTAGCTTGAGAAAAAAAGTTATCAATCATATCTTTTGTAAACCAATCAAGCTTTACTTTTTCAATTTCTTTTTCATCTGCGCCTAAAGCTTTTGCAAAATTCTTCCATAATTTTGGATGATCGCCATCTTTATTTTCTTCATCTTGCAAATTTTCCAATAAGATTCTCCTTTTTTCTAAATCTTCGCAAATAGAATGTGTTGCGCTTATGTATCTTGGAAAAGCTTTGACGTGTTGATAATATTGTTCAGCGTAATCTTTGATAATCTCTCGAGTCAATTTACCCTCATTCCAATATACCTGATAAAATGGGTGTTGAAGTAAATGAAACTTGTCTAACTTTTCTCCTAGTTTTTTTGAAAACATTATTTCTCCTTTGTTGATCAAAGACTATTAAATAATTATAATTATTTAAATAAAAAATTATCCACACTTTTTAGTTGAGTGGTTTTAAATGTTCACGTTTTGATTCACTTTTGATTCACTAAGGGACTCAATTTACAACCTTAGATAGTGTTATCCACACGTTCTATCCTGCTTTCATTAATTGGATAGTGAACTAGTGTGGCAAAGACTGACAGGGCTATTGCCATGTACCAAGCATAATCATAACTACCATAATTATCAAAAAAATAGCCTCCTAAAAATGCTCCTGCAAAAGCGCCAAACTGATGACATAAGAAAACGATACCAAATAAAGTACTTAAATATTTTGTCCCAAAAATTTGAGCAACGATTCCATTTGTCGGTGGTACTGTAGACAACCATAAAAGACCAAAAGTTATTCCAAAAATAATTGAGTTTAACATTGAAGGTGGTGAAAAAATAAAAATGCAGATACTTAGACCTCTTAAAAAGTAAAGAATGCTTAATAAGTTTTTTTTTTTATATTTTGTCCCAAGATAGCCCATACCTAAAGTTCCAAATATATTAAAAAAACCGATCAACGCTAATATTATAGTTGCTGACCAACCTCCCATACCTCTTTCTTGCATATAACCAGGAATATGAGTTCCAACCAATGTAATTTGGAAACCGCATACAAAAAAACCTAAAACTAATAAAACATATCCTTTGTGAGAAAAGGCCTCTTTGATTGCTGATATAAATGTTTGATCTCTATCTGCTTTAGAAGATTGTATAATTGTTTTTGCTGGTAATAAAAAAAGTGAAGCTATGAGTCCAAAACCAATAAAAAACATAAAATATTTTAGTGTTTGAACCCAACCCACTTCACTAAGACTATATTGCGTAAACAAAGGGGATAAAAAATAACCTACCGATGCTGCTGCTGTAACTAAACCAGTAGCTATAGTGCGCGTTTCATTAGGAAAATGTTTTCCAACCTCAGAAACTGGGACACCTATTGCAGTAGCACCTAAAGCTATACCAACAAGAACACCCAGACTTATTTGAAAAAAAATACCAGTATTAGGCCCTGAATAAAGCATGTAAATACCCAATCCAAAAATAATAAAACCTAAAAATACAGCTTTATTACCACCAAATTTATCTGCAATTATTCCAAAAAGAGGAGCAAACATTCCCCAAAATAACATTTGTATTCCTATAGCTAAGCCAAACTCAGTTCTAGTGCATCCAATTCCTTCTTCAAAAGCTTTAAAAAATAATCCAAAGGTTTGTCGTAAACCCATGGATATCAAAATTATTGTACAAGCAGAAATAAGAGTTATCAATGCAATTTTATTAGGAAAAAATTTTAACATTATTTAATATATTTTAGAGATTTTTTAAGATCAGAAATTAAATCTTTAGGATCCTCTAAACCTATATGAAGTCTTACAATGTGTTCATCGTTATTAAAACGAAAGAAATGTCGCCCTTTAGTATATTCAGTTTGTTTTTTTAAATCTTGTAAAATTGCCAAACTTTCAAATCCTCCCCAGCTATATCCAATACCAAACAGCTCAAGAGAGTTTACAAATTTCATAACTGATGATTTTTTTTTACTTTTAATAACTATTGATAATAATCCAGTTGCACCAGAGTAATATTTTTTCCAAAGTTTATAATTTTTGCTTGACGGTTTATATGGATAGAGAATTTCTTTTACTTTTTTTTGGTTTTTTAAAAAATCTATTACTTTTTTAGTATTCTTATAATGTTGTTTCAATCTTGTATCTAAAGTTCTTAAACCTCTTATAATTAGGTATGCCTCGTCAGCAGACATTCTGTATCCTGAAAGTTTGTAAAAAAACATGATTTTTTTAAAAACTTTTTTATTTACTGCTAACGATCCTCCCATTGCATCAGAATGACCCGAGAAATATTTTGTAGCTGAAGAAAAAGACATGTCAAAACCAAGTTTTAAAGGCTTAAGATACAAAGGTGTTCCCCAGGTATTATCTAATAATGTGTAAATTTTTTTATGCTTCGCTAAACTTACTATTTTAGATAAATCCTGAAATTCAAAAGTATTACTTCCAGGATTTTCAACAAGTATTAACTTGGTTTTTTTTGAAACCTTATTTTTAAGATCATCAAAAGACTCTGGATTATAAAAAATTGCCTTTACGTTAAATTCTTTTAATAATTTTTCAGAAATTTCTTTTGTTGGACCATATACATTATCTGAAACTAAAATTTCATCCCCTGGTCTGCAAATGCTCATGATTGCAAGGGCTACTCCCCCAAAGCCAGTTCCAGTTAAAAAAACATGAAAAGCTTGCTCTAACTCTTTTAACATATTTTCTAGCTCAATGGTTGTTGAACTACCATATCGACCATAACTATAATGACTTACTTTTTGATGGTTTTTAATTTTTTTTTCATGAGCATACAATTCTTGCATTGTATTAAATAAAATAGTGGATGCTCTTATTACTGGAGGGTTAGCTGATCTATTCGTGATATCTTTTGTGGGGTGTTTTAAAAATGTGTTAATAGACTTTTTCATAAAATAAGTGTATTTGAACTTTATATATAATTTTACTAATTAAAATAAAATAAGGAGGCAAAAATATGGGATATCCCAAAAAACATCGCGGTAGAAGAAAAATTGGCTCAAAAAAGAGAAGAGCAAGAAAAAGAAATAAGAAAAAATAATCAATAAAATTTTTATGCGTGAAATAGCTCAAATAAGAAGGTTGAGTTTATGGATATTTTTTATTCCACTAATTGCAATAAATCTTTGCTTATTTATTTCTCAAAATTATTCGTTATTAGAGAATACAATTTTTATTGTTGATCAAATTGGCAGATCAGGCTTTTCGATACCATATCTAGATGGAAGTTTGTCAATCAGTAGAGCTTCTAGAACTTTCCCTCAGTATTTAATTTTTAAACCAGCAATGATTATAACTGCTATAACTCTTTACTATTATTGGTCGAACAACAATAGTTTAGTAAACAAATTTAAATCTACAAATATTGATTATAAATTTAAAACATTTGGAATTCTTTCAGCTATTTTTTTAGCTATTCACTCAATTTTTCTTGGTATAAAATTTGATATTCAAATTTATAAATTAATGAGACGTGTCATTTTACTATTATTTATTATATTCGAAATTATTGCTCAGGGAATGCTAGTTTATCATTTCTTTAAAATTAAAGATAAAATTTCAAAATTTATGAATAAAAAAATATTAATCTTAAAAGCTTGTTTGGTTTCAATTTTAGCATCAGTAGCTATTTTGAGCCTACCAATACTTTTAAGTAAAGGTAATACTCATTTCAAACATGCGCTTGAATGGAATTATTTTGTTGGAGTAATTCTGTTTTATTTATTTACAAGATTTTTGTGGAAAAGAACCACATAAATTTCCAGGCTTTCGCCTAGAAATTTAGTAGTTTTGGCTCGTCGTTTTAGGCGCTACCGCCAAGCCATTCCGATGGACTATTCTAGCGCTACTAGGTCCACCTTTCTGCCCTTTAAGCTTGAACCTCTCGGTTTTTCCTTAAATGGCCAGTTAAGAGTTGCCTCTTAATTGATTTAATTAAATCATATTTGAAAAAAATTGTTATCACTTAAAACGTGCAGATAATTTTAGCTGTTAACTAAGTGGATAAATTTTTATTGTAGGTCTTATGTATCCACCCTCCTCCAAGCACTTTATCCCCAATTTTATCTTTTGAATAAAATACGCATGCTTGACCTGGAGAAACTCCAGTTTCTTTGTCTAAAATTTCTACATTAGCAGTTGTTCCTTGTACATCAATTTTAGCTTTTAAAAGCCTACCTGTTGACCTAACTTTAATGTGTATTATTTCTTTCAATTCTTTTTGCGATCCAAGAATATTTAGATCTCTCAACTTAATTTGTTTAACTTCTAAACAATCTTTGTTCCCAACAATTATTGTATTATTGTCTGCATCTATATTTACAACATAAAATGGATTATTACTTGCTATTTTAATTCCCTTTCTTTGACCTATTGTGTAATTTATAATTCCTTCGTGTTCTCCTATTTGGTTTCCTTTGACATCTAGAATTTTCCCAGGCTTAAATGACTCTGGTCTAAATTTCTTTATTACAGAGGCATAATCTCCGTTTGGAACAAAACAAATATCTTGGCTATCTGGTTTCGAAGCAACATTTAATTTTAATTTTTCAGCTATCGCTCTTGTTTCAGATTTATCTATTTGACCGAGTGGAAATCTAAGATAATCTAATTGTTCTTGGGTAGTGCTAAATAAAAAATATGTTTGGTCTCTATTTTGATCTTTTGCTCTATACATGTTAGCGTGACCATTTACTTGAACTCTAGAAACGTAATGTCCTGTAATAAGCGCATCAGCTTTTAAATCTTTTGCGTATTTGAACAGATCTCTGAATTTAACTGTTTGATTACATTGAACACATGGTATTGGAGTTTCTCCTGCTGCATAACTATCTATAAACGAGTCAATTACTTCTGATTTAAATTTTTTTTGATAGAATAAAATTTTATGATTAATATTAATATTTTCTGATACTCTTTTTGCATCTAAAATATCTTGGCCAGCACAGCATTGTCTTCCCTCTTTTGATTTTTTGGCATCATCATATAGTTTAAGAGTAATACCTGTAACATCATAACCTTCTTCTTTCATCATTGCAGCCACAACAGATGAGTCAACACCTCCCGACATTGCCACAACAACTTTTGTCTCTTTTTTTGGTTTATTAATTCCTAGTGAATTCATCTTTAAAGTGTATAATCGAAAAAAAAGAAATTTTCCATAATGCTTATTGATTTTGAACCAGGAGATTATGTGACAAATCCACTAAAAAAAGAGTGGGGGGTAGGACAAGTTCAGTCAATTATTGGTAATAAAGTAACAGTAAATTTTGAAAATTTCGGAAAAAGAGTGATTAATATAGAAAATGTTAGTTTAGAAAAAATAAACAATGAAAATTAATGAATTAAAATCAATTAGCGAAAATTTAATTGATACATTCAATGTAGCGGGGAAAGAGTCTATTGATCTTTATTCAAAAGGTTTGATAATTAAGACAAAAGAGGACGGCTCTCCGGTAAGTAATGGAGATATTAAAGTTAATGAACTAATTACTGATAAAATTAAAGAACTTACTCCAAATATCCCAATAGTTTCCGAAGAAACAGTAAATTTAAAAATAAAAAATAGTGCAAATATATTTTGGTTGATCGATCCAATAGATGGAACCAAAGAGTATATCGCAGGTAAAGATGAATATACTTTAAATGCTGCACTAGTTATTGACACAGTTCCAGTAATTGGTGTTGTTGGTGTGCCTAAAAAAAATAGACTTTTTTATACTTATAATCCTGGAGAAAGTTACTTAATTGAAAATGGCAAAAGTAAAAAAATTAATTGTGAAAAACAACAACCTAAAGGGAAAGTAGTTGCGCTATCTAGTGTATTTAAACCCTCAGATATGATTTTGAATAAACTAAAAGAGTTTAATGTTACTTCTATAGTAAAGATGGCTAGTTCATATAAATTCTGTGTTATAGCAACAGGCGAGTATGATATTTATGCAGCAAAAGAAAGAGCTAACGAATGGGATTATGCTGCTGGACACGCAGTAGCTCAGAATGCTGGAGCCATTATAAAAACTCTTGATGGAAAACCCTTTTTATACGGTAAAGAGGATTACAAAAATCCAAGTCTTCTTATGAAGCGTGCTGAAAACTTAAATGATTAAAACTATTTTAATAATTATATTGTCAGTAACTTTTTTTGGGGTTTTGTTTTTTATCTTGGTAAGAAATGCTCTTAAGAGAAAACTTGATATTTTAGTGGAGGAAGAAAAAAAAAGAAAATTAGATAATTTGGATTAATTTATTAAATTCCTTTTTTTCTAAATCTAAAACCCTTTTTGATAAATCAAAACTAAAACCACCCCTTGCCAAAATTCCCATATCTTTTTTGTAAAATAATCCTCGATTTTCATCAGGCCGTAATGGACCTATTCTCCTTCTTTTACATAATTTTAGAGCTGAAACAAAATCTGGCTCTATATTTTCATCTTTAATTTTTTCAATACTTTTTTTAATAAATTTATTTTCTACACCTTTATTTCTTAAAGATTGATTTATCTTATTTAATGAATAACCTCTTCTTAAATACATTCTTGCTTTAGAATCTGAATACATCTCATCATTTAAAATTTTATTTTTTTCAAGATTAACAACTATCTCATCAATAATTGAAGACACTTCTTTTTTTGATTTTGTGCCTTTGATTTTTGTTAAATATTTTTTTAATAAAAATACTTTTAATTGTTGTTTAGAGGGACTATATTTTTCTAGGTATGAGTACGCAAGGTCTCTTAGATGAGTAGTTAAATCTTCAAAATCATTTTTATTAGATGTGGGATTCATTAAACTAATATACTATATTATTTTTTATGATAAATAATTTATTGTCATTTCTAACTTATGAAAATATTTATTTGGCCGCAAACTGGGGTGTTATCCCTTTTTGGTTGTTACTTATATTTCTACCTTACAATCAAATCACAAATTTTTTTACTCAATCTATTATAGTTCCTCTTCTTTTAGCTGTAGGTTACGCTTATTTATCCTACGTCATTTACTTAGATGGAAATATCTTTGATGGATTTGAACTTTACAGAGGTTTGGAGGGTTTATATTCAATGTTTGCAAATGAAGCATTGCTACTTCTTTTTTGGCTTCATTTTTTAGCTATAAGTTTATTTGCTGGCGCATGGATAGTGCGAGATAGTAAAAAATATTTAATTCCAAAAATTATTACTATTCCATCTTTGTTTTTAACTTATTTCACTGGCCCAATTGGATTAGTTATATATTGGTTTGTAAGAATTTTCTTTGCTAAGAAAATTAGTTTTAATGATTAAACCTTTTGATTTTTATTTTGATTTTGTAAGCCCTTACTCATTTCTTGCCCATAAACAAATAAAAAAAATTGAGATGAATGAAGGTATCAAAATAAGGTATAATCCTATTCTTCTCGGGGGTCTACACAATCTTCACGGAATTAAGGCTCCTGCTTTTATTCCAGCAAAAGCGAAGCATATGATTAGAGATTGCAAACTCTTAGCTGAAAAAAACAATATAAGATTTAAATTTAATTCATACTTCCCTATAAGAAGTTTAAATTTAATGCGCGGTGTATTAGTTGCAGAAGAAGATAATATTAAAAGTTATTATATAGATGTAATTTTCAACACAATTTGGCAAGATGGGTTGAACATGAATGATGAGATTGTAATTCAAAAAGTACTTAAAAATTTAAACGTTAACCCAAAAACTTTTGCATTAAGATCGACATCATCTTTAATTAAAGACTCCTTACGAAAAAAAACCAGTGATGCTTACTCCAAAGGTATTTTTGGTGCACCAACATTTGTAGCTAATAATAAAATCTTTTGGGGACAAGATAGAATTGAATTTGCCTTAAAAGAGGCAAGTAAATAATCTATTTTTTTTCCTTAGTTACAATCTTAAAACCATTTTTTTTTAAAGCATCAAATCCACCGTCAACGTGTGCAACATTTTGAAACCCCATTTCAACAAGAGATTTTGTGGCAAGAGCAGAACGCCAACCTAATGCACAAAACAAAACCATTTTTTTTATATCTTTAATTTTGTTTGCCTTATAATAAGAACTTTCAGGATCTAGCCAAAATTCTAACATTCCTCTAGGTATATGCTTTGAATTTTCTATTGTTCCCTCTTTCCATAACTCTCTTATATCTCTTACGTCTATTAAAGTGACTTCATTTTTTTGTAATAAGTTTTTAACTTCTTCTGGGGTTAGAGTTTGGATTTTTTTCTGCGCTTCTTCGACTAATAATTGAGAGGATTTAATACTCATAGATGTAATTATTAAACTAATATATATATTTTACCATAATGAAAAATATAAGAAATTCTTATAAATCAAGTTTTTTAAAAAAAATCTTTATTAAGATTTGTAGAAAAATGGGATACGAAATTATTGACCAAAATAATTATGAGATACCTACATTGAAAAAACCTCTTAATGAAAATTTGAGTCAACTTGGTTACAGTTCTATCAATCTTCCTTTGGGTGAGGTAAAAATTACCAGGAAAGTTAAAGCGCTAGATATAATTTTAAGATCGTGTTCTAGTGTAAATATGTTAACCCAGAATAAATCAAGATTATTTGAAAAAGAAAAAATTGAATATACTTTAAGAACAATTAAATCTTTATTGAATTCATCGTCAGATTCACAATTAGAAAATTTAAAAATAAATTATAAAATAATTGATCATAATTCATCTGACGATAATCTAAAAAAAATTGATAATATTTTTAAAAATTTTAGAAAAGATTATGTTTTAATAAAACTTGACGTTTCAAAATTTAAAGACCAAATTAAAAAAACTAATCAACGTGGTGACGAAGTCTCATTAAATCAAATATCCAATATGGCTAATATTCATCAGTCTCTTTTAGAATCCAAACAATGCGAGGATTTAATATACTTTGTGGAAGATGATTATATTCATAATAAAAATTCAATAAGTGAGATGATTTTTACTTACGAAAGAGTTTCATCTCAAATTAAAAGTGAATTAGTTATCTGTCCTACTGATTATCCTTATTTATATACTAAAGCAGAGGCAACTCAGAATTTTTTGGGACATAAATATCATTGGAGAAGAATTAATGAAACTTTATGTACCTTTTTAACAAGTAAGGAAATTATAGAAAAATATTGGGATAACTATACGAATATGTGTAAAATTGAACATGCGCCTTTTGAAAAACCCATGCACGATATTTATGAAAAAGAATTATGTATATCTCCAATACCTTCATTAGCTTTGCATTTCACTAATATTAATTCAATCTTTGGTCTATCGCCTAATATTAATTGGAAAAAAATTTGGGAAGAAAGCAAATAACAAAAGGCCCGGATTACCGGGCCTTAAATGTTTGATTAAAAAAATAATTAATCTCGTATTGAGTAAGCAGTAACACCAACTTCAGCTTTATCAGTTCCTAATTTCTCAGCAGCTTTACTAATTCTTAAGCCTATTGTTGATTTAAGAGCAGTAAAAGTAACCCAAGATAATACGAAACTAAATATACAAACAGATGCTGTACCTATAAATTGAGTTCCAAATGATGTCTCAGGATTTGTTAAAGGAACTACTAATGTTCCAAAGATACCTGCAAACATGTGTACAGGAATAGCTCCGACGACATCGTCTAAACCATAGCTTTCTAACATCTTAGTACCAAAATACATTATAATGGCTCCGATTGATCCAATAACCATCGCTGTAATTGGCCCAGGAGTTAAAGGTTCTGCAGTTATAGCTACCAAACCTGCCAACGCACCGTTAAGCATCATTACAATATCAGTTTTGCCACCAATTAATCTAGTGATTGCTGCGCCAGTAAAGGTTCCTGCCGCTCCAGCTAAATGAGTGTTTACTGCAATTTTAGAAATAGCATTTACATCATCAAATGTACCCATTGCTAATTGACTGAAACCATTAAATCCAAACCAGCCAAACCAAAGTAGAAAAGTTCCTAATGTCACTAAAGGAATGCTTGAGGCAGCAAAAGGTTGCATAGATTTCTTTTCACCTTTTCTACCAAATCTTCCTTCTCTAGCGCCTAAAACTATTACTCCGGCAAGTGCAGCTGCTCCTCCACATCCATGAACTAAAGTTGAGCCAGCGAAGTCTGAAAATCCACCGCTTGATAACCAGCCACCTCCCCATTGCCATCCCATAGAGATTGGATAAATAATTCCAGCCATTATTGCTGAAAAAATAAAGAATGGCCAGATCTTAATTCTCTCTGCTACTGCTCCAGATACAATTGAAGCTGTTGCACATACAAACATTGTTTGAAAAAACCAATCAGAGTAACCTGAGTAACCTGTTTCAGCGTCTGATGAATCTGTCCAGATAGTAAATGAGCCTACATAACCGCCTTCAGGCACTCCATAAGCTAAATTATAGCCAACTAGAAAGAATACCAGTGAACATATAGCGAATTTACCTATATTTTTCGCGGCAATCGTCGATACACTTTTTGTGGTCACTAAACCACTCTCAAGCATACAGAAACCTGCAGCCATGAAAGCAACTAGTACTCCACCTATATAAAAGCCTAATGAGTTAAAAATATATTGTCCCTCTTGAGACATTGTAGTTTCTGCGAAGCTTTGAGAGCTAATGAGTAAAGCAGAAATACAACCTAATAAAATGAAAGTTAATTTTTTCATGTTTCCCCCTTTTTTTGAATGATTTGATATCAAATTTAAGAGATTTAAAGCATGAATTTAATGCATACGAGACTTGTAAAATAAATAAGGCCTGAACGGGGGAACCGAAACAGGCCTTATAATTTTTCCCAACTAACGAGGGAGGGAATTTTATTTAGTCTCTTATACCGTAAGCTATTACACCAACTTCTGCTTTGTCGGTTCCTAGTCTTTCGGCTTCTTTGCTTATTCTTAATCCAATTGTATTTTTGATAATTTGGAAAACAATAAACGAGACTATGAATACGAATACCACTACTGAGATAGTTCCTAGGAATTGTGCTCCAAAAGAAACATCACCGTTTGTAAATGGCACTGCTAATGTACCCCATACTCCAGCCACTAAATGCGCTGGGATGGCTCCAACTACGTCATCAATTTTCATTTTGAACAATAGTTTTGTTGAGAAGTACATTAATACTCCTGCTATTGCTCCAATGAAGATTGCAGCTAATGGACTTGGTGTTAATGGTTCTGCCGTAATACCTACTAGACCAGCTATTGCGCCGTTTAGCATCATCACTACGTCAGTTTTTCCTCCAATAACCCTTGATACTGTTGCAGCGGCTAATACTCCACCACCTGCAGCTAAGTTCGTATTGATATAAATTGTTGCAACCGCTGAAACATCTTCTAATGTTCCAGAAGCTAACTGAGATCCACCATTAAATCCGAACCAACCTAACCAAAGTATAAATACTCCTAGTGTTGCTAACGGAATTGATGATGCAGCAAATGGTGCCATCGGTTTAGCTTCGCCTTTTCCTGAAAATCTCCCAGTTCTAGCACCTAATACGATTGCACCTGCAAGAGCAGCAGCTCCTCCAGCGGCATGTACTAATGTTGAACCAGCAAAGTCTGAAAATCCAGCAACCGATAACCATCCACCACCCCACTGCCAACCCATTGAAATTGGATAGATAATTCCAGTTAAAATTGCGGCAAATAAGAAAAATGGCCAGATCTTAATTCTTTCAGCTAACGTACCAGACACTATTGACATGGTAGTGGCACAGAACACCATTTGGAAAAACCAATCGGAACCATCAGAGTACCCTGTTTCTAATGATGAATTGTCGCTCCATGGTGTGAATGAGCCTATATATCCGCCCTCTGGAATACCGTAAGCTAAATTGTAACCAACCAACCAGAACATTACTCCGGCGATTGAGTATAAACCTATGTTTTTAGCACAGATTGCTGATACAGATTTTGATGTTACTAATCCTGACTCTAACATTGCGAAACCTGCGGCCATCCACATGACCAAGAAACCTGACATTAAAAATAATAGGGTATTAAAAATGTATTGTACTTCTGCAGACACTGTAGTCTCAGCATAACCAAGACCAGCAAAACCAAAGTATATGGCTGTTCCTGCAAAAAAGTATCCTAAGTATTTTTTCATAACTAACTCCCTTGTTAAGCGAGCCTTATAGGAGTTTAAAATCTAAAAAAGAATTGAATTGTCTTAAATTGAGCTATGCAGTTTTTGCAAGTGGTTTAGCCCTTATTTGATATTTTCAAATAAGGGCTAAATTTTACGTTTAACGATTAAACATTTCTTTTAAGCTTTTAGCTGGTAAAAACTTAACTTTTTGAGATGCAGCAATTTGAATTGACTCCCCTGTTCTAGGGTTTCTGCCTACTCTAGCTTTTCTTTTGGCTACTTTATAAGTTCCAAATCCAGCTATTTTAACAGTATCGTCATTCTTTAGTGCATCAAGAATAATAGTCGTAATTGAGTCAAAAGTTCTTTCAGCATCAGCTTTACTTTGACCCAAAGTAGACGATATTTTTGCTACCAGTTGTTTTTTATTCATTTTATGCCCCTTTATTGATTAACTCTAATCTGCAAAAAAATGCTGTAAAATCAATGTTTTTTTAGTGTTTCACGTAAATGTTAACACTATATATTGTAGTGCTAAAAAGTGTTGATTTTATTGAGTTTTTTAATATAAAAAAGTGGCTTAAAACAAGCCTAAATCCTTTAAGTCATTAAAAGTTGTAAAAAACATCAAAGAAAGTAGTAAAAACAACCCGATTCGAAAAAACCCCTCTTGAGTCCTTTGTGTTAAAGGACGACCTAATATCTTTTCAAAAGCATAAAACATTAAATGCCCCCCATCTAACATTGGAATAGGTAAAAGATTTATAAATCCAAGACTTATTGAAATATAAGCCATAATACTCAGAAACGCTATAAAGCCTAATTTTGCAACTTGGCCAGTGATTTTTGCGATTTTAATTGGTCCGCCTAATTGAGTGGTGTCACCAGTGCCTTTAAACATTGAAACAATAAAACTCCATGAAGCATCAATTACAAACCAGGTTTCTTTTACTGCAAAAAATAATGCCGTTGCTGGGCCTAATCTTTTTTTATTAATTTCGTCATTCAAAGGAGCAACTTTGATTCCTATAATTTTTTTATTAGCCTTATTTCCTAGAGCATCTTCACCTAATATTGTTTTGGGTTTAACTAAAAAATTCATCTCTTTATTGTTTCTGACTATACCAATATCAATTGTTTCAGTTGTTGATGAATTGATAAATGCAGAAACTTCCATAATACTTTTAACTTCCTTACCATTTATAGATTTAATTATATCTCCTGATTTTATTCCGACATCGGAGGCAGGGGTTTCTAATTGAACCTCTTGAATTTGAGCCGGGGTAAAATCTTTGCCAGAAAACATGTAGATAAAAGCAAATATTAGTATTGCTAATAAAAAATTTGCAAATGGCCCTGCTGCAACAATTATGGATCTTTGATATAAAGGTTTTACAACAAAAAGTTTTTCTTGATCTTCTTTATTATATTTTTTTAATAGTTCTTCTTGCTCAGCTTGGCTAAAAACGTTTCTATCTCCAAAAAATTTTACATATCCTCCTAGTGGAATGGCGCAAAATTTCCACCTAGTTCCTGATTTATCATTGAAACCAAAAATCTCTTTTCCAAAACCAATAGAAAAATCAGTAACACCAACTCCATATTTTTTTGCATAGTAATAATGGCCATACTCATGAACAAATACTACAACTGTAAGTAGTATTATAAATGGTATTATGAAAGATATTAAAATTTCCATTCGTTTACCTTACTAAAAAGGAAATTTCTGAATGCTATTAGTCTTGCATTATTTTTTAGAGATGCTGGATATACAAAATGTGTTTCCGTAGGCTTGCCTGGCTCGCTAGGTAAAACCTTTGAAATGCCACCAATATTGTGAGCTATATAATCTGGTAGAGCAGCTAGACCAACTCCGCTTTGTACTGCTAATAGTAGACCGTAAACACTATTAACTTTCATTAAAGACTTTCTTTTCTTTCCATCTTTTGCTCCAACTTTAAGAACCCAGTCAGGATTGTAAACAGGAGAAGGTGCTCCTTTGCCATAAGTAATAAATTTGTGCTTATCTAAATCTTTCAATGTTTTAGGATATCCATTTTTTTCTAAATACTCATTGGATCCGTAAATGTGGTAATTAAAATCAACAAATTTTTTTTGAATTAAATTTAATTGTTTAGGCCTTCTCATTCTAATAGCAACGTCAGCTTGTCTTGTAGATAGATCAAGCTCTTTATCATCAAAAATTAGTTCAATTTCTATATCTGGATGAAGATCCATAAACTCTTTAATTCTAGGTGTTAACCATGTCGTGCCAAAACTGACAACAGTTGTGACTGTAAGTTTTCCATCTAACTTATCTTTTTGACCACTAAGATTTGACTCTACATCTTTTAGTTTACTAATAATTTCATGAGCAGATTTAAATAAGTACTCGCCATTTTCAGTTAAAACTAACCCTCTCGCGTGACGTTCAAATAGCTGAACTTTTAATTCACTTTCTAAACCTTGAATTTGGCGACTAATAGCAGATTGGCTGAGATTAAGTATGGTAGATGCCTTAGTAAAACTAGAAGCTTCAGCAACAGTATGAAAGATCTTCAATTTATCCCAATCCATTTATAATTTTGATTATAGTTTATTTATTCGGATTTACTATAGCTCTTCCAAAAAACTCACCTTTTAATAGCTTAGGATAAGTTTCTAAAAGTTCAGAAAATGATAGTTCTTTAGTGAAAGATTTTACTTTTGAAAAATCTATTAATTTTGTAGCCTCACCCCAAACAAACTCTCTTCTTTTAATTGAAGATCCGGACGAATCAATACCCCATAGTTTCACCCCTCTAATGATAAAAGGCATTACATTCGTATGGATTTTTATACCACCGGCATTACCGCAAGCTGCAACTATTCCACCTGGTTTAGTTTGTGCAAAAATTTTCGTTAAAGCGGCGCCGCCAACAGTATCGACAACACCATCCCAAATACCCTTTTCAAGAAGTTTGCTTTCACCTTCAAATTCTTTTCTATCAATTATATTTTTTGCACCTAAGTTTTTAAGATAATCGTTTTTATCTTTTTTGCCAGTTACTGCATGAACATCATATCCCATTTTTGATAAAATCATCACTGCAATACTTCCAACACCCCCGGTAGCTCCTGTAACTAAAACATCTTTTACTTTTTCGCCAAGTAATAATTCTTCCTTAGCTTTTACGGCGAAAGAGCACAATAAAGCGGTAAAACCTGCAGTTCCTAACATCATCGATTTATGTGTATCTAAGTCTTTAGGTATTTTAATCAAAAAATTAGAATCCACTTTTGCATATTGTGCAAAACCACCATAATAGGCCTCTCCAACTCTAAAACCTGTAAGAATTACTTTATCATCTTTTTTAAATTTACTATCTTCACTTTCAACAACCGTGCCCGAAAAATCAATACCTGGAACAAATGGAAATTTTCTTACAATTTTACCACCATTATTTAAAATTAAAGCATCTTTAAAATTAAGACTCGAATAATCAACTTTTACTAAAACATTTCCGTCTTTAAGATGACTTGTGTCGATTTCTTTTATTTCTCTAGAGAATTTTTCGTTTTGATTATCTATAACAACAGCTTTAAATTTTTGTGACATTTACTTTTTAATATATCTTAAATATCTATTTTGAATACTTAAGTCTTCTCTAAAAGTACCTAAAAAATAGTTAGTAACTGTTGTTGCTTTTTCTTTTTTAACACCTCTCATCGTCATGCATTGGTGAGCTGCATCAATTGTAACTGCTACTCCTTTAGCGTCTAATGATTTCATAAGTGTTTTTGCAATTTGCATTGTTAGTCTTTCCTGAGTTTGTAGTCTTTTTGAGAAAATCTCAACAGTTCTTGCTAACTTACTCAAACCTACTACTTTTTTATTAGGAATATAGGCGACATGCGCAACTCCTATGATTGGAGCCATATGATGCTCACAGTGACTTTCGAGTGTAATATTCTTCTCAACCACCATATCATCGTATCCTTCGACATCACCAAATGTTTTAGATAAATCAGCATGCGCATCTTGATGATAACCTTTAAAATACTCTTTAAATGCTTTAATTACTCTCTTTGGAGTCTCAATAAGCCCCTCTCTATTTGGATCTTCACCAATCCATTTCAGTATTGTTCTAAAGGCCTCTTCAGCCTGTTTGTCAGAAACTTCAGGCTTTTTTGAAGAACTTTTATCAATGTCTTTTACTAATTTCATTGTTTCAAGTTCTATAGGACATATTTAATTAATGCAAATTGCTATTTTGTCTTTTTTTCATTATTTTACAGACATGTTTAAAAAGAGAGAAAGCGTATTTGAGGTAGAGGAAGGAAAACTTTTATCTCCTAAATTTGATAAAGAAGGACTTATACCTGTTACTACGTCTGATAGTAGCTCAGGAGATTTACTAATGCACGGCTATATGAATGAAGAAGCATTAAAAAAAACAATTGAAACTAAAGAAGCTCATTATTGGAGTAGGTCTAGGAAAGATATATGGCACAAAGGGAAAACAAGCGGTTTTGTACAGAAAGTTATAGACTTAAGAATAGATGATGATCAAGATGCTTTATGGATGTCAGTTGATATCGGTAATGGTGCTAGCTGTCACGTTGGTTATAAATCATGTTTTTATAGATCAATACCTTTAGGACCAATTAAAGATACTGAAAATATAAAGTTAGAATTTAAAGAAAAAGAAAAAAAGTTTGATCCTGAAAAAGTTTATAAAGGACAACCAAATCCAACTAAATTATAACAATGAGAGTAATTAGTCCTTTTGGTCCAAAAATAGCTAAATTAAAATTTTCAAGTAAATTGATTGATATTATTAATAAAGAAGTTGATCAAATTTCAAATAAGAAAAAACTGCTAAAAAAACTTGATTATTCAAAAAAATTGGTAGGTCAGGTTAAGCAAGAATTTCAACTTCCAAAAAAATTTTTAAAAAGATATTTAGAAAAAGTTATTTCAAGAGAAGTTAAAAATTATATTTACCAAACTCTTGGAAAAAAAATAAAAAAAGTTTCAATCAAAAATTTTTGGGTAGTAAGACAATTTAATAATGAGTATAACCCTGTTCATTATCATGATGGACATATATCTGGGGTAGGATATTTAAAAGTTCCAAAATTTATTTCAAAAAATAATAAAAAAGCAAAAACTGATGGAACTATTGATTTTATTAGTGGAAATAAGATGTTTTTAAGTGAAAGTATCTATAATCATCAACCAAAAGTTGGGGATGTTATTCTTTTTCCTAATTATCTTATGCATACGGCTTATTCATTTAGATCAAATGGTGAAAGAAGATCCTTTTCATTTAATTTAGAGATAGATGATAAAGTGGCAAATGTTTTTTCGCGATGAGTAATAAAATTCAAAAAAATGTTTTCGGTGAACCTTTAGAATCGTGTTCTAACGATCCTGTTACTGGTTGGTTTAGAGATGGGTGCTGCAACACGGATAAAAATGATAGAGGTGTTCATACTGTTTGTGCAAAAGTAACAGATAAATTCTTACTTTGGTCAAAAAAAGTAGGAAATGATTTAATTACACCACATCCAGAGTTTGGTTTTCCAGGTTTAAAAGATGGAGATTGTTGGTGCATTTGTGCTTCTTGGTATGCAAGAGCTATAGAGGAGGATGCAGCATGCTCTATTTTTTTAAAAAAAACTAACATTAAGACTTTAGAGCTAATACCTATCGAAAAATTAAAAAAATTTGCTGTTGACTTATCTTAATATATTTTTGTTCCTCGAGTTTTTATAATCAACTCAAGTTCTCCATACTCTTTACAATTACAATTTTTTAGTACTTCCAGCCTTTCATTAGCTTTGTCTATTCTATTAGTTTGAACGTAAAGCTCACCAAGATATTCATTTATTCCGTTATGATTTGGTTTTATATTCAAACCTTTTAGATAAAATTTCTCAGCTTGATCAAAATTCCCAACTTTTCTAGAAGTAAATCCCATGTAATTAAGTATATCTGGATTTTTTTTATCTGATTTATGTGCTTTTTCTAATTTATTAAAAGCTTCAGTGTAAAGTTTTTTGGCTTTTGCGGTTTTTTCTTTCTTTTCGAACTTACCTGCTCTTTTTACTAACTTAACAGCATCTTCGTATAAAGATGTTTCGCTAGAAGAGCTGCTGCTACTATCGCTTCCTGCTGCCATTAGGCTTGAGCTTATTATAAGAGATGTAAGTATTATAAATAATTTTTTCATCACTCTTATTTAACAATCTAATCAAAAATTGTTATGCGACAGATGATCTTCCTCCATCTACACCTAATATTTGACCTGTTATCCATGAACTTTCATCTGTGAGCAGAAACTTAGCAACTGATGCGGAGTCATCACCCTCACCTATTCTTTTCATAGGATGCATTTTAGCAATACCCTCGGCAACTTTTTCATTTTTGAGTAAAAAATTTGAAATTTTAGAGTTCGTAAGACTTGGTGCGATACAATTAACTCTTACATTTGGTGCAAACTCAGCCGCTAAAGCTAAAGTAAGACCTTCAATGGCACCTTTCGCTGATGATACAATCGCATGATTTGGAAAGCCTTGTTTTACAGCTACTGTTGAAAATAAAACGATTGAACCTTTATTCTTTTTTAGATTATCTGCAAGTGACTTTATTATTTCTGTTGCAGAAATAAGATTTAAATTAAATGATTGCATGAAATCACTTTTTTTTGTTAGCTTTAAAGGTTTTAAATCTATTGAACCAATACAAAAAGCCAACCCATTTATTGGTTCTTCTTTTAAGTCAGTTAAAATTTTTTCAGAAAAATTTTCCTCAAGAACATCGCAGACAGTAAATGTTGAGTTTAAATCATTAGCTAGTGCTGACACACTAGTCTCGTCCCTACCAACTAAGTGTACTTCCTCGCCACCTTCTACTAATTTTTTTGCTAAAGATGTGCCAATTGATCCAGTTGCTCCTAAAATTACTTTTTTCATAATTAAAAATAACATTATTAAAGGTTATTTACATGCAAATAATGACGCGTGTAATATACAAATAAAATATGTATTTTAATACTTATGAAGCTTTTTATTATTTTAGGAAATCAATTATTTAACCCAAAATATCTATCTGATTATAAAGACCACATTTTTTTTATGGCAGAGGACTATGGTTTATGTACTTTTGAAAAACATCATAAATTAAAAATTCTTCTTTTTTTGTCCTCAATGAGATCTTTCAAAGGTGAACTAAAATCAAAAAATTTTAATGTAATTTATAAAGATGTAAATAAAGATTTTAAATTATCCTACGAAAAAAAATTAGAAAAGACTATTAAAGAAAAAAAGATAAGAGAAATTACCTTTTTTGAAATTGAGGATAAATTTTTTGAAAAAAGAATACTGAATTTAGGAAAAAAAAATTCACTTAAGATAAACCAAGTTAGATCTCCAATGTTTTTAATGGAGAGACAGGAGTTTAAAGATTACCTTTCTAAAAATAAACGGCCTTTCATGGCAAATTTTTATAAAATTGTAAGAACAAAAATGAATTTATTGATGAATAAGAATGGAACTCCAAAAGGGAATAAATGGAGTTTCGATGAAGAAAATAGAAAAAAACTTCCTAATACTATTAAAGTTCCTGCAATTTCTAAAGTAAAAGAGACAAAGGAAACTATTGCTCTAAAAAAATTTATAAATTTCAATTTTAAAGACCATCCAGGGAATACTGATAAATTTTGGTTTCCAACAACACGAAAAGACGCAAATAAATGGCTTGATGAGTTTTTGAAAGAGAGAATAAAGCTTTTTGGGGATTATGAGGATGCAGTAACAGGTAAATCGAATACTGTTTTTCATAGCGCGCTAAGTCCACTTATAAACTTAGGTTTAATAGCCCCAGAAGAGATAATAGAGAAGTTAAGAAAGATTGAAAATAAAGTGCCTATGAACTCCTTAGAAGGTTATATCAGACAGATTATAGGTTGGAGAGAATTTATGAGAGGAATTTACCAAAACTATGATCAACGATTAGATAACACTAATTTTTTTAATCATAAAAGAAAAATGAAAAAATCTTGGTATGACGGAAATACTGGTTTAGATCCTTTAGACCATGCAATCAATAATGCTAAAAACTACGGCTGGTCACATCATATTGAAAGGCTAATGATATTGGCAAACATAATGAATCTTTGTGAGATAAATCCTAAACAAGTTTACAAATGGTTTATGGAAATGTTCGTAGATTCATCTGACTGGGTAATGGCGCCAAATGTTTATGGAATGGGATTATTTAGTGACGGCGGAATATTTGCAACTAAACCTTATATTTGTGGATCTAGTTATTTTCTTAAAATGATGCATTTTAAAAAAGGTCCTTGGTGTGATGTGATGGACGGATTATATTGGAAATTTATAGATAGACATAAGAAATTCTTTTTAAAAAATCCGCGTCTTGCAATGATGGTTAGAGTCTCTGAAAAAATGAATAAAGAGAGAAAAACAAGAATTTTCAAAGCCGCAAATAATTTTATTAAAGAAAATACAAATGGTTAAAGTTTTTTTTAACAATTCATGTAATATTTGTAGAGCTGAAATTAATCATTACAAAAAACATAGTGATAACAGTGTAGAATGGATAGATGTAACTAATAATGAAGAAGCTCAGAGAGTTACCTCAAAATCATATAAAGAACTTTTAAGAAGAATGCATGTTATACAAAACGGTAAAGTAGTTGATGGAGCAGAGTCTTTTTTAATAATTTGGAAAAATGTTCCTAAATATAATTTTTTATATAAAATATTTAAGATTAAGCCTCTATTTTTCATATTAAATATTTTCTATGAGATTGCAGCTTATTTTCTATTTATAAAAAATAAACATCTGCTTAATGATGAAAAAAACTAATTTACCTAAAAAAACTTGCCCAGTTTGTAATAAACCATTTGCATGGAGAAAAAAATGGAGACTAAATTGGGATAGAGTAAAATATTGTTCGAAAAAATGTTCTTCAAAATAGATTATTGCAATTTAAAACTTGTCAAAATTTTAGGAATGTTATTTTTAAAATTAAAAAATCCTTTATTTGAAAATTGCCAAGAAAATTTATCTTCCTCACTCAAAACAAAGTTTAATTTTAAATTTCGCTTTTTTCGAATAGTATTTAAAAAAGAAAAATTTTCTCCTATACATGGGTGAACTACATCAAAAGAGTTAATTTCAGTTGCAAGAGTTTGAAATTTTACCTCATCTATGATTTGTAATTTTTCAAATCTTTTTTTTTGATCATTAATTATTTCTGTCTTATAGTCCAGGACCTTTTGTTCAAGCTTTAGCTTTCGAGTATCATTACTTAGTAAAACTAAGTAAATATTTTTATATTTTTTTGTATCTTTATTTTCTAAATTCAATTCGTTCTCGAAAACTAATAAATTTTCATTTGAATTATCTTCTGTGATAAAATCAAGTGGGTTTAATTTATATTCTCTTTTATCTGTTACAGGCAAAGCGTTCTCATTTAATTTAACGTTCGTATATTTATTATTAGTAAACTTGCTTATGTTCCATGATTGAGCAACGTAGTGCTTTCCTTTAGTTTGAAGTCCAGCTACCCATCTCCAACTCAATGTGTTAGAAGCAGCATCACCATCAAATAAATATTTCATAAAAAACTCCGCACCTTTTTGCCAAGGTAAATTTAAAGTAAATATCCAAATGCTAGCAAACCACATTCTTGTATGATTATGTAAATAATTATTTTCTTTAAGCTCTTTTACCCAATCATTAAAACATTCAATTTGAGTTTCGCCATTGATTGCTTTTTTATAATTGTCATCTTCCTTAAATCCTTTTAAATCTTCTATAAAGTCAGTCCAAACTTGTGGTCTAAGTTCTAACCAACCTTTCCAATAAACTCTCCAAAATATTTCTTGAATGTATTTTTCAACTTTTTGATAAGGGAACTTTGATAAAACAGTTTTAGCAACTTCATATTCAGTAATTAATCTGTGGGAGATGTAAGGTGATAAGCAAGATACATTTGATTTGTCTGTTGGCCCTAAATCAAAATTTCTTTTGAAACTATAACTTGCTAAATCACTATTTATAAAAGCATCGAGCTGTTTTAAAGCTCCTTTTCTTGAGATTTCGAATTTCATTAATCCTCGTCATCCCTCCAACCATCAATGAAAAGTTTCCAACAAGCAAACGAAACACAGATTATTCCAACACAAAAACCTAAAAGAACTCCATTGTGTTTTCCTAAATAAATTGTTCCATAGTGAGTGCTAAGAATAGGAGGCAAAACTAGTATTGCACCTATAATAAAATATCTAACTGCGAATGGAGGTTTTTTCAAATGGAATTACCTTGATCTGTTGGCATTGAGACTCCAGACGTAAACCAACAATTTTTACAGTTTTCGTCGTTACCTCTTTCAACATGCCATAAATAATAGAATTGTTTTTTTTCTTCACTCAAAACTTTGACGCCGTAAACAAATTTATTATTAGTATTCATAATTAAATCTATTTTATGTGAAAAATGATTTAAAAGAATTCGATAATGCACATCGTAAAGCATTATTCTAAAACGAGCGTATGGTCCTGTCATCTTTTTGTTGTCCGGATGAGCAAACAGCCATGTTTGTTTTATACCTGCATCATTGTCATCGTTATTTTTAAGAGCTTCTAACTGAATTTTAATTACATCATAAGCAGATAGATTCTCTGCAGGTTTAATCATCTCAGCTTTTGCCGAGCTCAAAAAACCAACAAAAAAAATTGCTACAAGTAATTTTTTCAATTCCATATTTTTTTCAAGGTCTCTTCTCTTTTACATCCCTTTTTATACATAAGATATCTAATAAAGTTTTTTTCGTAATAATCTTGGTGATAATCTTCAGCAGGATAAAATTTCTCAAATTTCCAAACTAAAGTTACTATCTTATTATTAAATATTTTTTCTAATTTTTTGAATGATTTTTCTATAAATTCTTTTTCTGGTTGTGTTTGAAAAAAAATTACAGATCTGTAACTTTTTCCTTTATCACAAAATTGCCCTGCAGAATCAAAAGGATCAATATTTTTCCAATAAATATCTAAAAGTTTTTCATAACTAACGATTTTCGGATTATAAACAACTTCAATAGCCTCTACATGACCAGTGTCCTTGTAAATAACATCTTGATAAGTTGGATTTTTTAAATGCCCTCCTGAGTATCCTGAAACAGTTGAAATCACCCCTTCTACTTGATCAAATGACTCTTCCATGCACCAAAAACAACCCCCGGCAAAATAAGCTTTTTTATTTTCACCCGCATTTAAATTACTTTGAATTAAAAATACAATTATTATTAAAACTTTTTTCATTAAAATATGATATCTTAAACCTCATGAAAAACGATGATCATTTTGTCATAGATGCAGAAAATGAAACTGTAGATAATATTTGTGAAGAATGTAGAAAAGAAGATAAAAGCGTTAAACAAAACTTAATAATGTATAGCTATAAAATTTGTAACGGTTGTAATTTAGCCAAAAAAATTTTTCCTCTTTAAATCCCTTTAAATAAAACTAGCACTAACAATAAGAAAAAGGCTTGGAATAGCCAAGAAACTACAACGACCCCAAAGGCTTTCCATAGACTATCATAATCTAGAGCTGCTTTAACAGCGACTACCATACAAGCAAGCATCCAAAAAGCAGAACCAATAAATGTAACTGTCATTAACTCTGGGGTTATTCCAAAAACTCTTATTAATCCAGGGGCACTTGAAAAACCAATAGTTCTTAAAAGTTCTCCATGACTACTTTTTGTTTTAGTACCGCCAAAAAGTTTTACTCCTACAAAGTAAATTACGTATGCCCAAACATACCAACTTAGTAATGAAAGAGCTGGAGCTATCAGAAAATTGGATACACCTAAATGAATAGAACCAACCCCTGCAGCTAAACTTGATAAAACTACCACAGCACCAGCTTGAAAAGTTGCTTTTTTATCTTTTTCAACTTCCTCAAACAATTCAATATCAATTTTAATTGCCCTAAAAACTCTATTTAAAAAAATTTTTATCATTCTACTTTCTGGTAAATGGTTTTAATAAATTTAAAATCTTATTATGCAAAATTTTATTGGATGTTGCTAGAATATTACCACCTTTTTCTGCTGGTTCATTCTTCCAATTTGTAACTATTGCCCCAGAGTTTTTTATTATTGGGATTAAAGGAAGTATATCATAGGGTTTTAAGTTTGCTTCGATTACAGCGTCAACTTTCCCCTCAGCTAATAAACAATAATTCAACGCATCAAACCCAGCTAATCTAAAAGACCAACCAAATTTTTTAATCACTTTGCGTTGTTTTTCATAGCTTAAAGTTCCATGAAAATTTCCAATTATCTTAATTGTTTTTAAATTATTATTATTGGATGATTTTAAAATAAATTTTTTTTTATTTTTATAGCAATAAGATTTTTTTTTATCATTAATATAATATTTATCTAGCTCTGGAAAATTAGCTAGGCCTATCAAAGATTTTTCTTCAAATGATAAGCTTATTAAATTCGACCATGTAGGAGCTCCAATAACGAAAGCTCTTGTGCCATCTATTGGATCTATAGACCATTTATAATCATTTAATAAAAATTTGTCTTCAAACTCCTCTCCGATAATAGAGTCTTTTGGAAACTTTTTATTAATTAGCGATCGAATATATTTTTCAAATGCCCTATCAAAATTAGTTACTGGATCAAAATTTTTTTTTGACTTTGATTTATTGCTTACTACTAAGCCAGATTTAGATTTTATTTTATAAAATGAGTTCAACTTAGTTGGTAAATTTTTAAGAAAGTTGAATGGTTTGTTATAATCCATTATGTGTATATAGCTTAATTTAAAAAAAAATATATATGAAAATATCAAAAAAATTTGAACCTTTACTTGCAGGACTATTTGGTTCAATAATTATTGGAATTCTCTCTTTCCTTAGCTTTGAAACATCCACAGGTTTTTGGTTAATGTTTTCTTTTGGATCATCTACTTTAATTGTATTGGTATTTCATGAAAGTGAATTTGCCCAACCTGCAAATGTTTTTTTTGGTCACTTATTAGCAATCATAATAGGAATACTTTTTAATGAATTTTTAGGGATGTCTTACCTAACACTTGGATTATCTGTAGGAACTACGGTAACATTAATGATGTATTTTAAAATTATACACCCACCTGCAGCCGCAAACCCATTAATAGCATTATTCGCTGACGTATCGTTAGGTTATATTGTTTTTCCTGTAATAGTTGGTTCAATAGTCATTATTGTTTTATCTATAATAATTAATCGGTACCTCCTAAAAAGAAATTACCCAGTTAGATGGTTTTAGTTTAATAGAAAAATTGAGCTATTTAGAATTAATGCATAGCTTGACCAAGCTAAATAAGGGATCATTAAATAAAAACTTATTTTATCCAGAGGAAAATACTCTTTCATTAAAATTATAATAAATATTAATATAATTACTAAATTTACTAGAGCTATACCAATTAAGTGAAAACCAAAAAATACTACGCTCCATGTACTATTAAAAAATAAATGAATAAAGTAAATTTTTAATAATTTCGTTTCAAAAGATTTTATCCAAACTTTCCAGATTGCAAATGACATTAAAAAATATAATGTTGACCATACAGGAGCAAAAACCCAGCTTGGAGGATTAAAATTCGGTAAAATAATTTGTGAGTACCAGGGTTCTTTAAAAGTTGTTGTCGCATAGCTGCCGATCGTCGGTGCAATAAAGGTTATTAATAGTATAATTATTAAAGATAAGTATTTATTTTTCACAACTTTATAAGATATAACTAATTAATGTCTGAAAATCATAAAAAAATTTGGATCACTGGAGGAAGTAGTGGAATTGGCAAGGCGGTTGCAGAAAAATTTGCAAAAGAAGGTTGGAAAGTTGCAGTTTCAGCTAGAAGAAAAGAATTGTTGGATGAGTTAGCCAAAAATGAAAATATTTCCTCTTTTCCTTTAGACGTTACTGATAGATCTCAAATAAATAATACGTTTAAAAAAATTTTAAATGAACTCGGCGAATTGGACATATGTTTGTTTTCAAGCGGAACATACGAGCCCAAAGACGAGCAAAATATAGATCCAGATAAAATAAAAAATGTAATTAATGTTAATTTTTTAGGGGTTATTGATTGTGTAAAAGTTGTTGAGGATTATTTTAAAAATAAGAAATCTGGACATATTTCGATAGTTTCCTCAATTGCAGGTTACAGAGGTTTGCCAAATTCTAGTGGTTATGGTCCCTCAAAAGCTGCTCTAACTAATTTTAGTGAAAGTATTTACTTTGATTTTAAAAAGTTTGGAGTTAGGGTCTCAGTTGTATCACCAGGGTTCATTAAAACTCCTTTGACCGATAAAAATGAGTTTCCTATGCCATTTTTAAAAACTCCTGAATACGCTGCAGATAAAATTTATAATGGCTTGGTAAAAGGAAATGCTTTTGAAATTCATTTCCCAAAAGGATTAACTTTAACTTTAAAATTTTTAAGAATTTTGCCTTATAAAATCTATTTATTTTTAGTAGATAAACTTGTCAAACGATAATTAAAGAAGAGAGTCAACGTATTCCCAATTAATAAGTTTATCAAAAAAATTTTCTAAGTAAGCTGGTCTTTTATTTCTGTAATCTAAATAATAAGAGTGCTCCCAAACATCACATCCTAATATTGGTTTCATATTATGAATTATTGGGTTTTCAGCATTTGGTGATTTAGTTACTACAAGCTTATCTTCTTTTAAAGATAACCAACACCATCCAGATCCAAACTGAGTAACTCCAGCATTGATAAATTCCTCCCTAAATTTTTCAAAACCTCCAAAATCTTTTTTAATCTTATTTTCAAGTTTGGATGGAACATTTCCTCCGCCATTAGGTTTCATGCACTTCCAAAAAAGATTGTGATTCCAATGTTGGCTAGCATTGTTGAAAATTCCTACTTTTTTTTCGTTTGATGATTTTTTAATTATATCTTCCAAAGACAATTTTTCATATTCAGAGCCTTTTATAAAGTTATTTAGATTTGTAATATATGTTTGATGATGTTTGCCATGATGCAAATCCAAAGTTTGTTCTGACATTATTGGAGAAAGAGCTGAATTATTGTAATCTAGTTTTGGGAGCTCAAACATATTAATCTTTTACAAACATTACGGTTAATTCTGCAACTTTTATTCCAAATTTGGTCATTGTAGCTCTATTAATTGCTACGCGCTCATCCTGCATGAAAATCCAATCATCAAAAGTAATTTTAATATTTTTACCTTTGACTGGCACCAGCAATACGTATTCAAATTTAAAAGCTGGACCATATGAATATCCTTTAGCTGTCCCAACTACATCAGAGGCTGTTCCCTCATAGTTATGTTCATCAATTTTTTTAATAGTCCATTGACGAGTTTGTCTTTCACCGTCATTCCAATCAAAAACTTCGTCTAAAATTAATTGAGATCCATCCCATTTTCCGTTTAAATCAGCTTTAAATTGTCTCGTAACTTTTCCAGATCTATTTTGTAATACTCCCCAAGCTTTGACGTTGCCCGATAAATAATTTTCGATAACTAGTCTTGGTTTTTGATCTTTAAAATCTGTTGGTTTCATTTTATTTGCACATCCTGTTGTTAAAATAAGTAAAAATATTACTATTAATTTTTTCATGACGAATATCTATTAGACAAAGAGAATTGAATCAAGTTAATGTTTCTAGACTTGAAGCCCCCTTCGCAATAAGATAAATAAAATTCCCACATACGCTTGAAATATTCATCATAACCAAGCGGGCTAATTTTTTCCCAAGCACCTAAAAAATTTTTTCTCCAAGTTGCTAAAGTTCTGGCATAATCATCGGAGTAAGTATTAATTTTTTCTAGATTTAAATTATTTTTTTTAATTAGATTTTCCATAAATTTTATTGAGGGCAAGAACCCGCCTGGAAAAATATATTTTTGAATAAAATCCTCATTCGCTCTATATCTTTCAAATAAGTCATCTTTTATCACGATGCCTTGAATTGCGGCAGTGCCATTGTGATTAAGAACATTTTTAATTGTACCAAAATATTGGTCCATATATTTTTCACCGACAGCCTCTATCATTTCAATTGATGCTACGTGATCATATTTTTCCTTGAGATCTCTGTAATCTAAAAACTTTACATTAACTTTATTATTGAGCCCTGAGTTGAAAATCTTCTTTTTGGCAAACTCATATTGATTTTTTGAAATCGTGATACAGTCTACACTCACATCATAATTTTTAGCTAAGAATTCTGCAAAACCGCCCCAACCACACCCTATCTCTAAAACCTTATTACCATCTTTTATATTCATTAAATTTATAAGCTCTTGAAATTTATTTCTTTGAGCGATTTCTAAATCATCTTTCTCATTTTTATAGACTGCGCTGGAATAAGTAAGAGATTTATCAAGCCACAACGAAAAAAATTCATTCCCTAAATCATAATGTTTTGAAATATATTTTTTACTTTTAGATTTTGTATTTGATGCAAATATTTTTTTTATAAAATTTTTGATTTTTTGTAATTTTAAACTTCCTGAAAAAGTATAAATTGTATTGATATTTCTCGCTGTAAGTTCAATTAAATTTGTTAAATTTGATGTATAAAAATCTTTTTTCATATGAGCTTCTCCTAAAGCTGAGCTTCCACCCATAACGACGTTTAGGTAAAAATTGGGTTTATTAATTTTGATATTTGAGGATAATTTGCTCTCTAAATCACCAAAATGAAAAACTTTTCCATCATAATTTATAAGCTTAAGATTTCCTTGTGAAATTTTTTTCAAATTATTTAGAACGAATCTTTCTGAAATTTTTATTAAACTCATTAATATTCCTCGTAACTTAAATTATTTTTCAATTTAGTATTTCTTTTTCTGTATATTGCCCCTTTTTTCCATAAAAGTAATGCTTCAAAATGTATCGAACTAATAATTTTAATTGTCATTAATGGATACTTAAAAAAGTTGAACATGAGTTGTTTAGAACTAAATTCTTTTTTCTCTCCAGTTTGGGTAGCTGTTAAAACTGTTCCTATCAAGTCTGTTTGTTTAATAAAGACTAAGAGTTTATCGTTGGGATTGTGTAATTTAAAATTATAGTAAGTTTCCATATCCATAAATGGCGATACGTAAAACTTTTTTTTGCATTTTTGTACTATTTCTTCATTATCTTTAATTTTAAAAATATATGTGTGTTGCTCATTAAAAGTGTTTTTTACCTCGTAAAAAATCGCCTTCAATTCATTGTCCTCGTAGCAGTAAAAAATACTTAAAGGGTTGAACACATAGCCAAAAATTCTTGGATAACAAAGTATTTTAACTTTATTAATTTTACCTTTTATATTGAACTTACTAATGTTTTTAAGAACCCACTCTTTTAAATCACTTCCATCTCGTTCTCCATGATCTTTGTCATAAAAGCTGAAAATATTAAACTTATTATGAGAGAAAATATTTATTGATCTGTCTAATTGATTAATTTCATCTAAATCAATTAATAATGAAAAAGTTTTATATTTTAAAAAGTGTCTTACAGGTTTAAATCTTGTATGTGTTACTTCACCATTGTAAATGCAGGAGTTCATCAAATTTTAAAGTATTTTATCAAATTTAAAGACGATTTTAATCCATCTTCATGAAATCCGTAACCAAAATAACTTCCACAAAACCAAGTCCTTTTTTTTCCCTGTATTAATCTTAGATCTTTTTGAAGTGCGGTATTTTTTGAATTCAAATATGGGTGGGTAAAATTAACTTTTTTTATAACAGAATTTTCGTTAATTTTATAAACAGGGTTTAAAGTTAAAAAATAATCTTTAGATGTATCTAAGTTTTGTAGTTTATTTAACCAATAAGTAATGCATGTCTTTTCTCCATCTGAAACAGAATTCCAACTAGACCAAGCCCTTTTTTTATCAGGCATTAATCTCTTATCAGTATGTAAAAAAGCCTCATTATTCACGTAAATAAATTTTTCTAATATATTTTTTTCTTGTTCGGTTGGTTTTTCTATCATTCTTAAACTTTGGTCTGCATGGGAAGCTAGAACTACTTGATCATAGTCAACATATTCATTACCAATAATCACTCTGATATTATCATCGCTTCTAATTAACTTATCCACTTTATAGTTTTTAAAAATTTCTCCACTAATTTTATCTGTTACTTTTTTTACATAGGCTCTACTTCTATTTGAAACTGTGTACCATTGCGGTCTATTTTTAAATTTAAATAAACCATGATTTGTAAAAAAGTTTAAAAAAAATTTTAATGGCATTTTCTTTGCTTGATTGAATGGCATTGACCAAATAGCAGCAACCATAGGTATTAAGTGGTACTCAATGAAGTATTTTGATAACTTTTTTTTATTAAGAAAATTTCCTAAAGTCTCCTCTTTAATCTCGCTTTCAAGCAATTTTGGAGCAGTTTTATAAAATGAAATTATCTCTCTAATCATATATAAAAATTTTAAATTAAAAAAATTTAGTTTATTAGCAAAAATCCCTCCTAAACCACTTCCGCTATATTCAACATTAATATTCTTTATTGATACAGAAAATGACATATCACTTTTTTCATAAGGAACTTTCAATTCATTAAAAAAATTTACTAAATTTGGATAGGTAACCTCATTAAAAACAATAAAGCCTAAATCTACTGGAATAATTTTATCGCCTTCTTTTATCTCGTAGGTAAAAGAATGGCCTCCAAAGTGGTCATCTTTTTCATATAGATCGACTTTATATTTTTTTGAGAGAAAATATGCGGAAGATAATCCTGAGATACCTGAGCCGATAACAGCAATTTTCATTAAAAAAGGTTAAGCAGCTTCATCTTTATATTCATCCATTGAAGGACATGAACATACTAAATTTCTATCTCCAAAAACGTTATCTACTCTAGCAACTGGTGCCCAATATTTATTATTTTTTACATACTCAGTTGGAAAAGCTGCTTCCTCTCTAGAGTAAGAATGCTTCCATTCACTAGAAGCTAATTCGACATAAGTGTGTGGGGCATTTTTCAGCGGGTTATCTATTTTGTCAAACTTTGATGATTCTACTAAATTAATTTCTTTTTTAATTTTTATAAGTGCATTACAAAATTTATCAATTTCCTCTAAATTTTCACTTTCAGTTGGCTCAATCATGATTGTACCAGCAACGGGCCATGACATTGTTGGAGCATGATAACCAAAGTCAATTAGTCTTTTTGCTAAATCCTCCTCAGAAATTCCTGAACTTGCTTTTATTGGTCGGATGTCAATTATGCATTCATGTGCAACATTTCCATTTTTACCAGTGTAAAGAACTTTATAATCTTTGGATAATTTTTTTGAAATGTAATTCGCATTTAAAATTGAAACTTGTGAAGCTTTTTTCAATCCTTCAGCGCCCATCATCTTTATATACATCCAAGATATTGGAAGTATACTTGAGCTACCCCAAGGAGCAGCTGATACAGCTCCCATTCCATTCTTTGGGCCTGCCTCTTTAATAATTTCATGTGTTGGTAAAAAATCAGCTAGATGCTTAGCGCAAGCGATTGGGCCCATTCCCGGTCCGCCTCCACCATGCGGTATACAAAACGTTTTATGTAAATTAATATGACAAACATCTGGTCCAAATTTCCCTGGTTTTGCAACACCTACAAGTGCGTTTAGATTTGCTCCATCCATGTAAACTTGTCCGCCGTGCTTATGGATTACTTCACAAATATCCATGATTTTTTCTTCAAATACTCCATGAGTAGAGGGGTAAGTAACCATTAAAGCAGCTAAATCTTTTGAGTGTTTTTCAGCTTTATTTTTAAGGTCATCTATATCCACGTTTCCATCGTCGTCACAATTGACTACAACCACTTTCATCCCACACATTTGGGCACTTGCTGGATTAGTTCCATGAGCTGAGTCCGGAATTAGACAAACGTTACGATTTTCTTGTTTATTGTTTTTATGGAATTTTCTTATAGTCATTAGACCCGCATACTCTCCTTGAGCCCCAGAGTTAGGCTGTAAAGATACTGCGTCATATCCAGTAATTTCTTTCAGATCGTTTATTAGATCATTAAAAAGAATCTTATAACCCTCCATTTGATTTGTAGGAACAAAAGGATGTGGAAGCGAAAACTCTTTCCAGGTAATAGGAATTAATTCTGCTGTTGCATTGAGTTTCATTGTACAAGATCCTAAAGCAATCATTGATCTATTAAGTGCAATATCGCAATCTTCTAGTTTCTTTAGATATCTTAGCATCTCAGTTTCAGAATGGTATTTGTTAAAAACTGGATGAGTTAAATATTTTGAAGTTCTTAAAAGATTTTTTGGAAGATTATCTAGTTCAACCTTAACGTCTTGTTTAATTACTTTAGATATTCCAAATATTTTTAACAATAAGTTAACATCATCAAGTTTTTTTGCTTCATCAAACGCAACAGATAAATGATCTTTATCAACTTTTCTAAGGTTTATATTCTCTTTTAGTGCGGCCTCAAAAATAGAATTTGTTTTTTCATTGGTTTTAATCGTAACAGTATCAAAGAAATGATCTGATAAAATTTTATAACCGTTTGCTTTAATATTATCAGCAAAGATTTTTGCTAATTTAGAAGTTCTATTCGCTATTTTAAGTATTCCTTCAGGTCCATGATAAATTGCAAAAGCAGCAGAAATGATAGCCAATAAAGCTTGGGCAGTACAAATATTGCTTGTTGCTTTATCTCTTCTAATGTGTTGCTCCCTAGTTTGTAAAGAAAGCCTGTAAGCTTTTTTTCCATGTCTATCTTTTGAAACGCCTATTATTCTTCCTGGCATTGATCTTTTAAATTCTTCTTTTGTAGCAAAAAATGCTGCATGAGGCCCGCCGTAACCCATTGGGATACCAAATCTTTGAGCGCTGCCAACGGCAATATCAGCTCCAAGTTCAGCTGGAGTTTTTAATCTAGCTAAAGCCAATAAGTCACAAACCAAAATAGCTTTTCCGTTTTTTTTGTGAATTTGACTGATGCTTTCACTAGGATCGTTTATCTCACCTAAAGTTCCCGGATAAGATAAAACACCGCAAATTATATCTTCATTAATTTTTGAAAGTTCTTTTTTTTCGTCACCAATGATCAATTCTAAACCAAATGGATTTGTTCTCGTTTTAATGAGATCAATTGTCTGAGGATTGCAATTACTTGAAATAAATATTTTTTTTGAATTAGTCTTATCTAATCTCTGGCTTAATCCTACTGCCTCTGCTGTTGCTGTTGCTTCATCTAACAAAGAAGCATTAGCTATGTCCATACCTGTTAAGTCAATAATTGATTGTTGGAAATTTAAAAGCATTTCAAGACGACCTTGTGCCACTTCAGGTTGGTAAGGTGTATAAGATGTATACCATCCTGGATTTTCTAAAATATTTCTAAGTATTACGTTAGGTGTAATAGAATTATAGTATCCCATTCCAATAAAATTTTTAAAGATTTTATTTTTTTTAGATATAGATTTTAATTTTTTTAAAGCATCGTTTTCTGACATTGGCTGATCGATTTTAAGATCATCTTTTAATAAGATTTTTTCTGGCACAGTATTGCTCATTAGATCCTCTAATGATTTATACCCAACGTATTGTAACATTTTGGACTGATCTTCCTTGGATGGTCCAATATGTCTTTTAATAAATTCTTTTGAATTATCGTCAATCATTTAACTTGGGTTCTCCTTACAAAACTTATCATATTCGTCTTTTGACATAAGCGAGTCATACTCACCTTTGTCCTTAATCTTTAGCTTAAAAAACCAACTTGCTCCTTCCGGATCGGTGTTAACGCTCCCTGGGTCGTCTGCTATAGCTTTATTTCCCTCAGTAATTTCTCCAGATATTGGGGAGTAAACGTCGCTCGCAGCTTTAGTGGACTCTACAACAGCAGCTTGACCTTCTTTTTCTACGGCTTTGCCTGCTTCAGGCACTTCCACAAACACAATATCACCTAGCATCTCAGTTGCATGTTTAGTTATTCCAACTGTAGCAACTTCTCCATCCAATGAGACCCATTCGTGTTTTTTAGAAAATTTTTTTTCACTCATATTTGTTTCCCTTTATTTAACATAACTTTTTTTATAAAATGGAAGTTCAGAAATTTTACCCCCATATTTTTTTCCTCTTACTTCAAGCTGAATGGACGTACCTATTTCAGAAAATTCAGATTTTACATACCCCATTGCAACTGGAGCGTTCACACTTGGGCCAAAAGTACCACTTGTAACGAATCCTATTTCATTATTATCAGACGAAAAGATTTTCGTATTTTCTCTAGCTATAACTTTTCCATCTGGCTTTATACCAACTCTAATTTTTTCACTTCCGTTTGCTAATAAATTTTTTATTTTTTCCCATCCATTAAAGCCGCCAACTTCTTTCCTTTTTTTTGCTATAGCCCATTTTAAATTAGCCTCTACTGGATTTATTTTTTCATTTAAATCATGACCATACAAGCACAGGCCTGCCTCTAATCTTAATGTATCTCTAGCTCCTAAACCTACCGGTTTAACTTCATTTGAAATTAAGTAATCGATGAGCTTTTCAACTTTTGTGTTTGAAATTGAGATTTCAAAACCGTCTTCACCTGTATATCCAGATCTCGTTACATAAAGATTTTCACCTTCATACTCAAAATTACTTCCTGTCATAAATTTTAAATTAGCAACACCCGGAATTAATTTTTCTAAAATCTCTACAGATTTGGGTCCTTGTAACGCTATTAAAGATAAATCGTTGTTTAAAAGATGTTTATGATTTTTTTTTAAAAATTGTGAAATTTGTTTAATATCGTTTTCCTTACAAGCTGCATTTAAGATTATACAAAAACCTTTTTCTGTTCTTGTGATAATTAAATCATCAATTATTCCACCTTCGTTGTTTAGTAAAAAAGAATATTTTGAATGGTTAACTTTCAAATTTTTTAAATCTGCTGGTATAATTTTTTCTAAAGACTCTATTAATGTTTCATCCCCCTCTAAAAAAAATTGTCCCATATGTGACACATCAAAAAATCCAGCGTGTGTTCTTGTAGAGATATGTTCCTTAACAATACCATCTTTATATTGGATAGGCATTTCATAGCCAGCGAATGGAACAAATTTCGCTCCTAAGTTTTTATGGTAATTATATAAAGCTGTTTTTTGTACTTCCATAATAACTCTTATCTAGCCCCATCTGTCTGTGTACCTGAGAGATTTAATCCTTCGGTGAGGCTTTCGCCTGCTTTCCAGAGTTATTACGGTAACGGTCCTTTTGCCTGAGAGTTTCCGGGGTGGTTGCTCCTTCGGCGCCAAAATGGTCTCTCCCGTTACGTCGGAGACTTTCCTCTAAATGTAATTAAAAGTCAAATGCAAATTATTCAAGTCTTGCTATGTTTTTTGTCGAAACTCTTCAATATTATTGCTGAAATAATGACTAATCCACCTATAAATACACTTATTGGAGGAATTTCATTCAAAAATAACCATACCCATAGAGGTCCACATAAAGTTTCCATTAACATAAGCAAACCTACTGTGGCTGAAGCCGTCGTCCTTGAACCAATGGTTATACATATAAATCCTAGTGCTAATTGAGGAACACCTAATAAAAATCCCATAAAAAGATCGTGTGAAGTAAATTCAAAAGAATTGGATAAAATAGCGCCATAAATTAAACTAAAAATTCCAGAGTAAAGCATTGCGGGAATCATATCTATGTTAGAATTTTTTCGAATTATCATGACGTAAATTGCAAAATTGATCGGAATAACTAGTGCTACTAGATTACCAAATAAAGATCCTGTTGAGATTGAATCTCCAACCATTATTAGGATTCCGCTCATAGCTAAAAAAATTGAGGTTGATCCAATCAAGGAAACTTTTTCTTTTAGATAAAAAAATCCAAAAATTGCTAAAAACATTGTTTGAGTGCTAATTATAAATACGACATTAGCTACTGTGGTATTATTCATAGCAATAATAAAAGCAACAAAGCTAAAGGACATTACGAAACCTCCCAAGACTCCTGGGGCTCCAGAGTCCTTAATTATTTTAAGGACTTTATTTTTATAGGTAAGTGATAAAAATAAAATAAGAGCAATTATAAAGAATAATGATCGCAAAAATAAAATTTGCCAAACATTTGCTTCTTGAAATGATCTAACAATTAAACCACCCCAGCTTAAACAAAATCCTCCAAGCAAGAGAAGAATATAACCAGGAATTTTATAAAGAAATTGCATTTAAAACTTTCTTAATATTTTATTAAAATAAAACTTTAAAGTTAATGATCTAAATATCATAAAAAGCATCAAAGAAAACCACAAACCATGATTACCAAAATTTTTTGTAAAATAAATTGAAGCAAGGATAAATCCAATAACAGATATTATCATAGCGTTTCTTATTTCTTTTGTTTGTGATGCACCAATAAATATACCATCAAGTTGATAGCAAAATGATGCGATTGGTGGAATTAAAACAATCCAAATGAAGTGTTGATAAGAAATAAATCTCAAGATCTCTATGTCAGTAATAATATTAACAATTTCTTTAAAAAAAATAATATAAAGAAAAGCTACAATTAGAGCTGTAAAGAAACTAACTTGAATAGAATTTGTTACCACAGTTAAAAAAGTAGATTTATTTTTTCTACCAATAGTAAAGCCAACTACTCCCTCTGTAGAAAATGCATAAGCATCAAGAAAAAAAGCAGCTAAAATTATAAACTGCATTAAAATAGTATTTACAGCTAGATAGTCTTCTCCAAGTTTAGCCCCTAGATAAGTTACCCATAAAAATGAGAAAGTTAAAAATAAAGTTCTGATAAAAATATCAAGATTTATATTAAATAATTTAATTAATTTAGATTTAATAATTATCTTTTCAAATTTAGGAATAATTTTAAACTTTTTTAAAATGAAATAGTAAGTATAAAAAGTGAATATGAATAAACTTATGTAACTTGCAAATAACGTTCCTAAAGCAACACCAAAAATATTCAAATTATAAGATAAAACTAATATAGAACTAAAAATAATATTTAAAATTGACAAAACTACTATCAGCAAACTAGAAATTTTTGTTTTCTGTATTCCAAGATAAAAACCAACTAGAATATAAATACATAATTCAGCCGGAACTGAAAAAACTCTTACACTTAAGTAAGTATTAATTAAATTTTGCGTTTCAGTTGTTATTTTAAAAAAACTTTGTATTAAAAAATAAATTAAGGGCTTAAAAACAATTATTAAAAAAGCGATTATTATTGCAATTATAAAATTTCTAAGCAATGTTTTTACAATTTCTCTATAATCTCCTCTACCAAAAGCTTGGGAAACTATACCAACAGTTCCCATTCTTAAAAACCCAAAGCTCCAAATAATCATTGTCATTACTGATGTAGCAATGCTCGCAGCTGCTAAGTATTTAGTTTCTCCAAGATTTCCCATCAAGCCTGTATCAACTATTCCTACTAAGGGAATAGCTAAGTTTGAAAAAAAAACCGGTATGGACAACAAAATTAAATGTTTTTTTGAAAATTTTGATTGGCTTTTAAATAGATCCATTTTTATTCTTTAATATATCCTAAGAACCTTATATACATTGATTCTATCAATGTTAGAGCAAGTAATCATCTCAATCCAAATTATCCTCATAGATATTGTGATGGCTGCTGACAACGCGATCATTATAGGTTTGATTGCTGCAGGTTTTGCAACGGAAAATAGAAGAAAAATTATAGCCTGGGGTGTAGCTGCTGCTTTTTTATTTAGAATTATTTTTGCTTCAGGAGCAAATTATTTATTTGAATTTGCTTGGATCAAAATTCTTGGAGGAGTTTTACTTTTATGGGTAATTAATAATTTAAGACAAGATTTTTTTGGAAAAAATAAAATCAAAACTCCTCAATTAAAATCTAATGAAACTAAAAGTTTTAGTATGGGGGTTTATCAGGTGCTAATTGCAGATCTTACTTTAAGTTTTGATAACACTATCGCTGTGGTAGCTGCATCGAAAGGTAATTTTCATTTAATGGTAATAGGATTATTGTTATCAGTATTTTTAATTGCTACTCTTGCGAGTTATTTTGCTGATTACATAAAAAAACATATGTGGCTTGGTTATCTTGGCTTATTTGTAATTTTAATAATTTCAATTCAATTAATAATTGGCGGGCTTGTAAGTTATGAAGTTCTTTCAATAAACGAAAAGTATAAATTTTTATTCTTATAATGTTGGACTTTTGTATTATAGGGTCAGGAATTGCTGGCTCTACAATAGCAAATCTTTTATCTAAAAAATACTCAGTTCATATCTTTGATAAGGCTAGAGGTCCAGGGGGGAGATCATCAAATAAAAGATTTAAACACAATTTAAGCTTTGATCATGGTGTTCAGTATATATCTCCAAAATCAAAACTTTTTACGAAATACATAAATAAGCTTTATAGAAAAAAAATATTAAAAAATTGGGATAATAATCACTTAGACTTTACATTTGAGAAAAAAAGTTTTTCGTCGAAATATATAGGTAGAAGAGCTAATAATGATTTAGTTAAATATAATTTAAAAAATATCAAACAGTCATTTGCCTCACCAATTAAAAAAATTAACTTTAAAAAATATTTTTGGGAAATTACTATGCAAAATAAATCTAAACATCAATTTAAATCGTTAATAATTACTTGCCCTTTTCCTCAATTAAAAAAGTTAGCAAAACAATATTTAGATAAAAAAATATTAAAACTTAAAGTTCAAATGCAACCTAATATTACAGTTATGATAGCTTTTAAAAATCAAAAAAACCTTCCTATTAGTTCAATAAAATTTAATGACGATATTTTGGCATGGGCTGCTAATGAAAATAGTAAAAAAAGATTTAAATCAAATATAAATTTATGGACTATTCAGGCTTCGCTTAATTGGTCAAAAAAAACTATTAACAAATATAAAACTGATAAATCAATTATGAACCAGCTGATTTCACGCTTTATAAAGTTAACAGGATTTAAAAAAAATAAAATGATCTTTAAAAAAATTCATGGTTGGAAATATTCATATAATTATGAAAAAACACCTTACCTTAGTATTTGGGATAAAAAAATTAATTTAGGTGTTTGTGGAGATTGGTTTAATGGACCAAAAGTTGAAAATGCATGGTTAAGCGCCAACGATCTTGCTAGAAAAATAAAATAATTAGAAAATACCTTTACTGCTTTTACATTTGTCTTTTATTGAACTTTTTACCTCTACGTTTAAACCCACTAAATCTTTAGCTTTTAATTTAGGAAGATTTTGCACAAATTTTAAAAATCGATCTGACTCTTTTTTAGAGATGATTCCATCAGTTAAAGTTTTAAATTTATTAATATACTCTTTTCGTGTGAAAGGTCTTTTGCCTGCTGGATGAGCGTCAGCAACATTTATTTCCTCTGAAATTGTAGAGCCGTCTTTCATTGTAATTATTACTTTTCCACCAAAACACTTATTTTCAGGATTAGGATCGTGGTATTTTTCTGTCCATCTTGCGTCTTCTCTTGTTGAAATTTTTTGCCAAAGTTCAACTGTGCTTTTTCTTTGCGCCCTTTGTGGAGTATAGGATTTTACATGATGCCATACTCCATCTTCAAGGGCTACTGCAAAAATATACATTATGGAATGATCTAAAGTTTCCCTACTTGCTTTTGGATCCATTTTTTGAGGATCGTTTGCTCCAGTACCGATCACGTAGTGAGTATGATGGCTTGTTTCAATTACAATATTATCGATGTCACTAATACTAGAAATCTTTTTATGTAAGCTTCTCGCTAGATCAATTAAAGCTTGAGATTGGTATTCTGCTGAATGCTCTTTAGTATAAGTTTCTAGAATTGCTCTTTTAGGCTCATTAATATCTGGTAATGGGACTACATATTCTTTATCTGGTCCTGACAAAACATAGGCAATAACACTATCTTCTCCCTCGTAAATCGGTGATGGTGCACCCTCACCTCTCATACATCTATCTACTGCCTCTACTGCAAGCTTACCGGCATGAGCTGGTGCAAATGCTTTCCAGCTAGAGATTTCTCCTTTTCTAGATTGTCTTGTTGAAACAGTAACATGTAATGCTTGCTGGACAGATTGATAAATCAGATTAGCTTTTAAATTTAATAAACTTCCTAAACCAGCTGCTACACTAGGACCTAAGTGAGCTATATGATCAATTTTATGTTCATGTAAGCAAATACCTTTTACTAAATTTACTTGCACTTCGTAACCTGTGAGTATTCCTTTAATTAAATCTTTACCATTGCAACCTTTTTGTTGTGCTACTGCTAGTATGGCAGGAATATTGTCACCTGGGTGACTATAATCTGCTGCTAAAAAAGTATCATGATAATCTAATTCCCTTACAGCAGTTCCGTTAGCCCATGCAGCCCATTCACAATCCACTTTAATTTTTGGATTTAAACCAAAGACAGTTGCTCCTGATTTTCTAAAGTGAGCTAAAGCCATTGCTCTCGCTGAAACAACAGGTGCTCTATTAAACGAAGCGATAGCAACTGATGCATTATCAATTATTCTATTAATAACCATATCAATTGCACGTTTATCTATTTTTGCTTTATCTGATGCTATCTCTGCTATTTTCCAGGCTAATTGATCTTCTTTTTTTAGATTTGATTTCGATGGATGAACTTTTACTCTTATATTTCTCATTTAATTGGCAAGCATGTTTCTTAAAACATACTGCAAAATTCCTCCATTTTTATAGTACTCAACTTCATTAGCGGTATCAATTCTACAAAGCATTTGAATTTTTTTACTAGTTCCGTCTTGATATTTAATCTCACAAGTTATCTCTTGTCTTGGCTTTACGCCTTTATCAATATTAATAACTGAAACTAATTCTGCACCAGTGATATTTAGTTTCTTTCGATCAAAACCTTCTTTGAATTGAAGAGGTAAAACACCCATTCCTATTAAATTCGATCTATGAATTCTCTCAAAACTCTCTGCTAAAACAGCTTTAATTCCTAAAAGTTTAGTTCCTTTTGCTGCCCAATCTCTAGATGAACCTGTTCCGTATTCTTTACCGGCAATTACAACTAAATCATTGTTTCTTTTTTTGTATTTCATTGCAGCTTCGTAAACGCTCATTACTTTTCCATCCGGCTGTAACGTTGTAAATCCACCTTCAGTGCCGGGAGCCATTTCATTTCTAATTTTTATATTTCCAAATGTTCCTCTCATCATTACTTCATGATTTCCCCTTCTTGCACCGTATGAATTAAAATCTTTTTGTTGTATTTGGTGCTTCATAAAATAATCACCTGTTGGACTTTCTTTTTTAATACTTCCTGCTGGTGAAATATGATCTGTTGTTACTGAGTCAGCTAATAATAAAAGAATCCTAGCATCATTAATTGGCTTAAATCCTTCTGGTTTATCAGGTAAATCATCAAAGAATGGTGGTCTTTTTACGTATGTAGAATTTGCTTCCCAATTATAAATATCACTATCTGTTGTGTTAATAGCTTGCCATTCTTTAGGTCCTTCTGAAACATTTGAATATCTTTGCTTAAACATATCTGCATTTAAAGAGCTTAACATTAAATCTTCAATCTCTTTATTAGTCGGCCAAATATCTTTTAAGAAAACATCTTTACCATCTTTATCTTTTCCAAGTGCAGACTTATACATATCAAAATTCATGTTACCTGCTAAAGCATAAGCAACAACAAGCGGAGGTGAGGCTAAGTAATTAGCTTTTACATCTGGATTAATTCTTCCTTCAAAGTTTCTATTTCCAGATAAAACTGAAACGGCGTAGAGATCATTTTTATTAATAGCATCTGATATATTTTGATTTAAAGGTCCGGAGTTACCAATACAAGTAGTGCAGCCATAGCCTACTAAATTAAAACCAAGTTCATCTAGATATTTATTTAAACCTGCTTTTTCTAAATAATCAGTAACAACTTGCGAACCAGGAGCTAAAGAGGTTTTTACCCATGGTTTAACTTTTAGTCCTATTTCATGAGCTTTCTTCGCTAAAAGACCTGCGCCAATCATTACACTTGGGTTAGAGGTATTTGTACAAGATGTTATTGCTGCAATTACTATATCGCCATCTTTAACATTAAAGTCAGCACCTTCAACTTTAGCTTCGATAACCTTATCTCTTTTTGTATTTTCTTTATAAACTTTTGCAAAAGCAGTTGAAGCCTCGGTTAGTAAAACTTTATCCTGTGGTCTTTTAGGTCCAGAAATGCTTGTCACAACACTACTAACATCTAATGAAAGAGTATCAGTAAACACAACATCATTGCTTGCCCAAAGTCCTTGTTCTTTTGAATATTTCTCGACTAAAGCTATTGTTTTTTGATCTCTACCAGATAATTTTAAATATTTGAGAGTTTCATCATCAACTGGGAAGAAACCACATGTAGCTCCATATTCAGGAGCCATGTTTGCAATAGTTGCCCTATCAGCTAAAGTTAAATTTTTTAAACCTTCACCATAAAATTCTACAAATTTTCCGACCACACCTTTTTTTCTTAGCATTTCAACAATGACTAAAACTAGGTCTGTTGCGGTTGTTCCTTCTTTTAATTTTCCTTTAAGTTCAACACCAACGACTTCTGGAATTAACATTGAAATAGGCTGACCTAACATTGCAGCTTCTGCTTCTATTCCACCAACACCCCAGCCTAAAACTGATAAACCATTCACCATTGTTGTATGACTATCGGTTCCAACCAATGTATCTGGATAAGCATATAAATCACTTCCACTTTTTGATGACCAAACAACTTTTGATAAATATTCTAAATTCACTTGGTGACAAATTCCTGTTCCAGGAGGTACAACTCTAAAATTATCAAATGCTTTTTGTCCCCACTTTAAAAAAGAATATCTTTCACCGTTTCTTGAAAATTCTCTTTCAACATTTTGATTAAATGATTTTCCTGAAGCATATTCATCGACCATAACTGAATGATCTATAACCAAATCTACAGTAGATAATGGATTAATTTTATCTGGATTTTTATTTTTATCTTTTACAGCATCTCTCATTGCTGCAAGGTCTGCAATTGCAGGAATTCCTGTATAATCCTGTAATAAAGTACGAGCAGGTCTGTAAGCTATTTCTGTATTTGATTTTTTGTTTTTTAACCAATCTTTAATTGCCAAGATCTGCTTCTTGTCTACGGTTAAATTATCCTCATATCTTAGTAAATTTTCCAATAAAACTTTCAGGGATTTTGGTAGTTTTGAAATTCCTTCTAATCCATTCTTTTCAGCTTTTTTTAAATTGAAAATTTTATACTCTTCTCCAGATGATGAAATATTATCTAGTGATTTAAAGGAATTTTTACTATTAAATTTCATGCGCTATACATAGAACAAAATTACGCAAACGATAAGTAAAAAAGACATTGTATAATTAAAATTCTTTATAAATTTATCACTTGTGGCGAATTTTCTCATGTATTTTCCCATTAAACACCAAGCTGTTTGGCTTCCAACAGCCATTAAAAACCAAACTAATGTTAAAATTATAGAGTCTCTTAAATAATTGTTTTGCGTATCAATAAATAATGAAATTGAAGTTAAACCAACGATAATGCTTTTAGGATTAACGAATTGAAACCAAAAAGTATTTAAAAAAGTTACTGGTTTTGGATCAATCTTTTTATCTTTTGTTTGTCCTGCGAAAGATAGTTTATACGCCATATATAATAAGTAAATTGATCCTAATAATTTAATTGTAGTTTGAATAAATGCATACTTTTGAAAAATGGCTGCAGATGTTAGTTGCAAAAGTATGATTAATAGTGTCCATCCGATAATTACTCCAAGCATTGTAGGAACAGCTTTTCTAAAGCCAAAATTAAAAGCTGTATAAGATGTCATAATGTTATTTGGGCCAGGAGAAAACGCGGTCGCAATACCAAATAATATTAATGGAAAAAGTTGCATTTTAACTTAATGAGGCGCTCTAAATCTACTATGACAGGCTGTGCAGTTACTCCACATCAGTTCTTTTTGCACCGCTCTTAGGTCTTCTGCAGTTTCAATTGCTTTAGCAAGTTTAATCATATCATCTGATGCTTTTTTCATTAAAGCATTGAATTCATCTTTATTTTCCCAAATGCTCGGTAGTGCTCCTGTTTTAAACCCCTCTTTTGCATTTTCAGGAAAATAATCTAATAATTTTATATAATTATCTGAAATTTTTTTCATTAAAGGTTTAGCCTCTTCAATTCTTTTAGATTTCAGTAATATAGATATTTTTTTTGCGTTTTGATAGTTTTCGCTAAACATAGCTTTTCTGCCTTTTATGATTTCTTCTACAGTCATAGCATTAGCAGAAAAAGAAAAGCTTATGGAAAAAATAAAAATAAGTGTTTTTATTATTTTTATTTTTTGGATCATAAACTTTATATTGTCATGAATACTGAAGATTTCCCATCTTTAAGTTGATAAATAACATATGGTTCGTCTTTATCACCCGGCATTCCTGGTGTGCCAATCGGCATTCCGGGCAAAGCTATACCATCAATATCGGGTTGCTCTTTTAATAATTTTTCAACCGCTTCAAAAGGGACATGTCCCTCAATAAAGTATTTACCCATAATAGTAGTATGGCAAGATTGCATTTCGACTGGAATATTATATTTTTGTTTTATTGTATGAAGACTTCTCATATCTGTTTGTTTAACTTTAAATTTTTCTTCTTCTAAAAATAACACATAACCATAACAACATCCGCACGAAGGAGTTTTGAAAACTTCGACAACTTGTTTGGTGTTAATATTAGCAAGAGCATCTTTTTTATCTGTGACAAAATTAAAGATATAAAAAACAGAGAATAATAATACTGTAAAAAAAGTTAGTTTGAATATTTTTCTTTTATACGACATATTTAATTATAATTTAATATGAAGATTTTTAACAGCAAAAGTGAGTACGGCCTATTGGCCAAATTGTTCCACTGGGTAACATTTATTGTTTTAATAGCTCAGGTTCCTTTTGGATTTTATTTAGTGGGGCTTGAATTTTCTGATGAAAGAATTGAACTTGAAAATATACATATCCTGATAGGAATAACCGTTTTCTATCTTACATTGTTTAGGTTAATTTGGAAATTTTTTAACCCAAGTCCATCTGAAACTAGAAGTTTTTTTAAAGGCCAAGTCTTCATTGGAAAGGCTAATCATTTTTTACTTTATTTAAGTATTTTTACTATAACTATCTCTGGAATTCTTAAGAAACTTTATATGGGAGAAACACTTAGTTTTATATTTTTTAAATATGGATTTGAGAAAGATAATTTTGTTTTAGCTGATGCTTATTACCAAGTTCACATTTACGCTAATTACTTATTATTAGCACTTGTAAGTCTGCATATACTTGCAGTAATTATTCATCATTTTGTTTTTAAGGATAAAATCTTAAAAAAGATTACTTAATGGCAAGCTTCGTTGAATTTTTTTAGTCTCCAATAATTATATGGCCAAGGCGTAACAAATCCAACAACTAACATTATCGGCACAACCCACCAAGTTAAAATAGCTCCTCCTGTAAGAAAATAATCAGTAGCATTCATAGCAATTTCCATGCTTACCATTGAGATTAAGCTCATTCCAACAGCTGTTTTAAAGGCTAATTTTAAAGAAAAATTTTGTCTTAATAAGATAATTGTTTCTAAAATTATACTAGTAATAATTCCGTTGATTATCGCTAGAACCATTATTGCTAAAACAGGAAAGGGAATTTTAGTTAATTGAAAAAATAAAATAGTTCCAAAATCACCAATAGAACATCCAAGTAAACACCAAAATGTATTTTTGGCACTTCTTGACCATGTATGTCTACAACTCCAATTAAATGTTTCAGAACTCATTTAAGCAATATCTAAACCATTATCAGTTTTCTGAGACGGGTGCACTAGGACAACTTTTCCGTCTTTTTCTATAGCTCCAAGCACTAATACTTCTGATACAACACCAGCTATATTCTTTGTCGGAAAATTACAAACTCCAATAACTTGTTTGCCAACTAAATTTTCTGGGGTGTAATAGTGAGTAATCTGAGCTGAGGATTGCTTAATACCTATTTCTTTTCCAAAATCTACCTTAACTATTAATGAAGGTTTTCTTGCTTTTTCATTCACTTTTACTTCTAAGACAGTACCAACTTTAATCTGCACTTTTTTAAAATCATCATAAGTTATTTCCATAAATTCCTTTCTATAAATAAAAAAGGGGGCCTAAGCCCCCTTTTAAATTAGTTAAGCAATTGAATTACAGTTCTTTGTAATTACCTTTGCTCCACTCATAAAATACGTAACCTGGTAAGCTCACGTCACCTTTTTTATCAAAGCTTAATGAACCAATTACAGTATCAAACTTACCTTTTCTCATTACTTTAAGAACTTTAGCAGGATCATTTGTTCCAGCTTGGTTAGCAGCTTGTTCGAATACTTGTAACGCAGCGTATGAATAAAGAACATAACCTTCTGGCTCAATACCAGCAGCTTTAAATTCTTTTACAACATCTGCAGCTGCAGGATTATTTCTTGGATCTGGAGAGAAAGTCATTAACGTACCTTCACCTGCATCACCTGTAATATCCCAATATTCAGCTGTTACTAATGCATCTCCACTAATTAACTTAGTAGACATACCTTGGTCTCTCATTTGTCTTACTATCAAACCACCTTCTGTGTGGTAACCACCAAGATAAACTGCATCGATGTTATTAGATTTTAGTTTCGAAACTAAAGCAGAGTAATCTTTTTCACCTGCTGTATAAGCTTCGTACATAGCTTCTTTAAGGCCGGCTTTCTTCATGTTTTTTCTTGTTGCGTCTGCTAAACCTTTTCCGTAAGCAGTTTTGTCATGAAGTATAGCTACTTTTTTACCTTTGTAGTTGTCAGCTAAGAATTTACCAGCAACTTCACCTTGCTGATCATCTCTACCACAAACTCTAAAAGTATATTTTCCACCTTTATCCGTTAACGCTGGATTTGTTGAAGCTGGTGAAACTTGAATAATTCCCTCTTCATTGTAAACCGCAGAAGCTGGAATTGAAGAACCAGAGCAGAAGTGACCTGCAACATAAGCTACACCTTGACCAGCAAATTTGTTGGCTACAGCAACAGCTTGTTTAGGATCACAAGCATCGTCTCCGATTTCTAGTTTAACTTTCTCACCATTAATTCCACCTTTTTTATTAACGTGCTTTAACCACATTTCAGCACCAGCTTTTAACTGAGCGCCAAATGAAGCGTACTGACCAGACATAGGTCCAGCAGAAGCGACAACAACTTCAGCTTTAACTGATACTGTTGCAAGCATTAATGTTCCGGCAATTAATGAAAGAAGTTTATTGAACGTTCTAAACATATTATTTCCCTTTGTTGTTAATTAATTAATTATCGATATTGAACACCTTAATTTCAATCTTGTAAATATGAAAAAAAGTTAATTTTTTGCCCCACCTTCGAGATAAGCGGCTTGTATATCTTTATTTTTGAGCAACTCTTGACCGGAACCCTTAATGGTCACTTTACCGTTAACTAAAACATATGCTCTATCTGCAAGCTCCAAAGCTTTTTTAGCATTTTGCTCAACTAAAAAAATAGTAACATTTTTTTCTTTATTGATATTTTTTATAGAAACGAAAATTTGGTTAACTAATTTAGGTGCTATTCCAAGTGAAGGTTCATCTAATAAAAGAACTTTAGGCTTACTCATTAATGCTCTTCCAATGGCTAACATTTGTTGTTCGCCGCCTGAAAGAGTACCTCCCCTTTGCGTTTTTCTATCACTCAATACAGGAAATAAATCATAAACTTCCTTAATATCATTTTCAAAATACTTCCCTTTTTCGTTGGCATGAGCTCCTAATCTTAAATTCTCTTCTACGGTTAATCTTGAGAAAATTCTTCTTCCCTCTGGTACTTGGCAAATACCCATATCAACAATTTTGTGGGGCTGTTTGTTTTCAATGTTCTCACCGTTGAAAACTATATTTCCTCTTTTAGCTTTATTCACGCCACTAATAGTCATTAGCAAAGTTGATTTACCCGCTCCGTTAGAACCAATCAAGGAAACAATTTCACCATCATTTACATCAAGATCTACACCTCTTAGAGCTTGGATTTTTCCGTAAAAAGTTTCAACATTAGAAATTTTGAGCATTATTCATCAACTCCAAGATAAGCCTCAATAACTTCTTTGCTATTTTTAGTTTGATCAGCTGTACCTTCAAATATTTTTTTACCATAGTTCAAAACAACAACATGATCTGAAATTCCCATCACTACACTCATGTCATGTTCAATTAACAAAATACCTGTTTGTTTCTCTGTTTTAATAAACTTTAATAATTTATTTAATTCAGCAGACTCTTTTGGATTCAATCCTGCAGCTGGTTCATCTAAGCACAATAACCTTGGTTCAATACACATTGCACGAACAATTTCTAATTTTCTTTGATCCCCATAAGGTAGGTCTCCTGCATTATCATCAGCTCGGTGTGTTAAACCAATAATATCTAACCAGTATTTTGCTTTATCAACCGCTAACTTTTCTTTGTCTCTATAGGTTTTAAGATTAAGTAAGCCAAAAAAAGAATAGCCTGAAGCAACCATTAATTCATTATGCTGAGCAACTAACAAATTCTCAAGAACTGACATTGCTGGGAACAGTCTAATATTTTGAAAAGTTCTAGCTACCTTTGCTACATAAGCAATTTTAAAGTCTGTATATTTTCTTAATGAAATTTTGCTATCCTCTTTATGTAAAAACATTTGACCATTAGTAGGTTTGTAAAATCCTGTTAGACAATTAAATACAGTAGTCTTTCCTGCTCCGTTAGGTCCAATGATAGAAGTTATTTGGTTATTCTTTGCATCAAAACTTAAATCATCAATTGCAGTCAAACCACCAAACTTCATTGTTAAATTTTCTACTGATAATAAGTTGCTCATTTCTTGTCTCCATGCATAAGAATAGTTGGCTTCCTATTTGCTAAAATTCCTTTTGGTTTAAACACCATAATTAAAACCATCGCTCCACCAAAAGCGATCATCCTATATTGTTCTAAATCTCTAAACATTTCTGTAATTCCTATTAAGAAAATTGATGCGAGAACTACTCCAGTTTGTGAACCCATACCGCCTAATACAACAATTGCAACAATGATAGCTGACTCAATAAATGTAAAACTTTCTGGGCTTATAAATGCTTGTCGTGTTGCAAAAAAAGAACCTGCAAAACCGCCAAACATAGCACCAATTGCAAAAGCAGTTAATTTTGTATTTGTAGGATTTACACCTAAAGATTTGCAAGCGATCTCATCTTCTCTTAAAGCCTCCCAGGCTCTACCAACAGGAAGTTTTCTTATCTTCAGCGTAAAGTAATTTGTAATTAAGGCTAATACTAAAATTAAATAGTATAGAAATATTATTCGGTGCATTGTTGAATATTCAAGATTGAAAAACAAATGAAAACTTGTTTCCCCTTCATCAGGAGATCTTTTAAAAGGTAATCCAAAAAAAGATGGTCGTGGTATTCCAGTAATACCATCAGGTCCATTAGTTACTTCATACCAATTGATTAAAATAATTCTTATAATTTCTCCAAAACCTAAAGTAACAATGGCAAGATAATCTCCTCTTAATCGTAAAACAGGAAAGCCAAGTAAGATTCCAAAAAAAGCTGCAAATAATCCTGCCAAAGGTAAACAAATCCAAAAAGACCAACCAAAAGTTGTTGCGATCAAAGCATAAGAATATGCACCAACTGCATAGAAAGCCACATAACCTAAATCGAGAAGACCTGCTAAACCAACTACAATATTTAAACCCCAACCAAGCATGATGTAGGTTAAAATCATTATAGCAACATCCATAAAGTATCTGTCGGTAAAAGGTAGAAACGGAAACACAACAGCAAATAAAATTGCAGTAATAGCAAAGTGTTTTGCTTTATCTTCAGTTATCGCTGAGAACTTAGATGTGAACTTTGAAAAAAAAGTGATTTCATTTTTTCTTGCGGAATTTAAATTTATTAAAAATCGTCCTAAAATACAAAGTCCAACTAATAAAAAAACTATGCCCCATTGAGGAGTAATATATAAACCTTCTCCTTTAGATGCAGTTCTGAGACCAACTATCGGGCCGAACAAAGCTAAAGCAATTAAGCCTGTAAATAAACTATCTTTAAATGATTGAATGATATCTTTCTTTTCCATTAAACTTTCTCAATATCAGGTTTTCCAAGAAATCCAGTTGGAAAGAAAATTAAAACTACAATTAATACACTAAAAGCTGCAACATCTTTATATTCAAGTGAAACATATCCAGCCCAGAAGGTTTCTATAAGTCCGATTAACAAGCCACCTAACATTGCTCCAGGCAATGATCCAATTCCTCCTAACACTGCTGCAGTAAAAGCTTTTATTCCAGCTAAGAACCCAATGTAAAAATCAATTACACCGTAATAAAGGACAAACATCATTCCAGCTACTGATGCTAATGAGGAACCGATAATAAATGTAATTGATATTGTTCTGTCTACATTTATTCCTAACAATGCAGTCATTGTTCTATCTTGTTCACAAGCTCTTTGAGCTCTACCTAAATCTGTTTTTGTAATAAGATAAGTAAAAATACCCATTAAAATTATTGTTAAGATAACGATAAAAATTTGAAGATAACTAACTGTAACAATAAAATCAGAATTCTTAAAAAATTCTAAACCACCGCTAATCATAGGCTGCATAGGCTTTACTCTAGCCCCTTGAGCTACTTGAACGTAATTTTGTAAAACGATTGACATACCTAATGCAGAAATAAGTGGAGCTAATCTGAAAGATCCTCTTAATGGTTTGTAAGCTAATTTCTCAACTGTCCATCCATAGCAAGCCGTGAAAAGCATAGCTATTAATAAAACTAAAAGTAAAATAATTGGTAATGCTACTCCAGTTAAACCAAAAATAATAAATGAAATTAAAGCAACAAAAGCTCCTATCATAAAAATATCACCATGTGCAAAATTAATCATTCCAATAATTCCATAAACCATGGTGTAACCAATCGCGATAAGTCCATAGATCGAGCCTAAAGTAATCCCGTTAACTAATTGTTGTATAAAGTATTCCATGATTTACTTACTTACTCTTTTGTTTACATTTTCAAGAGCTTTGGTGAACTTAGTAAAGAATTTTCCTTTTTTCAATTCATTAAGAACCTGCATATTTAGACCTTTTGGTGTCTGTGAGTCCGCAACAAGTTTTTTAAAGCCTTGAGATGATTTGTTTAAGGCATCCTGGCTTAAAGATAAAAATAATTCAGCTACATACGTGTCAGCAAGTTTTTTGTTAATACCTTTTTTACTTAACCATTTAGAACTCGTATTAAGTATCTCATAGTATGTTGCCATTAAAGAAGCAGTAGACCAAAACTTGTAGCTTAGTTTTTCATTTCTTATTTCTAGTACTTGCCCTAAATGCTTAAAAATATTCTTAGCAAATTTACTTGGCGGACAAACAATAACTGGTCCTTTTTTAATTTCAATTGGAGGTAAAGGAATAGCTCTTACAATATTTTTGTTCTTTGTAATTTTTTTAAGTTTATCCAAATTAATTGTTGAAATGAGACTTATTATTTTTTTATTTTTTGAAAATTTCAATTTAGGCAATATTTTATTACCAACATTAGGTGTGACACCCAATAATACCACTGAGGATTTTTCTATTATTTCTTGATTATTGTTTAATACTTTTATTTTTCCGTAACTTTTAGATAGTTTTTTAGCTATGTTTCTATTTCTTGAAGATATATAAATTCTCTTAATTTTTAGCTTTGATTTAAAAATACCAAAAATAATTGATGATGAAATTTTACCAGTTCCTATAAATCCTAAATTCATGAATGATGCAGAATAACCAAGCTATTCCTTTTAATAAAGAAAATTTTAAACAGATATTTTCAATACCGTTTATATCTGTCGTCATAATATCAATACCAAGTGCAATAATAGCTGAATATTTTAATATTCCTTTAGCTTGGTTCTTAGGACCAATGCTAATAACTTCTTTAGCTTCATTAATGGGTCTTAAAACTAAAATGCCGAGATTGGTATTATCTTCTATATTAATAATTCTTGGTCTTTATATTGGTAACTACATAGACAAAGATTTATTCAGTCAAATGCAAGATTGGATTTGGACTTCTTTTATTATGTTAATTTATATAATTTTAAGTGTTCTAATCGTCTCAAAATATTTAGAAAAGTTTTCTAAATATGAAAAAAAAACATCTATTTTTTCAGCAGCTCCAGGTGCTTTAGGGCCGTTAATGATTTTAGCTGAAGATGAAAAAAGTGATTTAAGTCAAGTAGCAACTTCTCATTTAATTAGACTCATTATAATCATTACTGTTTTTCCTTTTATAGTTAATAGTTTTTATAGTGTAGATAATATAAAAATTACTCAAGACTTAGCGGCTAATCAAAATTTATATCAATTGTTAATATTAGTATTATCTTCAATATTCTTAGTTTTGATTTTTGAAAGAATAAAAGTACCAGCAGCTTTATTAACTGGAACCTTAGTTGCTAGTGGATTTCTTCAAATTACAGAAATAGCGAGTTATCAAGTTTCTCCAGATATCATTGATTATTGTTTGTTGATTTTAGGTTCATCGGTAGGATGCAGATTTGCTAATAAGAGTTTTAGTGAAATTGGAAGAAATGCTTTACATAGTTTTATTGCTACATTCTTATTGGTAATATTAGGTGTTATTGCTGCAGTGGTAGCTGGACTGGTAATTGATAAAAACTTTTTTACTTTACTCCTTTCGTATTGTCCTGGAGGAATCTATGAGGTGGCAGTTATTGCAATATTTTTTGATCTTGATCCTGAATTTGTTTCGTTTCACCATATAATTAGATTATTAATGATTTTATTTGCTGTTCCAGTGATATTGAAAATTGTTTCAAAAAAAACCTAAATTAATCTGTTCTTTTTTTGACTCAAAGGTTTCAATCAAGTACAAATTCGTATGTCAAACTTATTAGACCTTCTAGGAAGAATTCTGATCTCAGCATTATTTTTAATCTCAGCATACGATAAAATATTTAGTATTGATGGCACGATGAGTTGGATGGAGGGCTTTGGAATACCTGGATTTCTATTATATCCAACAATAGCTATCGAGATAATTCTTCCGCTATTTGTGATCTTCGGATATCAAGCAAGAATATCAGCAGGTCTACTTGCTATCTTTTGTCTTGCAACAGCGTTTTTATTCCATTTTGATTTTGTTGATCAAATGCAAACTATTAGTTTTCTTAAAAATCTAGGATTAGCAGGCGGCTTTTTATTCATTGTTGTAAATGGAACAAAAGATTGGTCAATTGATAAGGAAAAAAAATACGTCAGATTATAAAAAAAACCCACTATAAATTAATATAGTGGGTTTTAATTTTGTTTTAACTTAAATTAAAATGCGTATGATACTTTAAGTTGAAGTGTATCCAATTCAGCATCGATAGTATTGTTTTTTGTAACTCCAGTTCTTGCTACAGAAGATTTTAAACTAATATCTTCGTAATCAGTGTAAAGAAGTTCAACTCTCATATTATCTGCCTTAGCACCTATACCGAAAGCACCACCGTATACATCCTCTGAACCGTATTTTGATCCAGTGCCCAATGACTCAGTTGCATCTAATTCTACATAAGCAACACCAGCTTTTACAAACACAGTGTCAGTCACCATATAATTTGCGTATAATGTTGTATGATTAGATAGTTCAGCCTGAGCTTTTTGAGTTCTACTTGTTGCTGTCGTTGTCGTTGTGCCTGTTACAGAAGTTTCAACATCAGTTCTTGATTTAGTGTTTTTACTTACATCAGCACTTAATGGGATGTAATCCAAACCTATTGAAATCTGATCATCAATTGCATACTCAACGAATAGAGAAGGAACAACTACTAAGTTATCAGCTTCAGCTGAAGTTTGCTCATTGCCTTCTGTCTCAGTACCACTCGCTTCAATTTGAGTTAATGAAGCAGAAACACCGAAAGATATTTCCGCATAAGCTTTACCAACAAAAGTCAGCATGCTTATCATTAAAACGTAAATTGCTTTTTTCATATTTTCCCTTAATTTATAAATTAACGTTATAGGACAACTACCATAATAGACCTTGGGGTCAATCTTAAAATAGTCATAATTTTATTAAAAAGGCCGATTTTATTGACTTTTTTAGTTGTATTTTTATCACATCCTCATTTTTTTATGGACTTAAAGCTACTATAAACCTGCCAAAACACTATCAATAGAATCGTGATCATTATGCACAATGTGAGCGGCCTATCCCAAAGAAAAGTCCATGACCCATCGCTGATTAATAGAGATCTCCTTAAATTTTCTTCCATCAACCCCCCTAATACAAAAGCTAAAATTAGAGGCGGCATAGGGAAATCATAAAGCCTCAAAATAGTTGCAACAACTGCTATCCCAATCATTAAAAAAATATCGAAATTATTAAATGACATTAAATAGATACCGGTCACAGAAAAAAATAAAATCATTGGTATTAAAAATGTTCTTGGCACTGCAAGTATTCTTGCGATGTAAGGGATAAGTGGAAGATTTAAGATTAATAGAACTACCATTCCAATATACATCGACATTATAACTGACCAAAATATATCTGGATTTGTCTCATACAATCTTGGCCCTGGTTGAATACCAAAACCTAATAAAGCACCAAGCATTACTGCTGTAGTTCCACTACCGGGTATGCCTAGAGTAAGTAATGGTACAAAAGATCCTGAGCAGGCAGCGTTATTGGCAGTTTCTGGTGCGGATAAACCTTGCACACTTCCTTTACCAAACTTTTCTTTCTCCTCATTTTTAACGAAGTTTCTCTCCATACCATAAGCTAAAAAAGATGCTATTGTTGCACCTGCTCCAGGTAATACTCCAACAATAAATCCTAGAATTGATGAACGAGGAATAGTAACTGCCATTTGTTTAGTCTCTTCTTTATTTACCTTAATAGATCCTAAGTCTGTTAAAGAAATTTGTTTTGCAGCTTTAGATGGATCATTTCCCTTTATAATAATAGTTAAAGCTTCACTCATTGCAAAGGTAGCCATAACTACTAAAACGAAACTAATACCATCTGACAAATTCATATTATTAAAGGTAAATCTTGGAATATCAGACAAAGTATCTTGACCTACGGATGCCAACATTAAGCCTAATACGCACATCATCATTGCTTTTAAAAAATTGCCTTTAGAAGAAAAGGCAGCTACAGCAGTTAATCCTAAAATCATTAAACCAAAATAGTCTGGAGATCTAAAAGATAAACTTACTTTTGACAAACTTGGCGCAGCAATTAATAAAAATATTGCTGAAATGGTCCCTCCCGCAAAAGAGCTGTATGCAGCAATAGCTAAAGCTTTACCCGCTTTACCTTGTTGTGCCATTGGATAGCCATCGAAAGATGTTGCAACTGTTCCCGGAACACCAGGCGCATTAATTAAAATAGAAGAAGTAGAGCCACCAAATACAGCGCCGTAGTATACTCCAGCCATCAAAATTAAACCTGTTGCAGGATCGAAACCATAAGTAATTGGTATCATCAAAGCAATAGCTGTCATCGGACCTAAACCGGGAAGCATCCCAATAATAGTTCCTGCAAAACATCCTATCATTACCATAAGAAGGTTCTGAAAAGATAAAGCAGTTTTTAATCCAATTAGTACTCCTTCTATCATCCCATTATTCCTATATATTTTAATAATGGATCTCTAAGATATACTGCTAACACTCCGTGCAATAGATACATAAATATTGCAACAAAAGGGAAAGAGAATATTATAATGTATTTCCATCTTCTTTCTCCCAAAAAATAATATGAAAAAACTAAAAAAAGTGAAGTTGACAAGAAGAAACCAACTTTAAGTATTGTGGCTCCATAGACAATCATAGTGAGAACTAATAAAATTGTTTTTTTAAATTCTAAATATTTTGGATCAACTTGAATTGCTTTCTTTTCTGGCAGGACCATTTTAAGACCAGAAAAAAACATTCCCGCATAACCTAAATAAATTGGAAAAGTTTTAGCGTTAAAAGCAGCGCCTTCATCAAAAGCAAAAACTTGTATTTGATGGGCAGTATATAAATAAAATGCTGATATAATAAAAAAGAGCAGCGAAATAAGTTTAACTGAATTTATTTTCACTGCTCTTCCAATAAATTAATGAACTAGATGACACCTAGTTTTTTCATTAACTTTGTCATTTCTTTAGTTTGCTTTTTTAAGAAACTGTCGAATTTACTTCCTGGATTATAAATATTAACCCAAGCATTTCTTTTTCTAACTGTTTCCCACTCTGGAGTTTTTTGAACATCACCTAACATTTTAGCAATCTTCTTAACATCTCCGCTCGGCATACTTTTAGGAGCAAAGAAACCTCTCCAGTTAACAAACTGAACATCGAATCCTTGTTCTTTTAAAGTTGGAACTTCTGGAGCATCACCTACTCTTTTAGGAGCTGTAATACCAATAATTCTTACTTGATCTCTTGCACCCATTACTTCTCCCAAACCAGTTGAAAGAATTTGAGTTTCTCCTGATAGTAGGCCAGCTAAAGCTTTACCACCTGCATCGTAAGGTACATAAACTACATCGTTAGGATTTGCGCCTGCTTCTTGAAATGCAAGTGCACCAATTAAATGGTCCATGCTTCCTCTTACAGATCCACCAGCCATTTTAACTGACTTAGGATTTTTTTTGTAAGCATCCACTACATCTTTAAAGTTTTTGTATGGTGAATTTTTAGCAACTGCGATTGCACCGTAGTCACCGATTACACCAGCAATTGGCTTAACATCTTTATAAGATAAAACACCAGATCCTTTTACATATCCTTTGTGTCTAGTGATTGATCTTAACACTAAAGGTGTTGATTGAACTAATACTGTGCCTTCTGGCTTTGTATTAATTATATATGATAGAGCTTTTCCTCCACCACCGCCTGACATATTTTCATATGAAGCACTTTTTAGAAAACCAGCTTTTGTTAAAGCTTCACCAGTTCCTCTAGCAGTTCCATCCCAACCACCACCAGCACCACCACCGATAATGAAATGTAATTTATCGATTGCAAAACTAGTTGATGAGATTGAAGTTAAAAGAACAGTTGCGAAAACTAAGCTAATTAATTTTTTCAAATTATTAAACATATTATTTCCCTCTGTTAATTAATTAATTATTTCATATTAAAAATGAATGATAAGTGAGAGTCAATAACTCAATTTTGAAATTATTCTAAATTAATTAAAAAAAGTTCCTCTAATTCTTAATAATTCTCTTGATAACCCGGTATGCTCATTGAATGCTTTTCTTCCATGTAACCAAAAATAATTATTAGAAAAAATTGTTGAGCCAACAGGTAATGGGAAGACTACTTTATTTCTACTCTCTTCTAAAGCATCAGATAATCTTTGAAGAAATAATCCTTGTTCCATGTTTTTTGGCTCTGGAAATTGATCAATATAAGAGATAGTAGGTTTCCCTTTTTTATCTTTTGAAAATACAGGATGCTCAACTTTATAATCAACTTTTTTACTTTTAGGTGATCCCCATGTAAAATTTTGTTGTCCGACAGGGTCATCACTTAATTGACCTAAGTGTTCCCAGTCATCTAAATGTAAAATCACACTCTCACCTCCGCTTACGTTTTGTTCCTCCATTTTAGTCATGATCAGCCAATCTGTCTTTTCTTTCACGTAAGTGCCGTCAGTGTGTAGATCTAATTTTGTATAAGCTTTTCTTAGGTAAGAGTCACTGCTGTCTTGGTGCTTTACGTGAAATCGAGCGTAATATTTATCAGTCATTGAGTCAAAGTTAGGGTTGCCAACTAAGTAAGCTAGTCCAGTTGATAATTTTACTAAAAAATCTTTATCAAATTTTTTATTATTAATTTCAGGTTCGACTATAACAGTTCCGGTTTCTCTATCTTTAAGAATTTTAATTAAAGTTTGACTAAGTTTATTTTCGAATACCTCATCTAAACTCTTTGCTAAGCTAAATCTTGAGAAAGGTTTATACTCTAAAGATAGTATTGTGTGTTTTTTAAATGGGAAAATTAATCTATCTAAATCTGACTCTTTAAATTTAATTACACGAACTCTTTTTGATTTTTGATGATTTTCAATTTTAAAACTCATAAGGCCCTATGATTGGCCGGCAATCCATAAAAGTATAAAGATTGCAAATATTGGCTCCATGATTAAGTTTAACACAATAAGTTTTTATATTGAATTAAAAAAACTTAAAAGTATTGCTGATAAAATTGTTGGTATAACTAAATTTTTCTTACTAAAAACAAATACTAAAATACATATTACTAAAACAAATACTCTTATAAATAACGCACTGTCAGCTAGCACACCTGCTGGAAAAATTATCATTCTACCCAATAAAGCTGCCAGAGTTGAATAAGCCACACAATTAAACCATTGAAATACTTTTGATTTTACACTTACCTTTTCTGAAGTGAGTGCTCCCATAAATCTGGAAATAAATGTTGCAACGGATGTTGCTACTATTGCAAAAATTATTATCTGACTACTCGCCATTTTTACCTCCAAATAAAAAAGCAATAGTTCCTGCTATAAGACCAGCAAATAACAAAGCCCACTCAGTTGAAATCAAATAAATAAATGGACCTAACATTGTTCCTCCAATTACAGCAATAGAAATACTTAAATTTTTCATTGCACCTATCATCATACAAAAGAAGTAAACAGGGTTAACTATAGCGAGACCAATTAATATATCTTTATTAAGATAGTCTGCGGACAAATAACCAATTACAGTCATCAAAATTGCTGTAGACCAGGTTCCAATTCCTATTCCAATCCAAAAATCTATTCGATTTTTTTTATCTATTTTTTTGTAACCATCTTTAGCTATTAACCAGGAGGTTACTGCTAAGAAATGGCAAGATAAATAGTATTTCCATTTTGGTTGTGACTTATGATCAAGTAATGGAAATAAAGAAACCGTCATTGGATAAAGTCTAAAATTAACTAACCATACAGCTATAAATATATTTACAATTGAGGCACCCACTAGTAATGACTCTGCCATTACTAATTGCCCTGGCAATGCGTAAGTAAATAAACTTGAAGCAGCGCTTTGTTGTAAATTAAAGCCAGCATCTTTTAATAGAGCTCCTAGTGCAATAAAACATGCTCCTAGTGGAATGGCTGGACTTCTTGAACCTTTTAATGATTTAAGACCTTGTAAAAATATTTTGTGGTTAATCATTAACCACCTAGGAACAATCTTCCTACGTCTGGATTTTTAAGTAAATCATTGCCCTTACCAGCAATTGCTGTTTGACCTGAAACTAAAACATAACCAATGTCCGCAAACTCCAAACCTTTTTTAGCATTTTGCTCTACTAGAATAATTGTTTTCTTTTCTGCTTTTTGAAGATCTTCTAAAATTTCAAATACCATACTAATATATTTAGGTTCCAAACCAATCGATGGTTCATCTACTAATAGGACCGAAGGTTTCATTACTAATGCTCTAGATATTTCTAATAACCTTCTCTCACCGCCAGATAAAACTTTAGCTGGCTGGTTTCTTCTATTTCTTAATCTATCATATTTTTGGAAAATTCTCTCTGCTTCCTCGTAAGCTTCGTCTTGCTTATCTTTAATATATCCACCCATTAAAAGATTTTCCTCTACAGTCATATCGGGAAACACCGAGTTATCTTGTAAGATGTAAGCAACACCAACTTTACTTAGTTTTTCTGCTGGAGTTAATTTGGTAATTTCGTTTCCATCTAATTCAATTTTTCCATCAAAAATATTTGTGAAACCATATATAGAATGAAGTATTGTGGATTTACCTGCTCCATTAGGCCCAATTAAACATAAGGATTGGCCTTTGCTGACAGTTAAATCAAAGTTATGAAGAATCTCCATTTTTCCATAGCCAGCGTTTAAACCTCTTATAGTTAAGTGAACATCGTTAGGAGACAAATTATTGAGCTCTTCTAAACCAGGCGCTTTACCTAATACATCGTATTGATTTACCATTACTGTGCTCCCAAATAAGCATCGACTACTCGCTTATCATTTTTAATTTGATCAGGTGAACCCTCTGCTAACATTTTCCCGTGCGCTAGACAGAAAATTCTTTGTGCTAAACTCATTATTACTTTCATATTGTGCTCGATAACTAATAAAGTTATTCCATAATCTTTGTTTATCTTTATTAACCTGTCTATTATTCCATTAATTAAAGTTGGATTAATTCCAGCTGTAGGCTCATCTAATAAAAGCATTTTTGGTTCATTCATTAAAGCCATTGCTAATTCTAATAATTTTTGTTGTCCAAAAGAAAGATCCCCTGCTCTTAAGTTCCTTTTTTGGTAAAGACCCACAAAGTTTAAAATGTTTTCTGCTTTCTCAGTAAGTTCAGTGGGTATTTTCGCAAATATAAATCCAGAGTCACTAGCCTTATGACTGATTAACATGTTTTCAACACAGTTAAGTTTTGTATAGATTTTTGTTTGCTGAAACGTTCTTAGTAAACCTAATTTAGCAACTGCAGGAACAGGCATTTCGGAAACTTCTGTATTATCAAAAATAATAGATCCTTGGTCTATGGGATGAGTTCCTACAATCGAGTTGAATAAAGTTGTTTTACCTGATCCATTTGGACCAATTAAACCAACAATAGATCCTTGTTCTACAGAAACAGATATATCTACGTTTGCCTGAACACCTCCAAAAGATTTACTTACGTTTTTGACTTGTAAAATACTCATTTTAATTCAACCTGTGCCTTTCGATCTTTCTCGTCAATAACTTCACCAAATCTTTCAGGGTATTTTTCTCTTAACCAACCCATTAACCCTTCTGGAAAATAAATTACAATCACGACAATTAAAACTCCAAGAGCAACATACTGCCAACCTAAAATAAGTGTCCAAAGACCCTCTTTGAAGAAATGAAATAAAGTTGCACCAATAACTGGTCCCCATAAAGTTCCTTTACCGCCAAGTATTGCCATTAGTACCATGAATACTCCCATCTCTCTTCCATCAAACGCAACGTCAGTAGAGTCTATATATCCAATTAATCCACCCATAATTCCACCTGCAAGACCACAGAAAAATGCAGAACACATCCAACCCGTAATTTTATACTTCATGGTTTGGATACCCATTGCCTCTGCTTTATCCTCATTATCTCTTATTGCGTTTAAAATTAATTTAAATCTTGAACCGTAAATATATTTAACAAAAACAAATGTTCCAATTAATAATGCAAAACTTAAAAAGTAGAAAAACTTTCCTCTAGCTTCAGTATCAACTATTTCTGCAGGAAAAGGTGGTGTAGTGAAACCTTGGCCGGCTCCGATAATTTCTATTCCGCCAGCAATTTCACCTGCTGCAATTCCAAGTCCTAAAGTACAAATAGCAAAGTAGTGGCCTCTTAAACCTAAAATAGCATAACCAATGGCTCCCGCGACAATTGCGGGTATAATAGCTGAAACTAATAATCCGACACCTATTCCTTGAAAATATTGTGCTGTAGTATGAACGAAAGTTTTTTCACCGCCGCTTTCTGTCCACTCTGCTAATGGAAAAAACATTCCCACTTGAACCGAGGCAGTTAGATACATTCCTAAACCATAGAAAAGAATATTGCCAAAAGTATTGTAGCCCATCTCTCCGCCTTGTAAGTTCCATGTCATCGCTAGAACAATCAAGACACAAAGATATGTAAGCTGAACTTTAAAAGCAGAGAATAAATAAGGCGCAGCTAGACCCAAAATAATTAAGCCAGAATATAAAATTAAATCTTTTTGTTTTATTTTATTCATTTATTTTAAATATTCCCTTTTCTTTGAAAGTTTAAATCTTCTATAAACTAATATTAAAACTAGCAGCATAAACACTGCTCCAATTCTAAACTCTGTTCCTAAGATATAATCTGCAAACTCTTCAAATAATCCTAATCCCATGCCTGAAAGTGCTACTGCTGGTAAATTTCCAAGACCTGCTACAATAACTATCATGAAAGATCTTACTGTATAAGGAAGTCCTACGTAAGGGTGAAGCGTAAGAGTTATTGATATTAGAGCTCCAGCAATACCACATAACGCAGCGTTAATTCCAAACGTTGCTGCATAAACTTTTTCTGTATCTACGCCTAAAATTTTCGCTGCTCTAGCATTTTGAGCTGTAGCTCTTATAGCTCGTCCCAATCTAGATTTTTTCATATAAATCACGAGAGCCACTGCATATAAAACACTTATAAATGCAGAGAATATTTTTGAATTTGGTAGGGTTACTGAATTATCAAATAACATTGTTGTTCCATACTCTGATTGCGCAACCACTACATCAGCGCCAAAAATAAAATTCATTAACTGTTGAAATACAATTGCAATACCGAAAGTTGCTAAAATTGAAATAAATAAGTCTCGATCTACAACTTTATTAATTACTAATTTATAAAGCGCCCAACCTACAAAGAACATTATAATTGGGGAAACAATAACTCCCCAAGCTGGATGAATACCAGCAAGATACATTGTGTATGCAATATATCCTCCAAGAATTACTAAATCGCCTTGTGCAATATTGATAATATTCATTACACCCCATTGAAGAGCCATACCATACGCAATGAGTGCGAATAAAATCCCTAAAAGAATTCCGTCCAGTGACGCTTGGACCATTAACATTGGAGCTTTAAAAATTAGAAAGTCCATAAAATTTCAAAACTTATAAAAGAAAAGCCCCTAGAAAACTAGGGGCTTTTCAAATTATTCAGAAGATATTAACTTCTTTCAGACCATTTCGGGATTGGATGATAGAACTTATCAGAAGCCCATTTTGTAGGAGCTACTACTCTATTCTCACAATCATCGCCTTTACATCTTACTTGGAACAAGATCATTGGCTTAGCAACGTTTTGGCCACCAGGTCCAAATTTAATGTTTCCATAGAAAGTTTGCATTTCTGTATCAACTAGCGCATCTCTAACTGCATCTCTATCAAAAGAATTTGCTCTTTCGAACGCATCTTTAAATACTAATAGTGCTGCAGAAGACTCTGCTGATTGATATGGCGGGTCATATCCAAATTCTTTTTGGAAGTCTTTAGCGTATTTCTTACCAGAGCCAAAAAAACTATCTTTGTAAGATAAATTTTTGTGCCACTGAGAAGCACACAATGCGTACTCTGATTTCTTTCCGTGTTGTTTAGAAAGTTTAGCAGCATCACAATGTGTCATCGCTAACATAGGAACATCAACTTTCATTTCAGAAATTTGTCTGATTGCAGTTAACGCACCTTTTGTGTGACCTGATACAACAAGCACATCTGGCTTAGTAGCTTTTACTTTAGCCAATGTCGCTGCCATATCGTTAAGTTCTTTTGGTAGTTTGTCATCGATGATGATCTCAGATCCAGTTCTTTTCGCTGCATCTAAAATACCAAGTCTCACGTCTTGTGAGAAAGCATCTTGTTCAAACGCTTGAGCAATTCTTACTCCTTTACCACCGTTTTTCTCTACCGCTAAATCAATAGCTACTTCAAGGTATTGGTTAGCTGGTGATAACACCGCGAACAAATATTTGTATCCTTTTGTAAATAAAGATCTAGATGCACCATTAGCTTCAACCATAGGAATTTTATATTTCTCGGTTACTGGTGCAATGGCTTTCGTTAAACCTGAACTGTATGGTCCAAGCATGTAATGAACGCCATCTTGTTTGATTAGTCTTTCAGCTAACTGAGCGGCTCTTTTTGGGTTTGACTCATCATCGTAATAGATAATTTCAAACTTATATTTCTTACCTTGTACTTCAACTCCACCCATTTTGTTTATTCTCTCAACGGCCATATTGTAACCGTTTTGAGTATGAACTCCATTTGAAGAGTATTTACCTGTAAGAGATATTGCAGAACCTAGCACAATGTAATCACCTTCAACTTTTGCAAAAGATGAAGTGAAAGAAACAAGTGCTAAAGTTATAGCTGAAATAGATGTAATAAATAGTTTTGCTATTTTATTCATTATTTCCCTTCTTGTTATTAATTAATTAATTAAAATTAAATAATTAAAACAAGAAATAGAGATTTTGACAACAGTTAGAAGTGATTAAAAATTCTGTGTCGCAGCAATGTAAACTGCTAAAATAAGTAGAACACACGCAGAAATTGTATTTAATAGCTTTGGTTTACCTCTTAACCAAACTGAAATTTTCTCAGCTGCTAATCCGTAAATCATTAACGTTAAAAAATCTAAAACAACGTATGTAATTAATAATATTAAAAACTGTGAAATGATATTTGATCCGAAATTAATAAAAGTTGGAAAAATTGTTCCAAAGAATAAAATTGCCTTTGGGCTTAAACCAGCAACTAAAAATCCATCTTTATAAAACGATAGTGGTGATTTTAACTTTTGGTCTTTAGAACTAAAACTTCTGATTTTAGACGTTAAAGTATCATAGGCTAAATATACAATATAAAATATTCCTGCCCATTTTAAGTAGTAAAGAACTTGAGGATTATCACTTAAAAAAGAACCAATTAAAAAAACTACTAGAATAGCTTGGATAGTATTTGCAGATATATCTCCGAATGCAGTCCAAACAGATCTGTTTAATCCATAGTTTAGTGTATGTGAAACTATTACAACTCTAGGCGGACCTGGAGAAATAAATAAAAATAAAATGATTTGTAAAAATATTATATAGTCTGTTGGAAACATTTGATTAGTCACTATATATAAATTTATGAAGAAAAAAAGTTTTATCCCTCAAACAAAAGTTAAAAACCCTGAGCCAAAGGAAAAGGATGATAATTGGATTATTTGGGCTGCATGGGCCGATAGAATTACTTTTGAGGAGATAAAAGAGAAAACTGGAAAAAACGAGTCTCAAGTAATTAAAATAATGAGAAAAAATTTAAAGCCTGGCTCATTTCGTTTGTGGAGAAAAAGAGTGCACAATACTAGCATCAAACACAGGAAAAAATTTCAATTAGGTAGAAAAAAACTTAGAGAAAAAGTTAAATTAACTGATATATATTAATTATGAAAAAAGTCACAATTTATACTGGCAATCCTTGCTCATTTTGCGCAGCAGCTAAAGCTTTACTAAAAACAAAAAATGTTGATATAGAAGAAATTGATATTTGGGCAAACCCAGCAAACGCCAAAGAAATGCTTCAAAGAACTAATGGAGCAAGAACTATTCCTCAAATTTTTATCGGGGATCATTACATTGGTGGTAATGATAAACTTCAAGAAGCAAATAAAACTGGTGAATTAGATAAACTTTTAGCTTAGCTTAAATCTTTTATATAAGGCATTGCATCAGCAGCACCTTTTTTTGTCGTAGAAATTCCTGAAACTTTTATTGCAAATTTTAAACATTCTTTAATATCCATTTTTTTCTCTAATCCAGAAGCTAAAGCTCCACTAAAAGCATCACCTGCTCCTGTAGTGTCTTTTACCTTGTTCTTGAGATCTAGAGCTGGCATTGCAAAGTTAGAACTTTGATTAGTAAAATAAATTCCTTTATCTCCTAAAGTGATTATTGAGTTTTTCACACCTTTTTTAATGAAAAAATCACCTGCCTCTTTTGCTTGATCATAATTTTCTATTTTTTTTCCAAAATAAAATTCCGCCTCAGTTTCATTAGGAGTAAAAAAATCGATATATTTGAAAAATTCATCTTCAATTTTTATTGCCGGTGCTGGATTTAAAATAGTAATTGCACCACCTTTTTTCGCTAATTTTAAAGCATGTAAAGTCACATCTGTTTTGATTTCTAATTGAGTTAAAAAAACTTTGCAATTTGAAATCAAATTCGAAAATTTATTTACCTCATCTATAGTTATTTCCATAGAAGCGCCTGGGTAAACAATAATAGCGTTTGTACCATCAGTTTGATTAACCATGATACCAGCGACTCCTGTTGGATGTTCATTCGAAACAAAAACTGTTTCATGATTTAAATTATTTTTTTTATACAACTCAATCGCCATTTTCCCATATTCATCGTCACCAACTTTTCCTAGAAAACTAACTTTACTTTTCAACCTAGCAGCTGCAATTGCCTGGTTAGATCCTTTGCCACCAGGTCCAACTTGAAAGCCTGAACCAAATACAGTTTGCCCTTTAGTAGGTAATTTTTCAGAATAGAAAGTATTATCAGCTACGAAATTTCCTAATACACAAATATCAGTCATTAACCAAGCGTAGTGAGGATCGGGAAGATTGTCAAAATATAATAACTAATAACTTGAATTTGATTAGTGGCAATTAATATTCCAGTTAATAATAAAATCACTCCTCCAGTTTTAGTAACTCTTCCATAATATTTACTAAAACCCTTTCTAGTAGTTAAAAATCTACTCATATAATAGCCGGATAAAATAAAAGGGATTGCTAATCCTAAAGAGTAAAATGAAAGTAATAATACTCCAGTACTAACAGAAGCTTCTGTTGCAGATAGAGCCAATATAGATCCTAACACGGGACCAATGCATGGGGTCCATCCAAAAGCAAAAGCTGCACCAACTAATAATGGAAAAGCATAATTATTTTTATAGCTTTGAGTTTCAATTCTTTTTTCTTGATTTAAGAAACTAAAATTAAAAATACCTAACATTTGAAAAGAGAAAAGAATAATCAAAATTCCTGCTGCAATTCTTAATTCATTAGATAAAAATAATAATATATTTCCCACAGCTGAAGCAGTTGCACCTAGAATAATAAATATAAGTGAAAATCCTAAAGAAAATAAAATAGTTTTAATAAGAACACTTCGTCTGTCTTGCTCAATTTCATCTAAATTTTTTCCAGTAATGTAGGAAATATAGCCTGGAATAATAGGCAATACACATGGAGTTAAAAAACTTATAAATCCAGCTCCGAAAGCAAAAACTAACTTTACGATCATATAAACTTTATATTTGCCTTTGATCTTTACCGCAATTACAATATTAACTCATGATAATAAAATACCTTGGTTTTCTATTTACTCTTCTTTGGTCTTATACTTTTATTAAAACACAAAGTTTATTTAAAAAAGGATCAGGGTTCTTAATTACATTATTTGTTTCAAACATTTCTTGGTTAACTTTTATAGCTGCTTGTTTTTATGGTTTTAAAAATTTTGAATTCTATTACGTTGTGATAGGAATAGTCTTTATCATTGCGCTAATTCAATTAACTTTTGGTCGAATAAGCTTATTTATTAATTCAAAGTTTGAAAATAAAGATAACTTAATAAGAATAAAAACCGTTATTGAATATATTATAATTATTGCAATACTTTACTATATTTTTAATTAATCAGTTTGAATTGTTCCTAAAACTTTAAAATTTTTGTCAGCTATAACTATTTCTCCTGAACTTGGAACTGCAGTTGTTACAGCAGTGATAATACTGTAATGAGTTATCAATATTAAATTTTTACCTTTTCCGTCCCATTTTTTCACAAAATTATAAAGTTCTTTTAATTGTTTTCCCTCATTCCTGTTGTATGGAGACTGAAATGTAGAATTTAATGCTGTAAATTCCCTATAATTTCCAAATGCATATTTAGCGGTGTCTTTGCATCTACACCATTGACTGCTTAAAACTTGGTCTACGGGAACTTTATTTTTTTTAAATAATTTACCAATTTTTTTTGATTGTTTTATGCCTGTTAGATTTAAATTTCTTTGTGTCTTACAATCATTAATTTCAAATCCTGGCGGGTCCCCTCCACCTGGAGCTAATGAATGCCTAATTAAAATAATTTTGTTTCCCTCTTGCGCTAAATTCCAGAGTTGGTCTGATGCATTTAAATGTGATGTAAAAAGAGAAAAGAATAAACTTATAAATAGGGAAATAATGTTTTTCTTCATGGTGGGTGAAATGACAGTCTTACAAATTTATGCAGCCTTGGTCTAGAGGACATTGCAGAATGATTCTACGACTTTCATAGGTTGTATTCAAAAACCTTTAAAGTGTGTGGATAATTTTAAAATCAAAAGTTGATTAGTTTTGTTGTTTTTTTTGAAAAATATAATTAATTTCTGATTTCCCTTTTTGAAAATATCCTTTTTTTTTTAGATACGATATTAATTTTTTCTTTTTGTTTTTTGAGCTCTTATTGTAATCCAGTATTTCTACACATATCACTTTAATATCAAACTCTTTAAAATCCACTGATTTTATAACTTCAAGTTCATGCCCCTCTATATCAATATTCATGAAATCTATTTTATAAAAATCATATTTTTTAAATAAACTATTTAAAGTGTTCGTTTTAATATTCTTAATTTTAAAATCTTTTTTGCTGATTTTGAAATGTTTGCTTAACCAATTTTTGTGATTTGAGTCCAAAGTATTTTTTGAGTCAAAATCGCCCAAAAAAAAGAGTTTTTTTTTAGTTTTTTTATTAGATATTGCTGAACAGATGTTTATATCAGATGGTCTCGCATAATTAAATAAATCAATAGTTAAAGGATTTAAATCAATATTTAAACCATACCAGCCTTTTTTAAACATCTCTAAAGTATTATTTGATCTAGTGGGATGAAAACACCCTAAATCTACGTATACTCCTTTAAAGTCCTTATCAAATAATTCTAGTATTTTTTTTTCTTCTCCAAATTGAGAACTTTTAAATAAAAATTTAAAATTTCTAATATAAATATTGTAAAATAAGTAAAATTTTTTAAGTAAAGGAAATCTTTTGCTTAAGTCGAGAAATTTAGAATTTTTTGTAGACATTATTTGGGTTTAAATATTAAACAAACACCATTATTACAATATCTCTTTCCTGTAGGTTTAGGTCCATCATCAAAAACATGTCCGTGATGACCGCCACATTTTTTACAATGATACTCTGTTCTTGGATAACCAATGTGCATATCTTTTTTTTCTTCAAAAACATTTGGTAGAGACTCAAAAAAAGACGGCCAACCAGACCCACTTTCATACTTTGTGCTCGACTCAAATAACTTTGTTCCACAACCAGCACAGTGATAAGAACCCTCTCTCTTTTCATTGTTTAATGGGCTGCTTCCAGGAGACTCTGTCCCCTCCTGTTTTAAAACATAATTTTGTTCAGGAGTTAAATTAGGATCCCAGTCTTTAGTGCTCATCTTTTACTTTGTCGTCGACACCGTAAGGTCTAAATTTTCCTTGGTTTTCTGATTTTACTGCTTTGGCCGGTATACCAACCATGGTTGCGCTTTCAGGAACATCCTTAACCACAACAGCATTTGCAGCTATTCTTGCACCATCTCCAACTTTTACAGGACCGATTATCTGAGCTCCAGAACCAATAACTACATTATCACCTATTGTTGGGTGTCTTTTTTCGTGACGTTGCTTTTCGCTATCTATGCTTGGTGAGCTGCCACCTAAAGTTACCGCATGATAAATTGTTACGTTATTTCCAATTTCAGAAGTCTCACCAATAACAACTCCCATGCCGTGGTCTATAAATAAATTTTTTCCAATTTTAGCACCTGGATGAATTTCAATACCCGTAAAAAATCTTACAGTCTGTGAGATAATCCTTGCAATAAGATCAAATCCTGCCTTGTAAAAGAAGTTTGATATATGATGGAAAAAAACTGCCTTAACTCCAGGATAAGTAAGAATGATACTCACTATAGATTTTGCCGCAGGATCTCTTCTCTTTATAGACTCTATGTAATCGCTCATAATACTTATATAATGTCTACTTGAAAAATTTAAAGAAAAATATATATAAAATGCATGAGTAGACCATTTCATTTAGCAGTACCAGCAGGAGACCTCACGGACTCGGTGCATTTCTATGAAAAAATCTTAGAATGTAAGCTTGGTAACAGAGAAGAGGGAAAATGGATTGACGTAGATTTTTGGGGTAATGAACTCACGTTGCACAAAACTAATATGAAGCTTCCTTCTGAAAGACATGACGTGGATATGGGGTCAGTACCGGTCCCTCATTTTGGAGTTCATTTAGATCCAAAAATCTTTGAAAAAATAAAAGAAAATTTAAAGAAAAATAATATTGATTATTTAGATAAGCCATACACTCGATTTAAAGACCAAAAAGAAGAGCAAGAAACCTTCTTCATCAAAGATCCTCATGGCAATGTTTTAGAGCTTAAAACATTGAAGAATTAAGTATTGACAAATAATTGTTAGTTTTGATATAAGCATGCAGCGCTGAGTTAAGACAACTTGCGGGCGCTTAATAAATCCAGCTAAAGCGTTCTAGTCACATGACCACCGCTTTAGCCGGTGGTTTTTTTTTGGAATAATCTAAAATTTAACCGGGTATTTGAACCATATTGTACACCTGGCACTTGCCGAAGTACTAAAAAGGAGAAGTAGATGAAATCATTAGATCCCCTCAAACGGTTTCATCTCTCTCCGGTTAATTGGAGAGAAAATGAGTAATATTTTATTGGACACACTAAAAAATCAACCTTTGATTTGTGCCGAAGGTTATCTATTCGAAATGGAACGAAGAGGTTACTTAACTTCTGGTGAATTTGTTCCTGAAGTAGCTTTAGAACATCCTGAAGTGTTAGAAAATCTTCATAAAGAATTTCAACATGCTGGTTCTAATATTGTCCAAGCATTTACATATAATGGTCATAGAGAAAAGATGAGAGTGATCAATAAAGAACATTTGCTTGAGCCTTTAAATAGAGCTGCCTTAAGAATTGCAAGAAAATGTGCAGACAACCCGCCTAAAAGTTTAGGTGTGAGTTTAATGGCTGGTAATATTTCAAATAGCAATATTTGGGAAGCAAATAATCCTAAAATTCAAACTCAAGTTAAAAATATGTTTGCTGAAATGGTAAAATGGGCAAAAGAAGAAAAAGCTGATTTTATTATTGGTGAAACTTTTTATTATGCTGAAGAAGCATTTGCAGCACTTGAAGAAATTAAAAAATCTGGACTTCCATCGGTAATTACAATTTCCCCTATGGGTGAAAATAAAATGAGAGATGGTTATACCATTCTTGAAACGTGCAAGAAGCTAGAGGAACTTGGAGCTGATGTTGTTGGTTTAAACTGTTTTAGAGGTCCGGCTACAATGCTTCCTTATATAAAAGAAATAAGAAAAGAATTAAAATGTCATGTTGCTGCTCTACCTGTTCCTTACAGAACAACAAAAGAGCATCCAACATTTTTTAATCTTCCAGATAATAATGGATGTAATTGTCCATCTCCTCACGGCAGAACTTTCCCTACTGCTTTGGATCCATTGCAATGCAATAGATATGAGATTGGAAATTTTGCAAAAGAGGTATTTGATTTAGGCGTCAAGTACATAGGCGTTTGTTGTGGAGCAAGCCCAATGCATATCAGAGAAGTAGCTGAGTCTATTGGATTAAGAGTTCCAGCAAGCAGATTTAGGGAAAATATGTCCAACCATTTCATGTATGGTAACAATAAACGTATACCTACACACATGAAAGAGTATGGAAATGTAGCGTAAGGAGGCTATAATAATATGAAAAAAGAAACGACAAGAGAAACAGTAAGGGGGAAAATCAATGGCTGATTTTAAACATCCGGAAACTATTGGCTTACATGGTAGCGATTACAGGTCAGATCCTACTACAACAGCAGTAGCAGTTCCAATTTATCAAACGACTTCTTACCAATTTAAAAATGCAGAACATGCTGCAAATTTATTTGGTCTAAAAGAATTTGGTAATATTTATACACGTATCATGAACCCGACAGTTGATGTGTTAGAGAAAAGGGTTGCAGCACTTGAAGGTGGTGTGGCAGCATTAGCGGTAGGTTCAGGGCAAGCAGCATCAGCAATGTGTATTCAAAACTTAGCACAGGCTGGAGATAACATTGTTGCTTCAACTGACTTATACGGAGGTACAGTTAACTTATTTAAAAATACTTTAAGACAACAAGGTATTGAAGTTAGATTTGCAGACCCTGCGGATCCTAAAAACTTTGAAAAAGTAACTGATGATAAAACAAGAGCTTACTACGGTGAGTCTTGTCCAAATCCTTATCTTCGTGTGTTCCCAATCAAGGAAGTTTCAGATATCGGTAGAAAAAAAGGTATTCCTTTAATCATCGATAACACAGCTTCACCAGTAATTTGTAAACCATTAGCTCATGGAGCTGCAATCGTAATGCACTCATTGACTAAATACATTGGTGGTCACGGAACTTCAATTGGTGGAATAATTGTTGATGGTGGAAACTTTGACTGGATTAAAGACAGAAAAAGACAACCATTAATAAATGAACCTGATCAAAGTTATGGTGGTGCAATATGGGCAGATGCAGTTCCTCAATTAACAGGAGCTAATATTCCTTTTGTAATTAGAGCAAGAGTGGTTTTATTAAGAGACTTAGGTGCTCCTTTAAGTCCATTTAATGCTTTTCAAATTATTCAAGGTTTGGAAACAGTTGCTCTTAGAATGAAACAACACTGCAGTAATGCAGAGAAAGTTGTATCTTTCTTAGAAACACAGAAGAAAGTTAAAAATGTAATCTACCCTACTAATCACCAAGGTGAGATTAAAGAAAGAGCTAAAAAATATATGCAAGGTGGATACGGTTCTTTAGTTGGAATGGATGTAGGCACAAAAGAAGCTGGTGCTAAATTCATCGATAACTTAAAGATGTTATATCACGTTGCTAATATTGGTGATGCTAGAAGTTTAGCAATTCACCCGGCTACTACAACGCACAGTCAATTAGATGATGCAGCGTTAGCAGCAGCAGGTGTAACGCCAGGCTACGTAAGACTGTCAATCGGTATTGAACATCCTGATGATATCATTGCAGACATTAAGCAAGCTTTAGCTGCTTAAATTATATTTGCCCCACTGAAAAGTGGGGCAAGATAAAGAATGATTAAACAAATCAAATCATCGGAAATAAAAGATTTTATTAAAGAAAATTCAAATACAGTTTTACTAGATGTTAGAACTGAAAACGAATGGAAATCTTTGGGAAAACCTAAAGCAGAGGATTTAAATTCTAAAACTTATTTTGTTACAGTAAGTCATGACTTATCAAATTGGCAAGTTCCAGATCAAAATTTTATAAAAAACGTAAAAAGAAATATCGATAAAGATAAAAAAATTTTAGTTATGTGTGCTGCTGGGGGGAGATCTATGATAGCTGCAAATCTTTTAGAAACTGAGGGTTATTTCGTTTTAAATGTTTCCGATGGATATAGCGGTAATGGTCAGGATCCTGGCTGGAGAAAATTAAATTTACCTATTGATAATTCCTAATTAATTTATTGATTTTTTTATTTTAGCTTGTAAATCGATTGCAAGCTGTCTTGGAGATTTTTTCTCTTGTAATAAACCATTTGTAAAAATTTTTTCTTCCTTTGATGCCACATCTATTTTTTCAGTATTTTTAGGATACTTTTTTACAATTTCTAAAGTCTTCTCTTTAATTACATTGCTTGTTAACGCTATTTTTTTATTTACAGCTGTACAAAATTCGGATCTTGTTTTTTCAATAAACGAGATGCAAGGCTCTTTTTTCTCAGAATTTTTTTCTTCAGCGTAAGCAATAGCATGCTCTAAAGGAGATTTTCCTGTGCGTTGTTTTACTCCTAGACTAATTGCTGTATTCGCAGAAGATTGAAGAATTCTTCCTTTAGATGCTCCTCCCACTGAGCTACCTAATAGAGCAACGGACTCGGCGCAGCCGTTTAATAAAAAAACAATCGATATTAAAAAAAATATTTTGTACATAAAGTGTAATGATTTCTGGTCTGTATACCTGATTTATGTTTAAAAAAAAGTTAAATATAATTTTCAGTATTTAAAGGAATACAACTTCTAATATAGATTTTCAATTTATCCACAGGCTTGTTTCCGCAGAAATTAATCTAAATACTTAATTTTAGAACTTCTATCTATGTTGGGTTGTAATGATGAAGTTAAATCTTTAAGGGGTTTGTTTCTTCTTTTATTTAAAATCTTTGATTTAGTTAAACTCATTTGTTTTTTTACAATTGAACAAAGTTCAGAGTTGGTTTTTTCAAGAAAAGATAAACAAGGCTCTTTTTTCTCAGAATTTTTTTCTTCAGCGTAAGCAATAGCATGCTCTAAAGGAGATTTTCCTGTGCGTTGTTTTACTCCTAGACTAATTGCTGTATTCGCAGAAGATTGAAGAATTCTTCCTTTAGATGCTCCTCCCACTGAGCTACCTAATAGAGCAACGGACTCGGCGCAGCCGTTTAATAAAAATAGCGTGATCAAAAGACCAAATATTTTTTTCATACTCCCTTTTTATAATTAAGTATATTTAAAGCAGAGATTAGCTTGTTATAAAACAAACGAATCACCCAAATTGAGTTTATATCTAATACAACCTACAATGGAAGTACTAATCTATGCAATTATCCTTAAAGGTTTGTTTTTGAGGCAACTCTCAAGGTTTTCAATCATTTGTAGGTAAAATTTTGAGTAATTTTCGGCTGTCACGTACCCGATGTGAGGCAATATCAAAGCATTAGGGAGAAATCTCAATTTATGATCTTGAGAAAGAGGTTCTTTATCGTAAACATCTAAACCAGCTCCAGCTATTTTTTCATCTTTAAGAGCCTCAACAAGATCGTTCTCATTAATAATAAGCCCCCTAGATGTATTGATTAAAAAAGCTGTTTTTTTCATCATACTAAATTCTTTTTTTGTAATAAGATTTTTATATCTATCTCCAAAAACTACATGAATTGAAATAATATCTGAATTTTTTATTAAATCTTCTTTGGTCATTGGCAAGACCCCTAAATCATTGGCATGTGACAAATTTAAGTTTTCACTCCAAGCACAAACTTCCATTCCAAAAGCTTTTGCAACTTTAGCCACCTGGGTTCCAATTTTTCCAAGGCCAATCAAACCTAACATTTTACCTTTCAGTTCAAATCCAATAGTTGTCTGCCAATAACCTTGGAACATATTATCAATTTCTTGTTTTATATTTCTCATAAGACCTAAAATTAAAGCCCAAGTAATTTCTGCTGCAGGATTAGAATTAATTTCAGTTCCACAAACTATGATATTTTTTTTCTTAATTATTTCAAAATCAATAGAGTTATTCCTCATACCTGATGTCATAATATACTTAAGATTAGGCAAGCTCTCTAGTAACGTCTTTGTAAGTGGAGTTCGCTCTCTCATAATAAATAATGCTTCAAAATTCTCTAAAGCTAAAATAGTTTCGTTTTCATTTACAAAAGGCTCATTAAAGATTTTAAAGTCATACTTATTTTTATATTTTTCAATTTCTATAATCTGTCTGAAAGCATCTTGATAATCATCTAGCACTGCAACTTTTATCATTGGGTTTTTCTATTTGATAAATAAATACCAGAAATTATAAAAGTTGCTCCAATAAAATGAAATAATTGAAATTTTTCTTTAAAAATTATTATTGCCATTAATGCGCTAAAAAGTGGCATTAGCTGAATAAACATAGATGATCTGTTAGGTCCTATAAGTTCGATAGCTTTCTGCCAACAATAATACGCTGCAATAGCGGGAAAGATAACTACATAAGATAGAATTAAGATAAAAGCTTTATTTATATTTACATTTAATCCCATTGATTTTTCATATAAAAATTGTGGAACCAAAAATATTAATCCTACCGTAACCATTATTTGAATTAAAGAAAATTGAGATAATTCAAGCTTACTTTTTTTTAGTAAAGTTGAATATAATGACCAACTTAAAACACAAACTAACATCCATATATCGCCAATATTAAAATTTAAAGAGATTATTTTTTGAATATCTGCATTAGAAATAATTGTTCCTACTCCAAATATAGATAAGATTAATCCTGAAATTTGAAATATATTTGTTTTTTCAATTTTCATAATCGATGAAAAAATTATTATCATTGGAGGGATAGCAGCTAACATTAAAACGGCATTTATTACTTGTGTAAAATTTAAAGCTAAATAAACAACTGAATTAAAAGTACTGATTGTTAATATACCCATAACACTTATTACTAAAAAGTTTTCTTTTATATAGTCTCTCTTCGCTATAATTTCTCTTATTGTGAAAGGTATTAATATAAACCATACCATGGCCCACCTAAAAAAATTTAGAGTTAGTGGTGGGACTTCAAATAAAGTTGCAAATTTTCCGATAATAAAATTTCCTGACCAAAATAATGCCGCAAGAGTAAGAAAAGTATAAGCTAAATAATTTTTTGACAAAAAATTCCTAATTAAATCTTTTTGAGCTGTATGGAGATAAATCTAAATTAGTTTTTTCTCCAGCAACAATACCAGAAATAATTTTGCCTGTTATAGCGCCTAATGTCCAGCCTAAATGTTGATGGCCGAATGCGTATATAATATTTTTATTTTTCAAAGATGGGCCTAATATAGGTAAAAAGTCAGGTAAAGTGGGTCGGAAACCTAACCACTCGTCCTCATGTTTTCCAAGTTGAGGTAAAAGTTCTTGTGCACATTTAATTATATATTCGATCCTTTTTTTTGAAGGTGGATTTTCTAAACCTCCTAACTCTACAGTACCAACTGCTCTTAAACCTTGATTCATTGGTGTCATGCCAAAACCACGATCCAAAAATATAACTGGTCTTGAAATAAGTTTGTCCTGATCTTTAAAATGAACATGATATCCACGTTCTGTATCTAAAGGAATATTTTCACCTAATTGGTCTGTCAAAGTTTTAGAAAAAGCGCCTGAGGCCACTACAGTTTTTTCAAATTTATACTTATCTCTTTCAGTTTTTATCACTGTTTGATCAACATTAACTTGCTCTAAAGCTTTGACGTTTGATTGAATAAACCTTCCTCCTTTCTCTAAGAAAAGTCTAAAAATTTCTTTCAATATGCCGTGGGGATCTCTAGCGTGCATTGCACTTTCATAAATAACACCAGCATCAAAAACTGGTTGTAAATTTGGTTCCAAATCTAAAACCTCTTTTTGTGTTAAGAGTTTTTGTTTTATTCCAAGTTCATCTCTTACTTTTATTTCTAATTTTCTACTTTTAAGATTCTTATTTGTCCAAATATAAATAATACCTTTCTTCTCAACTAAACCTGATGTATTAATTTCTTGAAAAATTTCCTCATAAGCATCATTTGAGAGACTTAAAATTTGATGCATGTACTTAGCAGTATGCATCATTGATTTTTTATTACAGTTTTTGAAATAGTGTAAGAACCAATTAAACATTTTAGGTATATAATTCCATTTCAAAGCTAAAGGTCCGTAGGAACTCACTAACATCTTTGGTACATCATATAAAACATCTGGACGATTAAATTGAAGAACAGCATATGGTGAGAAATGACCTGCGTTACCATAGGACGCTGCTTTAAATTCGTTTGATAGAGGATCATGTCTATCAAAAATAGTTACAGGGATACCTTTTTTAATTAATTGAAGGCCAGTGCATACACCTTGAATGCCTGATCCAACAATCCCAACTGATTTACATTTATAATTTTCCACAAGGAAATTATATTGTAATCTTTTGAAAAATAGTAGTGCGGTAGATTAGGCGATTGCTTCTTTATTAACTACGTCAGGTCTTTCTTCTGTATCAACTGACTCTTTTTTATCTTTTTTCTTAAATAAGAAGTCACCAGTTAGCTTAGATTTAGAGCTATTTGTTTTTTTGATATAACCATCTATATCAGCTCCATTTTCTGTTCTTAAATTGTTACCAAACTCTATGTCACCTTTAATTGTTCCAGTAGCTCCAATAACAATATTTTGAGCTGAAACTTTTCCATCTAAATGTCCATGTATTTCAACATCGTCAGCTTCTATGTGTCCCGTGATTGAGCCCGTGTCTCTGATAATTAATTCTTTTGAGTAAACTGGACCTTTGACTAAGCCGGCTATATCAATAGCTCCAGAGCTATTTATAGTTCCCTCGATGCTTACAGTTTCGCTTATTAGCGATCTTTCTGAGTCTTTAATCTTTATTTTTTTATCACCAAACATATAATTTTTCATAAACTAATCACCTATTTAACTTTTATACAAGCATTTATTTAAGTAAATTTTGATCATTTTAGGTTTAAATTAGTTCACTGGAACGTCTTTATATATCTTGCAAGACATAGCTATTCCAAGCCCTAACATCATTGCCATCATTGAGGAACCGCCGTATGACATGATTGGCAAAGGGGAACCTACGATGGGTAACAAGCCTAATACCATCATCATATTAACCACTACGTAAAGAAAGAAAGCTGTCGCAAAACTATAACAGTATAGCTTCCCAAAATTACTTCTTGTGATGTTGCCTATTTTAACTATCCTTGAGATGATTAATGCATAAAGCAATAAGATGAACAATGATCCAAAAAAACCAAATTCCTCAGAAAAAAGTGTAAAGATAAAATCAGTATGTTTTTCAGGTAAATAATCCAAATAACTTTGAGAACCGTTCAAAAACCCTTTTCCAAACAATCCACCTGAACCGATAGCTATTTTTGATTGAATTATTTGATATCCTGCACCTAATGGATCTCTTTCTGGATTAAGAAAAGTAAGAATTCTAGATTTTTGATAAGGTTTCAAAAATGAGATAGCTATTGGCAATAGAGCTATCATGCTTAAACCTGAAAAAACAAAAAATTTAGCTCTTACTCCTGCTAACCAGGCTACAACTATTCCGCCAGCTGCGATTAAAATTGACGTTCCTAGATCTGGTTGAGTCGCTACTAAAATTATCGGTGCAATAAGAACTGTTACTGGTAAAATTAAATATCTAAAACTATTTATACTTTCAATCGATATTCGATGATAATATTTCGCTAGAAATAAAATGAGCCCAACTTTCATTAATTCAGAAGGTTGTAAATTCATAAAATAAAGATCTAACCATCTTTTAGATCCTGATGAAGTTAATCCAAAATATTTTACACCAAGTAATAATAAAAATATTACAACATAAGCTATATAACTTGTTTCATGCCAAAATCTTATTGATATAAATGAAACTATAAAAAACATTCCGAAAAAAACAAAAAATCTTAAAATATGACTATTAGTGTGATACTTAAATTCACCTCCGTCTGTTGAGTACATAGCAAACATACTAATTATCCCTAAAACCAAAATTGCAACTACTAAAACATAATCTAAGGATAAAATTTTATCTCTTATACCTAATTTGGATTGAATTGATCTAGGTTGTAACATTATACAGACTCCCCAGTTGAATCCTTTGCAACTCTTCTTCTTAATTCATGCCTCTCAAGAACTTTTTTTATTACTTTCTTTGCGATAGGTGCTGCGGCTTTACCGCCAGAGCCTCCATGTTCGACTAAAACACTTATCGCATACTGTGGATCTTTGTAAGGAGCAAACGCTACGAATAATGCATGATCTCGATCTTTATAAGGTAAGCTTTCTTGTTTTACTTCTGCCTCTCGCTGAGCTTCAGTAAATCTTTTTATTTGTGAAGAACCTGTTTTACCAGCGAACGTAAACTTGGGATTTTCCATTCTATGTCTATAAGAAGTCCCACCAGGCTCATTTGAAGAGGAAAACATTGCGTCTTTAATTAAATTTATATGTTCCTGGTTTTTAAAAAGTGGCTTTAGGTTAAAGTTTGAAACCAGAAGATCAGTTGGCAGAGGTTGGTTAGGATTTTCATTTTTGTATTTTAAATAATCTCTTAAATTATCATTACTTTCATTTGATAAAATTTTAGGTTTAATTTCAAATCCACCATTAGCAATTTGCGCTGTCATTAAGCAAAGTTGAATTGGCGTGCTCTGAAAATAACCTTGTCCAATACCCGAGTGTAAGGTTTCACCAAGGTACCAATTTTGACCTATAAATTTTTTCTTCCATTTCGTATTTGGTACAACTCCTGATCTCTCCTCAATAAAATCGTTTAAAACTTTTTTTCCTAATCCAAATCTTTTTGCTGTTTCTGCTAATCGATCAACTCCTAATTTTCTTGCTACCTCATAAAAATAAACATCACATGATCTTTGTATACCTTTTCTTAGATTTACTATTCCATGACCTTCTTTTTCCCAACAATGAAATTTTTCGCCATAAAGTTCGATTTTACCTTTGCACCTAAAAGTATCTAATGGTCTAATAATTTTATTTTCTAATGCGCTAAGTGCTACTAAAGTTTTTATAGTTGAGCCTGGAGGGTACAAGCCTGATAAAGCTTTGTTGGCTAAAGGTTTTTTTTCATCTTTGATTAAACTATTCCAATAATTTTTTTCTAAACCATGAACAAATGCATTAGGCTCAAACGTCGGAGACGATACTAAAGAGACAATGTCTCCATTATAAACATCCATAACACAAACAGCAGCAGCTTTATCTACAAGAAGTTCATTTGTGAATTTTTGTACTTCATAATCTAAAGTTGTCTTAAAACTTTGACCTACTTGTCCTGTGTCTACCTTGATTTCCCTGATTCTTTTTCCATACGCATTTACTTCGTACCTTTGATATCCAACTTTACCAATTATTTTTTCATCTAACTTTCTTTCTAATCCTGTTTTACCTATAGCCATACCAGGAACAGCTACCTCTTTTAAATATTTTTTTGTTTGGAGATCTTTGGTGCTTATCTGAGAAACATATCCAAGCACATGAGCTGAAGAATTATCCGGATAAGTTCTTGCAACAGACACTATTGGTTCAACCCCCTCTAGTTCGTGTAGAAAAAGGTTTAACTTAGAAAATTCAGACCAGTCTAAGTTTTCCGAAACGATAATAGGCTCCCATGGCTTTTGTTTTTTTATAACTCTTTTTAAATATGCAACTTTTTTACTAGAAATATTCAAAATTGCTTTAAGTCTTACAAAAAGATTATCAAGATCCTTTGCATTTTCAGGTATCAAATGAACTTGATACAGAGGTTCATTAGAGGCTAACTCTTTATTGAAAAAATCTTTTATAACTCCTCTTTCTGGTGCAAGTTTCCATTCTCTAAACCTATTTTTATCTGATAGAGACTTATATTTTGTTGCCTGATTTATTTGTAAAGAAATTAATCGACCCACTAATCCAACCATCACAACAGCTTTAGCTGCTGTAATTAAAAACATTCTTCTACTTATTAATTTTGATTTTATTACTGTATTACCTGAGCCTGGGCTAAGCATCTTGTCCTCTCACAAAACTTATTTGATAAAGATTAAATAGTAGCCAAAAAACTGGGAATAAAAACAAAGTAAAAAAGGTATTATAGCCAATTTTGGAGTAGGAAATTGTAATTTCAGTAAAATTATTAATTAGTGAAAAAAACAATAAATTAGAAAAAATTAAAGCTATAAAAAAAGTAAACCAATCTGAAGCTATTGTAGTATTTACACTTTTATTTCTTACATAATTTCCCACAAAACAAACTATTAGATAAGATAAAGAACTTGCGCCTAATGGAAAGGACATAATTACATCATTAATCAGTCCTGCAAGAAATATATGTCCTGGCCCCATTAAATAAGGACGTTTTATGATCCAAAAATAAATGATTATTATCTGTAAATTAAACGAGAATATTTCAAAAATTTTTTCTAAGTTAGTATCAATTTCACTAATAGATAAATAGTATAATAAGATTAACGGTCCAGCAGCAAACAACTTATTAATTATATTCCCTTTAGCCATTAAAATTTTTCCTTTTTTTGATAAGTTAAAATTACTGTCACAAATGAGAGTTGATTAGCGTCAACAAATAAATCGACTTCTCCTTCTGCCGTTGTTTTCCCAATCGGCGTTCCAGCAGCAAATATTCCATCTTTACCAGATGCAAATACTGTTACTCCATCTTCAAATATATAACCATCAGGTAAGTATTCTAATTTAGGTTTATTGGTACCACCTCCAGCAAGAATGGCCTGAGAATTATCAGAGTCTAAAGTTACAGGAATTCTACTATTTAAATCATTTAAAAGTAAAACTCTTGAAGACAAATAATTTGTCTCTACTACTCTACCAACTAAATATTGATTTTGAGTAACTGGCATACCTTTTAATATGCCTTCCTTGCTTCCTTTATTTAAAATAACAGATTTTAAAAAAGGACTATTTTTGTCAACTAGGACCTTCGATAGCACTATATTTGAAACATTGGAAATATTCTCTGCATTTAAAACCTTTTTCAAACTTTTATTTTCGTTCGTTAAATATTCTAAATTTAAATCAAGTGCCTTATATTTTTCAATTACAAGCTTTAATTCTTCATTTTCTTTTTTTAAATTAAAGTGACTAGCAATACCTCTGTTGACATTTGGAAACATTCTTGTAGGAGCAGAAGCTAAATAAGTGACTCGGTAAACTACGTCATTAATAAAGCTTCTAGCAGTTTTAATAACTGTGAAGCCATAAACATCTAAAAAGAAAATGATAATTGCTAAAACAATTAGAGAAAAAATTGAAAATTTTTGAGTTGCTCCTCTTTGTAAAAGAGCTGAACGAAAAGCTATGCTAAAATCATCTCTACTAACTGACATCTATTCATCTAAAATAAATTAATACTCAGATAGCATAGTAGAAAACAATTCTTCATTTTCTAAAGCTCTTCCTGTTCCAATAGCAACACATGACAATGGATCATCAGCAATAGTTACTGGTAAGCCGGTATCTTGAGAGATTAATTTATCTATATTTTTTAATAAAGCTCCGCCTCCTGTTAATACTAACCCCATATCAATTAAATCAGCAGACAATTCTGGAGGAGTATTTTCTAAGGCTTCTTTAATACCTCCTAAAATCTGATTTAGAATTGGCATAATTGCTTCGCAAGCATCTTTTTCGGTAAGTTCTATTTCTTTTGGTGTTCCTGATCTAATATCTCTTCCTTTCATTAAGAAAGTATTACTTGAAGATGGAATAGCAGTACCAATCTCTTTTTTAATTTTCTCTGCAGTTGAGTCCCCGATCATTAAATTCATTTTTTTTCTCATGTATGCAATTATAGAACCGTCCAGAGCATCTCCCGCAACTCTTAAAGATTTAGAATAAACAACACCTCCTAATGACATGACAGCGATTTCAGTTGTACCTCCGCCTATATCTACAACCATAGATCCCGTAGCTTCAGATATCGGTAGCCCTGCACCAATTGCAGCAGCTATTGGTTCTTCAATCAGCTGTACTTTTCTAGCCCCTGCGGCCAACGCAGAGTCCTGAATAGCTTTTCTTTCAACTGGAGTAGATCCTGTAGGAACACAAATTAGAATTCTTGGATTAGCAAAAGCATTTTTTTTATGAACTTTTTTTATAAAATGCTTGATCATTTCCTCAGTTACTACGAAGTCAGCGATAACCCCGTCTTTTAAGGGTCTTATAGCTGAAATATTCCCCGGTGTTCTCCCCAACATAGTTTTTGCTTCATCTCCTACAGCTAAAACTGACTTTCTTCCAGCATCCTCTATAACAGCAACTACTGAAGGTTCATTTAAAACAACACCTTGATCTTTAAGCACTACCAAAGTATTGGCTGTTCCTAAGTCAATAGCCATATCTTGAGACCATAATGATGATAATCCAGTTAATCCTTTAAACATATTTCCCTTTCTATATTTGTGCGCTTAGATTTTCATCATCTGGCGCTGTTTTTTTTCTTTTTATTATTAATTTATTTAATGCACTTAAATAAGCATTAGCTGAGGCAACTAATGTATCTGTATCAGCTGCTTGGCCAACCGTAGTTTTACCCTTTTCCTCGATTCTCACACTAACAGTTGCCTGCGCATCAGTTCCCTCTGTTACTGCATGTACGTTATATAAAAGTAATTTAACATCATGGGCATAAAGTTTTTTTATACATTTAAAAATTGCATCAACTGGACCATCTCCAGTTTCTGTAGCATTTTTAACTTCACCAAAAATTTCTAAAGTCATTTCTGCTTTTTGAGGTTCACCTGTTCCAGCAAATACCTTTAAAGATTTCAATTTTATTACATTATCTTCTGTTACCAAGCTGTCATCAACTAATGCAGCTATATCTTCATCGTAGATATGTTTTTTCTTATCCGCTAAAATTTTGAATTTGCCAAATGCAGTATTTATAATGTCATCAGTTACGTTTACGTACCCCATGTCAGAAAGTTTGTCTCTAAACGCATGTCGACCAGAGTGTTTACCCATTACTAAAGATGTTTTTTTAACGCCAACACTTTCTGGAGTCATTATCTCATAAGTATTTCTATTTTTAAGCATTCCATCTTGGTGAATTCCTGATTCATGAGCAAAAGCATTTTTACCTACGATTGCTTTATTAAATTGGACAGGAAATCCTGTAGCATTAGATACCACTTTTGAAGCTTTACTTAAAAGTTTAGTGTTAATATTTGTGGTGTACGGCATAAGATCATGTCTAGTTCTCATAGCCATAACAACTTCCTCAAGTGCGGCATTACCTGCTCTTTCACCAATTCCATTTATTGTACATTCAATCTGTCGTGCTCCAGCCATCACTCCTGCTAAAGAATTAGCAACCGCTAACCCTAAATCATTATGACAATGTGTCGATAGAATTGCTTTATCAATATTTGGAACTTTATTTATCAATGTTTCTATAATTTTTTTAAATTCAGAGGGAACTGTGTAGCCAACAGTATCTGGAATATTTATTGTTTTAGCTCCACACTTAATTGCAAGTTCAACTGTCTTACACATATAATCCATATCAGTACGTGTTCCGTCTTCACAAGACCACTCTACATCATCAGTAAACTTTCTAGCATATGTTACGCTTTCTTTAATTGACTCTAAAACCTCATTAGGAGATTTATTTAACTTATGCTTCATGTGAAGAGGGCTTGTAGAAATAAAAGTATGAATTCTAAAATTTTTTGCATGCTTCAAAGCTTGGTGACAAGCATCAATATCTTTTTTTGTAGCTCTAGCTAATCCTGCAGGGATAGATCTTTTTAAAGTTTTGCTAATTTCTGTAACAGCTTCAAAGTCACCAGGAGATGCTATAGGAAAACCAGCTTCAATAACATCAACTCCTAACTCATCAAATACTCTTGAGATCTGTAATTTTTCTTCTAAACTCATTGATGCGCCTGGAGACTGTTCTCCATCTCGCATAGTAGTATCGAAAATTATTATTCTGTTTTTATCTGTCATAGCTAAATAATTATAAAAATTTAAAGCAACTTATATTACAATCAAAGCTAGAATTTGCAAATAATTATGTAGTTTAACTCTGTGATTTAGACTCAGAATGGGTTAATTTTTATCTTTATCGACTAGCTTATTTTTGCCTATCCAAGGCATCATGGCTCTCAGCTCTTTACCTACCTTCTCGATAGGATGTTTTGCAAGATCTTCTCTCATTTTTAGGAAGTTTTTTTGGCCTGATTTATGTTCGTCCATCCATTGCTTAGTAAATTTCCCTGATTGTATATCCTTTAGAACTTCTCTCATCTTTTCTTTTGTTTTGCTGTCTACAACTCTTTTGCCTGAAACATACTCGCCATACTCTGCAGTATTCGAAATTGAGTAATTCATATTTGCAATTCCACCTTCGTAAATAAGATCAACAATCAATTTAACTTCATGAAGTGTTTCGAAGTAAGCCATTTCTGGGGGGTAACCTGCCTCTGTAAGTGTTTCAAAACCATTTTTAATCAACTCAACTAGACCACCACATAAAACTGTTTGTTCACCAAACAAATCTGTTTCACACTCATCTTTAAAAGTTGTCTCAATAATACCAGCTTTGCCACCTCCCACTGCTGAAGCATATGATAGAGCTAAATCTTTTGCTTTTCCTGAACTATCTTTATGCACGGCCATTAAACAAGGAACTCCTCCACCTTTCTGATATTCACTTCTAACAGTATGACCTGGCCCTTTTGGAGCTACCATAAAAACATCAAGATCTTTCCTTGCATTAATTAAATCAAAATGAATATTTAATCCGTGAGCAAAAGCTAAACTTGTTCCCTCTTTCATTCTTTGTTCAATATGATTTTTGTAAATTTCTGATTGAAGTTCATCAGGAGTCAACATCATAACTACATCTGCCCATGCAGCTGCATCAGAAAGAGACATCACTTTTAATCCAGCACTCTCAGCTTTTTTTATACTTGAAGATCCCTCTCTCAAAGCTACTACAACTTCTTTTACCCCACTATCTTTTAAATTTAATGCATGAGCATGACCTTGACTTCCATAACCAAAAATAGCTACCTTTTTATTTTTTATAAGATCTTTATTAGTGTCTTTATCGTAATAAGTTTTCATGTTAATTAAATATTTTTGGCCCCTTAGTCATAGCTACAGCGCCTGTTCTAGAGGTGCTTATAAGGCCTAAACTTTTTAAATCAAGAGCTAATTTATCAATCTCAGCTCTCAACGCAGTAACTTGTATAACAACAGATTTGTTTGTTTTATCAAGTACCACAGGATTAAATTTCTTACAAATTTTTTTAACTTTTTCAATCTTTTTTGGGTTTCCTAAAATTTTGAATAAAGCTAATTCTCTAAATAAAATATCTTTTTCTCCTCTTTTAAAGTCAGCTACTTTATGGACTGGGACGAGTTTTTTAAGTTGTAAATTTATTTGTTCAATTACTTGAGGCGTACCTTCAGTGACTATCGTAATTCTTGAAATATGTTTTTTTTTATCTACTTCAGCAACTGCTAAAGACTCAATATTATATCCTCTGCCAGAAAAAAGCCCTGCGATCCTTGCGAGAACACCTGCTTCATTATCAACCCAAACTACAATTATATGTCTTTCAATTTTTCCGATTTTACCAGGAACGCTATAAGCAGATTTAGACTTTGCCATTAAACTAAAATTTTCCCTTCATCAGAAATTTCTTCTTCCTCTTCGGGACCTAATATCATTTGATTGTGTGGCTTACCTGAAGGTATCATAGGAAAACAGTTTTCTGCTTTGTCTACTACGCAATCAAATATTACCGGTTTATCAATATTGATCATTTCTTTAATTTTTTCGTCAAGTTCATCAGGTGTTTTTGCTCTAATACCAACGCAACCGTAAGACTCTGCTAGTTTTACAAAGTCAGGTAATGCTGCTGTATAACTTTCAGAATAATTTTTTTCATGTAGAAGCTCTTGCCATTGTCTAACCATGCCCATGTACTCATTATTTAAAATAAATATTTTTATTGGTAATCTATATTGAACGGCAGTAGACATTTCTTGCATTGTCATTAGAACAGATGCCTCACCAGCAATATCAACAACTAATTTTCCAGGATTTGCTATTTGAACGCCAATAGCTGCCGGGAGTCCATAACCCATTGTACCAAGACCTCCAGACGTCATCCATCTATTGGGTTTATTAAATTTGTAATGTTGAGCTGCCCACATTTGATGTTGACCAACTTCAGTAGTAATAAAAGTATCTTGATTTTTTGTTAATTCATATAATCTTTGTACTGCGTGTTGAGGTTTTATAATCTTATCACTATTAATAAAGTTCAATGACTTTTTTTCTCTCCATTTTCCAATTTGTTCCCACCATTTTGATGTTTTTTGCTTATTAGAATTTACAAAATTTTTATTTTTTTCCTTAAACCTTTTTATCAAAGATTTTAAGAGTTCTGTTACATCACTAACAATAGCTAAATCTACTTTAATATTTTTTCCAATTGAGGATGGATCAATATCAACATGAATTTTTTTTGACCTTGGTGAAAATTCATCAACCTTACCAGTGATCCTATCGTCAAACCTCGCACCAATATTTATCATTAAGTCACAATCATGCATCGCGTTATTTGCTTCATAAGTTCCGTGCATTCCAAGCATACCTAAAAATTGTGGATCATCTCCAGGATAAGCTCCTAATCCTTGTAAAGTTGAAGTAATTGGAAAACCTGTTAACGAAACTAATTCCCTTAAATATTTGCTAGCTTCTGGTCCTGAGTTTATAACTCCTCCTCCTGTGTAAAATATAGGCTTTGATGATTTTTTAATCAGATCAATAAATTTATCTAGTTCTGTGTTAGATATTTTATGAGTAGCTTTTCCATTTAGTTTCTTTTTAAGTGTATTCTTAAAAAATTTATACTTACCTTTTTTAAATTGTATATCTTTTGGAATATCTACTAAAACTGGTCCAGGTCTTCCTGTCGTCGCTACTTCGAATGCTAAATGCAAAACTCTTGAAAGATCATTTACGTCTTTCACTAACCAATTGTGTTTTGTACACGGTCTAGTTATACCTGTAGTGTCGCACTCTTGAAATGCATCAGTTCCAATTAAGTGTGTTGGCACTTGTCCTGAGATACAAACAAGAGGAACGGAATCCATGTAAGCATCGGTTAGTGCTGTTACAGCATTAGTTGCTCCAGGCCCGGATGTAACTAATAAAACTCCTGGCTTACCACTTGATCTAGCATATCCTTCTGCTGAGTGACCTGCGCCTTGTTCGTGTCTTGCTAAAATATGTTTAATTGATTTGTGATTTTTTAATTCGTCATAAATTGGCAATACTGCGCCTCCAGGATAACCAAAAATATATTCTACTTTTTGATCCTCTAGCGCTTTAAAAACAATTTCTGCTCCACTTAATAATTTTGGCATTCATACAATCTAGCCTAGAAATGGATTGCGTCAAGTTTTAGCTCGCCACTTTTAATGTTTTTTTTAGAAGAATGGAGAAATTTTTCGAATAAATCTTGTTCCAATTCCTCATATGTCCTCTAGCCCAAGTATTTTGTCTTTTAGCGTACTGCCTTGTTTTGATGTTAATTAGTTCTATACATTGTTCCAACGTAATGGTGCCTTTCATATATTGATTGATTTCTTGAACACCAATGAGCTTATTAGCGGATAAGCTTTTTTTAAGCTTAAGAGAATTGAATTTTTTCACCTCATTTATACAATTTTTTTTAAACATGGACTCAGTTCTTTTTGAAATTTTTAAAAGTAGTTCCTCTCTAGGAATATTTATATAAATTTTTTTTACATTAAAATCTAAAAAATCAGATTTCGTTTCAACTATCCAATCAAATAATGACCTCTTTGTTTTAATTTTTACCTCATAGGCTCTTTGCAATCTTTGAGAGTCTGTAGGTAAAATTTTATCTTTTACTTTAGGATCAAGAACTAAAAGTTTTTCAAAAAAATTTTTAGGCCCAAGTTTTTTAAACAAAGCTCTAACTTTATTTCTAGTTTTGAGATCGATATCAGGAATTTTACTTATTCCTTTGGTAATTGTATTAAAATATAGACCAGTACCACCAACAATAATAGGGATTTTTTTCTTTTTCAAACAAAGATTAATTTTCTTTTTTACTTCTTGTAACCAATTCCCAGCTGAGAAGTATTTCTTTACAGAAATTATACCGTACAAATGATGTTTGATTTTTTGAAAGTCACTTATAGAAGGTCTCGAGGATAAAATTTTAAATTCTTTATAAATCTGCATACTATCTGCATTAATAATTTCACCATTTATTTTTCTGGCTAAATGAATAGCTAATAAGGATTTTCCTGAAGCTGTAGGTCCTGCTAATAAAATTATTTTTTTTAACAAAATTAATTTATTTTAACACCAAGGTACCGTCTTTGATTTTGACTATTGATTACAGTCAACAATAATGTTTTTTCACCTTTTTTAAAGATACTCTCTACAATTTTATCTAAATCAATTGAATTTTTTACAGGTTTCTTTTGAACTTCTATAATAATATCATTTATACTCAAAAGGTTTACCAGTGGGCTTCGACTTGAAATATCGAGAATAACCGCACCAGATGTATTTTTTCTTAATCTTCTTGAAGTAATATCATCTTTAGTGACATCTCTTACTGTTATTTTTAAAGACTCTATTTCTTCTTCTTTTTTGACAGTTTTAGTTTTCTTTTCCTTAAATTCTTCTGAGGACTCTAGTCTTCCTAAAACTAAACGTTTCGTGATAGATTTTTTATTTCTCCAAATTTTTAATTGAACACTTTTTCCAACTTCTGTACTAGCTACAACTTTTGGAAGTGTTCTCATTGTATCAATTTTTTTTCCATCAAATTCTAAAATAATATCACCTGCTTTAATTCCAGCTTTATCTGCTGGGCTATTTTGTCCAACACTTGCTACTAGTGCTCCTTCTGGTTTTTTTAGTTTTTCTACCTCTGCAATCTCTTTTGTAACTTCTTGTATTCTAACTCCTAACCAACCCCTCTTTGTTTCTCCAAATTCAATTAATTGATTGATAACATTAGATGCAGCATTAGCTGGTATTGCAAAACCAATTCCTATTGATCCTGATTGGCCTGGAGCAATAATTGCGGTGTTTATTCCAATTACTTCACCTTTAAGATTAAATAAAGGACCTCCAGAATTACCTTGGTTAATAGAAGCGTCAGTTTGTATAAAATCATCATATCTTGTTAAATTAATATCTCTGTTTCTTGCTGAAATAATTCCTGCAGTTACTGTTCCACCTAAGCCAAATGGATTACCTATTGCTACCGCCCAATCCCCAACTCTTGCTTTATCTGAGTCTCCAAATTTAACAGTTGTGAATTTTTCATTTGTTTCCATTTTTAAAACAGCAATATCCATATAAGGGTCAGCACCTAAAACTTTTGCCTTATATTCTTTATCTCCTACTCTAACTAAAATATCCTCTGCGTTAGCAATAACATGATTGTTAGTAATTACTGTTCCATTATCTTGAATAATAAAACCAGACCCTAAAGACGAAGCTTTTCTCTCTGTAGGTCTTTCAAAATCTTTAAACATTTCACCAAAAGGAGATCCTGGTGGAAATTGGAAAGGAAACTGATTTGTTGTAGTCCTCACAGTTTGCGTAGTAGATATATTTACAACAGAGGGCATTAATTTCTCTGCTAAATCAGCAAAAGACTCAGGTACAGGCTTAGCGTTAACTATAGAAAAGTTAAGAATAAAGAATATAAATAATATTTTTTTATTAAAATTCATTCAGTTTTTTATATACCAAATAATTATAAACCCTAGAATCAAAAAAACAGTGCCTAGTGATCTTAATTTACTTTCAGGTGTATTTTTGATTAATTCTAACATACTTTTAATTCTTGACGGGAAAATGGCTAAAAGCAAACCCTCCACAAAAAATATTAAGCCAATTGCAATTATAAACTCTTCCACAATTATATTTTATATTTACCTTTTAAGAGCAGGTTTGATAGATTTTCCGAAGAATTTAAAGAATTCGCTATCAGGTGATAATACTAGAGAGGTTTCTCCTCCAATTAACGCTTTTTCATAAGCTTGCATAGCTCTATAAAAAGCAAAGAATTGTGGGTCTCTGCCAAACGCATTTGCAAATATTTTATTTCTTTCACCATCACCCTCACCTTTCATTATCTCTGATTTTTTATTTGCTTGAGCCAAAATAACTGTAACATCTTTATCCGCTGTAGATCTTATTTTTTGGGCAATCTCTGCACCTTGGGCTCTAAATTCTTTAGCTTCTCTCTCCCTCTCAGTTTGCATTCTTTTGTAAATTGCTTCACTGTTTGCTGGAGGTAAATCTGCTCTCTTAATTCTTACATCGACGATAGTAATTCCAAAATTCTTTGCCTCTTCATTCACTTGAGATTGAATAATTTGCATTTGTCTCGCCCTATCTGTCGATAATAGAGTAGCTAATTCTTGTGTACCTAAAACACCTCTAATTCTAGAATTAATGATTGTAGACAATCTTGATCTAGCAACTCTTTCATTACCTACTGAAATATAGAACTTTAAAGGGTCTATAATTTTAAATCTAGCAAATGCGTCAACGATTAATCTTTTTTGATCAGCTGCAATTACTTCCTCTGGATCATTATCTAAATTTAAAATTCTTTTATCAAGGTAAACAACGTTCTGAATAAATGGTAATTTAAAATTAAGTCCTGCTTTGGTTACAATTTTCTTTGGGTCACCAAATTGAAGTACTATGGCCTGGCTTATTTCTTGTACGATAAATAAAGATTGGAAAATAGTGAAACCAATAATAAGGATTACTGGAACTATTAATTTAACTCCTTTCATTAATTATTACCTCCTGATTTTTTTAGTTCCGGTAAGGGTAAATAAGGAACAACGCCTGAACCAGACTCTTTATCTATAATTACTTTGTCTATATCTGCTAAAACCTTTTCCATAGTTTCAAGGTACATTCTTTCTTGTGTCACTTGTTTTGCATTTTTATACTCATTGTATATAGCTAAAAATCTACTCGCTTCACCTTCGGCTTTAGCAACAACTTCTTTTTTATAAGCTTCTGCTTGCTGTAAAACTTGTTCTGCTTCCCCTCGTGCTCTTGGTATAACATCGTTTGCATAGGCTTCAGCCTCGTTTTTAGATCTTTCTCTATCTGCTCTTGCAGCCTGAACGTCTCTAAAAGCGTCAATAACTTGTTCTGGTGGATCTGCTTGTTGTGTTTGTACTTGAGTTACTTGAATGCCAGAACCATATTCATCTAAAATTTGTTGAGTAATTTCTTGAACTTCAACCTCGATTCCTGATCTTCCTTCAGTTAAAATATTTTGAATTCTATTCTTCGCGATAACTTCTCTCATCGCTGTCTCTGAGGCGGCTTTAACTGTTTCTACAGGACTTTGAATGTTAAATAAAAATTTTTGGGCATCTTTAATTACCCAGAATACTGAGTAATTTATGTCAACTATATTTTCATCTCCAGTCAACATCAAACTTTCTTCTGGTACATTCCCAACTCCAGAAGATCTTCCTGAGTCACTTGCTGGTCTAAAGCCTACATCAACTCGATTAACTTTTGTTACTTTTGGAGTAAGCACTCTCTCAAAGGGTGTTGGGAAATGGTAATGTAATCCTGGTTGAGTAGTATTTACGTATTTACCGAATCTTAAAACTACTCCTTGTTCGTCAGGCAATACTCTATAAAGACCACTTGCAACGTAAAGTAAAGCAACAATAATTAAACCAATTATTATCGGTCGAGAACCACCAGATTTACCACCAGAAAACTTATTTATAGTTTTTTGAAAATTTTTAATTAGCTCATCAAGACTTGGTGGATCTTGTCTAGCGCCAGAACCGTTTCCTCCAGCGCCTCTTCCTCCATCTCCACCTGGTGGTGTTCCCCAAGGGGACTGGTTGTTTAAAATCTTGTCTTTAAAGCTCATGACACTTTATATAGTGACTTTTGTCCCAAAAACAAGTTAAGAAGGAGCGCTAAAATGTCTAAATTGTTTGATATATTAAAAAGATGAGCCAAAAACCTCCTCCAAAACAATTTGTTAAAACCCCAATCAATGGAACAAAGTTTGTTGTCTTAGTTTCAAGTGCTAAAGGAGGTGTTGGAAAATCAACTGTAGCAATTAATCTTGCTTTTGCTCTACAAAACTTAGGATTAAAAATTGGAATTCTCGATGCTGATGTTTACGGTCCTTCTCTTCCAAAACTATTAGATTTAAATGACAAACCAAAAAGTGAAGATGGTAAATCAATGATACCATTAGAAAAATATGATGCTCAGTGTATGTCTATGGGTTTTTTAGTAGATGAACAGACACCTATGATCTGGAGAGGTCCTATGGTTATTAGTGCTTTAAAAACTATGACCCAAAAAGTTTTATGGAAAAACAGAGACATAATTATAGTTGATATGCCACCAGGAACGGGGGATACCCAACTTACATTTGCTCAAGAAGTAAAAGTTGATGGAGCTATAATTGTTTCAACGCCTCAAGACTTAGCTTTGCTTGATGTAAAGAGAGGAATTCAAATGTTTGATAAAACTGGAGTAAAAATTTTAGGATTAATTGATAACATGAGTTACTTCAAAGGTGATGATGATAAAAAATATAAGATCTTTGGGGAAAGTGGAGTTGAAGAAACTGCTAAAAAATTTAATAAAGAATTTTTAGGTCATTTACCTATTCATCAAAATTTAAGAACTTCGGCAGATAAAGGCGATCCTTTAACACATTCCGAGCCTGAGCATGAGGTTTCTAAGCTTTTTTTAGATATTGCTAAGAAAATTAAGATGTCTTTAGAAAAATAATGTATAATTAAATTATTAAGCAAACTTAAAAGAATTTGATGATTACAAAAAAAGCAAAACTTACAAGAGTTCTTAAAAATCTTTATTTCTCCAGGAATGAGCCTATAAGTTTAGTACATTTTTTAACCAATAGATGTAATGCTAGATGTTCCTTTTGTTTTATTGATTTTGACGATCCAAAAACTTTCGCAAATGAGCTAAGTATAGATGAAATCTCAATACTAACAAAAAATTTAGGTAAATCTTTATTAAATATTAATTTTACTGGTGGTGAGCCATTCGCCCGAAAAGAGATTAATGATATAGCAGATTTATATATTAAAAATACCACAATACAATCAATGTATATCACAACTAACGGAAGTCTACCTGATAGAACAATCTCTTTTGCAAAAAACATAATAGATAAATACCAACATATCGAATTGACTTTCCAAATCTCAATAGATGATGCTCCAGAAAAACATAACGCAGTTAGAAAAGTTAAAAATTTATTTGATAATTGTTATGATACTTATCATGCTCTTAAAAAAATAGATAAAAGAATTACACCAGTTGTAGCCATCACAATTAGCGATCAAAACTCTGAAAATATTAAAGAAATTTATCGATCTTTCATTGAAAAATATAATTTCAATTCTATTAAATGTATAGCAGTAAGGGATGAGGGTGTTTTTAAAACTCCAAAAGAGAGTAAGCAAAAAATATTTGATGCTTACAGTTGGCTTTCAAAACAAATTGAAAATGACTCGAATAAAAAGATACTAAAAAATTATAATCTATTTAGTATTCAAGGTAAGTTACATAGAGAGAAAGATAAAATTGCGAATGAGATGGTTCGTAAAATGTATATGAGTCCACATTATATAAGTCCATGCCACGCAGGTTCTTTATTTGGTATCATTTCGGCCTCTGGTTCAGTTTATCCTTGTGAGATTTTAGAAAATGATAAAATTGGAGAGCTTAGAGATTTTAAAATGAATTTTATGGACTTATGGAATACAGACTCAAGAAAAAAAATTAAAGACAATATTTTAAAACAAAATTGTCATTGTACTTATGAATGTGCATTAAGCTATAATGTTTTATCTAACTGGAGATACCAACCTAGTCTTGTAAAATCGATTATTAAAAAATAGTTTAATGTCAAAGATTAATATAATAATTCCATCAATAGGCATTGATAATAGGTTATTAAGGTGTCTTGATGGAATTTCAAAGCAATCTTTTAAGAGATTTTTTGTTACTATTGTATTGGATGAAATAAAAAATAAATTTTTGCTAAAAAAATATAAGTTTAAAATAAATATCATTCAATCACCTAAAGAAACCATGTCTAAAAAAAGAAATTTAGCGGCAAATAAATTTAATTCTCATATTTTAGCTTTTATTGATAGTGATGCTTCTCCTGGGAAAGATTGGTTAAAAAATGCTCACAATGAATTAAAAAAGGATAACATTCAAATAACTGGAGGTCCAAACTTGCCATTTAATTATAAAAATTTTTGGAAGAAAATCACGCATTTTTGCAAAAGATCTTATTTTGTAACAGCTAAATATAACTTCATTAACTACAAAAGTGTAAACAAATTCACTGATCTGCTCCACTCATCAAATTTTCTTATAATTAAAAAAATATACCAAAGTGTGAAAGGAATGAATGAAAAAATTTATATTGGTGAAGACCATGATTTATTTTTTAGATTAAACAAAAAATTTAAAAATTTAAAAATTTCGTTTAAAAAAAATATATTTGTTTATCACGAGGATAGAGAATTAAAATTTTTTTTATTTCAGAGATTCTGCTATGGTCTTAACATTTTTACCTCGAAAAACACATTAAGAAAGAGATTATTTGCTTTCATACCATTTGGTGTTTTAATCTTTTTGATCCTACTCATTATGAGAGATATAAATCTATTCTTGAATACTTTGCTAATATTTCTTTTACTTAGTGCTCCTATAATTTTTTGGGATGTAAATAAATATGTTAAAAATTATTTTGAAAAAGCAATAGTTATAATTGCAATCTATCTCTCAAATTTTTTTTATGGTCTTGGTACAATAATTTATTTTTTTGGTTTAAGAAAATTTATAGAACGTAAAATCTATAGATCAATCAAAACAAAAAAAATAGCTTCATAAATGAAGAATACTTTATCTGTAATATTTCCTTTATATAATGAAGAGAAAAGACTTCATTTTACTTTTAAAGATATTTTAAGATTTAACAAAAAAAATATTTTTTCAAAGGTTGAGTATTTATTTATTGATGATGGTAGTACAGATAAATCTAGTCTCAAAATTCATAAATTTATTCAAAATAATAAAAGAAAAAATATAAAATACCGACTTATAAAACTCAAAAATAATTTTGGAAAGGGCTATGCTCTTAAAGTAGGTGTTAAAGAATCAACCTTTAAATGGATACTGACATTAGACACAGATATATCAGTTTCACTAAGACAAATAAATATTTGGCAAAAAAAATTCAATGTTTTCTCTATGTCGTCAGATAAAATTTTTTTTGGTTCAAGAAGTTTGCCCGAATCTGAAATTACCTATAAAGTCTACAGAAAATTCTTAGGAATAATTTTTTCCAACTTCGTAAAATACTTATTCGACACAAATCTGAAAGATACCCAATGTGGATTTAAACTGTACAAAAAAGAAACTGCCAAAAAAATTTTTAAACAATTGAAAAATAAAGGTTTTTCTCATGATGTTGAAATAATCAAATTATGCCAAATATTGGATATTGAAATTGATGAGATTCCAGTAACTTGGACACATAGAAAAGATAGCAAACTAAATATATTTGTAGATACTTTTAAAATGTTTTTTGAATTAATAAGAATAAAATTTTTTGATTAAATGAATATAAAAAAACTTAAAAAAAAAGAACACTTGATATTTTTATCTATTTTATCCTTAAGTTATCTGGTCCCTTTAATTTTATTTGGAAAAATTACACTTTTTTATAATGACACTTTAGATGCAGAAATAGTTTACAACAAAGTAATTGGTAATGTTTTAAGTGGTGATGTTAATGCTATCAAAATATTTTTAAACGGGGAAATAAAAATAGAATATTTGAGAAGAGCATTTTTTCCATCAATGTTTCTATATGCTTTGTTAAATACAGAATTAGCTTATTGGATAACAGATATATTAGTTAAATTAATTTCCTATTATAGTTTTTTTACTTTAGCTAAAAAAATTAATAAAAATTTATATTTATGTGCATTCGTTGCTTGTCTTTATGCGTCAATGAATATATTTACTTGGACAGATTTCGGATTAGCTATCTTGCCCTATCTTGTTTATTTAGTCTTATATAAAAAGAAATTAGGTATTAAACACTTTTTAATAATAATTTTCTTTGGAATAAATTCAGATGTAGTGATGACAGGCATGTTTATCCCTGTTCTGTTCATTTTTTTATTTTTCTTTGATAAATCAAAACTTTTAAATTCTTTCAAAGTATTATCACTATTTTCTATTAGCATCCTAATAATTAATTGGCCTCTAATTTTGGTTGGATTTAGTTCAGCTGTAGAATTACATAGAGAGGAGTTTCTTAGGGCATCATTGCCATTAATGACTACTTTAACAATTTTTTTAAAAGGTTTACTTGGTATTCCCTCTTTTGAAAATATAGGTTCTGGGTTTATTAGAGCGCTTCCATTCAGTTTTATAAAATTTCCAATTTTAATTAGCTTTTTTTTTATTAAAGATAACAGAATAAAAATCCCATTAATAACTATCATTTTAACTAGCCTATTAATAGATTTATTGAAATATGAGGGTATTGCAAATTTAATAAATAATACTGAAAATATATTTAAAACTTTAACTTGGGATTATATGGAAAGAGCTGAGATTTTTTTTTACGCTTTTTCTCTTACTTATATTTTAAAAGAAAAAAGTCTTTACACGAAAATTTTATCAATATTAGCAATTATTAGCATTATTTTATTTCAGATAAATTCTTCTATAGTTCCATTTGTAAAAGGTAAAATTTATAAAGTAGAAAACTATCAAAATTTATTTACATTTAGCGGTTACTATAATCATTATGATTACTCAAAAATAAAAAAAATAACAGCAGAAAATAGAGTTATATCGATCGGTGTAGATCCAATGGTCGCTGTTTATAATGATATTAAGGTCATGGATGGATATCATACGATTTATCCTCTTTCATACAAAAAAAAATTCAGAAAGATAATTGAAAAAGAATTAGAAGCTAATTCATTTTTTAAAAATTATTATGATAATTTTGGAAGTAGAGTTTATACCACCCTTTATCATCCAAAAGATGTGAATAAGATTAGATTAAATTTTAAAGCGGCAAAAGAACTCGGGGCTGATTTTATTATTTCAAAATATAAATTAGACTCATATGATACCAATTTAATATTAAATGGTTGTTATGAAAAAGGTTTGTGTTTGTATGAAATTAAATAAAAAACCGAAAATAGAGCTTACTTCTAAATTATTGATTTCAACTATTTTTTCTTTCTTGTTCTTGATATCTCAATCATTTTCTAATGAAACAAATTGGAACTTTAGTAATGGTAATTTTGAGGGTCATAAATTCTCAAAATTAAAAGATATTAATACAGAAAATATTTCACAATTAAAAAAAGCCTGGTCGCATAAAAATGGATTTATACCTAAGAATAAAAACAATAGTCAGATAACTCCTATATTCACTGGTGATTCAATAATAATATCAACAGTCAATGACAATTTAATATCTCTAAACCCGAGTAGCGGAAAAGAAAAATGGAGAATAGGACTTAAAAATCCTACCGCAAAAAGGGGGTTGCTTTACCTTGACAAACTAAACACTATTTTTGTCTCCACAGGTTCTGGAGTTGTAGCTATTAAAGAGTCAACAGGAGAAATAAATAAAGATTTAGGTAAAGATGGATATTTTGGAAATTCAAAATCTTTGCTTTCACCTATCGTGTATGATCAAAAAGTTCTAGTTGCTTCGTTAAATAAGATCGAGAGCTTCTCTCTTAAAGAGGGAAAAAATAACTGGACGATTGATCTTAATGGTGCAAGAGTTTGGTCTGGATTTTCGTATGATAAATCAACTAATACTGTAGCCATTGTAACTAGTAATTTAGTTCATTTGTGGGGCAAAACAGACATCAATCCTGATTACACTAATAGCCTTATATTAATTGATGGTGATACGGGAAAAATAAAATGTAAATTTCAAGACGTTCGTCATGACCATTGGGACTTCGATATGGTAGGAAGTCCGATTTTTACTGACGTAAAAATTTCTAATGAAAAAAAAAGAGCAGTATATGCATTTTCAAAAACTGGTAACGTTTTTGTAATTAATATAAAAACATGTAAATTTTTATTTGACGATAAAAAAAATTTTAAAACTTTAAAAACTGAAACTTCTAAATATAACCAAACTTACTCTACGGAACAAACAAAAATACTTTTACCTGAGCCACTTTTAGATCAGAGATATGATTTTGAAAGTTTTTTAAAGACCTTAAATGATAAAGAAAATATAGATTATTTAAAATTTAGAACTAGAAATGCAAAATTTAATAAAGAATTTATTCCTTTATCATTAGATTATGATGTTCTTATGTATGGTTTGCACGGAGGACCATCATGGTATGGTGGAACTTTAGATTTAATTAATAATCAAATAATAATTCCATCAAATCATTACCCCTGGGTGCTTAGAAGTTATTATTATGATAGGTTGCTTACTAAAGTTGTAAATTTAAATGAAAAATTTTTTTCATTTTTCTCAAAGAATAACTATGCCTCCCCATTCCAAAAAAAATCTAAAAAGTTTGCAAGTCAGTCAATAGAAAAAGTTTATTCAAAATTACCATATTTTATCGATGCGAAAGGGAGAAATCTATATGAGGCTAAATGTCAAAGTTGCCACGGGATTAATCGTAAAGGAAAGTATGCAAGCGAGACTGATGGGGACACCTATATTCCAAACCTGGTAGGTGTAAGTTTTACAAATAAAATAAAATCATTGGATAATTTAGAAAACTTTAATTACTCTCATTCTTACACAAAAGGCATGCCAAAATTGAATAAAGAAGAAATTAAAATTATAAAAAATTATTTAAACAAACATGATAAAATTTTAAAAAAATATAATTTACTAAGGGAGTGGGGATCATGGCAATTATTTTTAGATAAAGATAAATTACCTGCATCTTTACCACCATGGGGGAAAATAAACGCAATAGATGTTAATACTGGAAAAATTAATTGGTCAATTCCTTTTGGAGTAAGAGAAACAGATAATGGAAAAATAAATGGGGATAAAAATTTTGGTGGTGTTTTAAGCACAGCTGGAAATTTACTATTTGCAACTGGAACTCCAGACAAATATTTGTATGCCTTTAATTCCAAGACAGGCGAGAATATTTGGAAATATCAATTACCTTTCGCTGGTTCTTCCTCACCTATGACATATTATTATAAAGGAGAGCAATATATCTTAGTAAATTCTGGGGGAGGAAAATTCTTTGGTTATGAAGAAGAGTTAGGCGATCAAATTATAGCCTTTAAATTAAATTAAATTTTTTTACAAAGATTTAAATAGTGATAGCTTCCACTATCTACCTCATTATGATTCATTTCCTGATCGTAGTGTCCATAATGTAATGATTTAAAATTATTTTTTTTTAAAACTTTTTCTATCTTTTTTTTTGTTTTAAAATTTATAAATGTCTTTTCCTTTAATCTTAAATTGAAATTTAATTCTCTCATCTCTGATCCTTTAATTTTTTTAGAGAGTTTATAATAATTACCTATAGGGGCCATCCATGTGGTAAACATAAGCCCGTTTTTACTTAGTAGAGTATGAAATTGTTTTAAAAAAAAATTAATACTTTTATCATTTAGATAATATAAAACTTGATTGGAGAATATGATGTCAAATTTTCGTTTAAATTTTTTTGTTAAGTCCTCATCTTGACTAATTCGGAAAATCTTAAATCTCTTATTCCTTATCTTTTTAACTATTTTTGAAGTATCTACACCATAAATATTTTTGATTTTCATATGAGAAAAAAAGGTTAAGTGTGTTCCATTTCCACAACCAAAATCTAAGATTGAATTTTTTTTTTTAAAATATTTTGAATGTCTAATTACATGACCTTCTGGGTATTTGATACCATATCCACGATTAAAATATTTTTTATCGTACTCTTTAATGTTATGTTTTATATGTTTATCAATCATGATAAAATTTTATCAAATTAATTTATTTTTTAATTCTAAAGTTTCCATTAGTTCATTCCACTCCCTTTTGCCTAGACCAGAATTTTCATAATTAATTTTATTACCATTCAACATAGATCTTATTACTTTTAATCCTTTAGCTGAAACATGTGCAGCCCCGACTCTGTAATCTAAAAATGCTCCATGTGTGATTGGAACCCATTTTTTTACAGTTTCTAACATTGCCTCTGCATAAACTCTAATTTCATATTGTGCGTGACTATCAGCTCTCAAAAATAAAAAGTTAAGTAAATTTAATAAATCAGTTTTCCAATACCACTGGGTATAAGAATTTAAGGTCAAATTCATTCTAGCTAATTCTCTTGCAAGACCAGCTTTGTTTTCATCGATTGTTGTACCATCAAATCTCTCGTTGAGCATTTTTTCATAATTGCCATACGTTCTTGTTGCATCATCTTTTAGTATCCTTAAAACTTCGTCAGCTTGTTCTCCTGTAATTAAATCTCCTCTTCCTTGTCTGTTTGATTTTGACTGAGCAGATAATTGATCCTTATTTGGAATATAAAATTCCTTATCTAATATTGAATACCTAGCTGAGTATTCATTAACATTTGCTGTTCTGTGTCTAATCCATTGACGTGCAATAAAAATTGGAAGTTTTACATGATATTTTATTTCACACATTTCAAAAGGTGTTGAATGCCAATGTCTCATCAAATATTTTATTAATCCTTCATCAGTTGAAACTTTTTTAGTACCTTTTCCATAAGATACTCTTGCTGACTGAACAATAGAGCTGTCATCACCCATATAATCAACTACTCTTACAAAACCATGATCTAAAACAGGTAGAGCTTCATACAAAATTTTTTCTAATTCTGGAGACGTAACACGTTTAGTTGTATTTTTTTGAGCCTGTTGATCTGCAATTTCTTGCTTTTGTTCTGATGTAAGTTTCATTTTGAATAAATTTATTGAATCTATTTATAAGAGTTTTATATTAATAGAGTTGGTTTTCCAACTATGACGATAAACGAATTTCGTAATAAACATTACGGACGTGGGGGCAGTACCCACCACCTCCACCATTTACAACTTATGGGGGTGAATCAGGATCGACGGATGTCTAAAAGCTATTCTTTCGTACGAGATGGTTCCGACGTAACGGGCTAATTTATAAATGCAAATCAAAAATTTGCACTTGCAGCTTAATTAACTTTGTTAATTAAGTAACGGGGTCTGGGGCACCTGGCAACAGAACGCCCCTTATTTTTTCTTAAAATTTTTATAAATAAATCCGTAAATTAAAACATTAATAACTATAAGCGATATACCAAGATATATTTGAATTTCATTAGTTAAACCCTCAGGATAAATTATTGGAAAAAAATAGTTATTAATAAAATCATTAGAATAGATTGTTAACTCTCCTTTATATAAAAACCAATTTTCGAGATAAGTTAAAGGGCAAACAGAATTAGTTAATTCTATATAAATTCCCCATAATAATGCTGGCAGGTGGATATAGATGATTTTTGAAAAAATAAAAAAAAGCAATCCACCAAAAATAACAAACAAGATAAAAATTAAATGTATAATTAAAGTAAGATTTGCAAATAATTCGTACATTCAATATATTAACTTATATTTTAGGCAACTGGCAACAGAGCGCCACTTATATTTTATTTTTATGAATTTAGACCAATTAATTAATCCTATTAATAAACAAAAATTAGATAAAGATAGCATAGAATATTTTTTTGGAATTCCTAACTTATATTTTGATGATGAAAAATCTCTGACATCTACACAATCAGAATTTTATAATGATGTAAAGTTTCCAAACTATGATGATATTGAAGATTTTGGAAGTCTTCTGGATAAATCTTCAAAATCTATATTTGTAAAGAAACTTGATGACGAAATTCCATTCCATTCTAATGTTTTAGAAGCGGGATGTGGAACTGGACAACTTTCGATCGCCCTTAGTCGTTATAATAGAAAAATTCACTCGATTGACTTATCAAAAGGAAGTTTAATTGAAGCAAAAAAATTTATTGATAAAACTGATATCAAAAATGTTCACCTTTACAGAATGAATATTTTTAATTTATGTTTTCCAAAAAATTACTTCGATGTAATTATATCTAATGGTGTTCTTCATCACACATTTAACGCCAAATATGCTTTTGCTAAATTATCGAAACATTTAAAGCCACATGGAATAATCGTAATAGGTTTGTACCACAAATACGGGAGAGTCGTTCAAAACATAAGACAATTTTTAATAAAAGCTTTTGGTGAAAAAATGAAATTTATTGATAGAAGATTTTCAGAAAATTTATCAGATAGAAAAAAATATGCATGGTTCAAAGATCAATATTATAATCCTTATGAAACTAAGCATACGTATAATGAGGTTCTAAATTGGTTTAAAGAAAATGATATAGAATTTATAAATTCGATTCCTTTTAACTTCAATTTAAATGATAAAATTATAAAAAAAAAACCAATTCTAAATAAATATGAAGTATTAATTAAAGAATTTTTTTTAATGTTCGACTCGAGACAGATTTATGAAGGTGGATTTTTTGTGATGATTGGAAAAAAGAGATAAATTTTAAAGGTTATCAAACCACGAATTATATTTTTTTTTATTTTGTATCAAATATTTTGGCAATTCCTCCTCGCTTACTTTAGAAAGCTTTACCTTTACATCCTTTCCCCATTTAGAGCTAAAATCTTTTTTATCAGCTTTATGATCATAGTGGATGTATCTATTATCAATCATTTTCTTCACGTCATCTAATTCTATATTTGTAAGCTCAAACTCATCATGATGCTCATCATTTTGATGCTTTTCAAAAATTTCCTCTGGGCTTTTTATTTCAGAGAAATGCCACCCACCGTCATTTACAATTTGCAGATTGATAAATTTATTACTTTTAAATAATGTATCAACTCTCCACCAATCATATTTTTTAGTTTTGACGTTTCGTAAATCAGTTATCGAATTTAAATCTTTAACTCTACAAGCCTTAGAACCAAACCAATTATAGCTAGGTAGAGACAAATTAAACTTATAATAAAAGAGTTTTTGATTAAATAAGACAATTTTTTTTCTACATTCTTTTAAATTAAAAAACTCTAAATTTGGTATTTCGTCACTATCACTGTAAATAACCCAATCATTTTTATTTTTTTTCTTTACTTCTTGAAAAATTGCTTCACGTTGATGAAAAATCCTCTTTTGAGCATTGCTTCTTAAAAGTGAATTATTTGTCTCATCTAAATTTTTAATTTTCGCTAAATCAGTTGGCTCATTTTCAACCACAATGTAATTAATTTTATTTTTAAAATTTTCAAAATTTTTAATATCGAAATTTAGATTTTTTTTTTTTCCAGCATGAGTGTATTTTGCTTCACATACTAAAAATTCATCGACAAACTTTTCTAAAATATTGAGCCTTAAATCAAAAAGCATCGGTTCATCAAAATAAGTTATACAATCAATTATCTTCATAAATTAAATTACATATTTATCGATCATGTAAATTATGATTCCAATTGCTATCCCAAGTAATATCCAATAATAGTTACCTTTCATCATGCTACATATTTTCCTAAGTCAGGTTTGAAATAGTTTGGTCCTTTCATAACTTTTCCTTTTTCGTTGTAAATAGGTTTGCCATCGGATCCTAATTTACTCATATTTGAGTCTTGTACTTCCTTAAAACACTTATCTAAATCAATTCCAAACGCATGACCAGCTCCATATGTAACATAAAGAATATCTGTAAGAGCATCTGCTACCTCTTTGATATTTTTGTCTTTAAGAGCCACTTTAAGCTCATTAAGCTCTTCTACGATTAGATTGTATCTTAGTGAAGTTATTTTATCATTAGGAAAACCAGCTTTTTCTCTTACTTCTTGACCAAAAGTTTTCATAAATTTTCTGACATTTTCAAAATTGCTCATTTCTAATCCTTTATATTTTATAATTATCTAATAAGGGTGTATTATACCAAAGAATCAAATATGAAATACAGAATAGAATTTGATAGTATTGGAAAAATAAAAGTTCCTGGTGATAAGTATTGGGGTGCTTCTACTGAGAGATCCAATAAGTATTTTAATATTGGAGATTTTTTAGTTAGGCCAAAAGTAATTCATTCAATTGCAATAATTAAAAAAGCTGCAGCAATAGTTAATGCTAAAAATAAAGATTTGGAACCTAAAATTAGTAGATATATAATTAAAGCGGCTGATGAGATTATTCAAGGAAAACACGATAATCATTTTCCATTAAAAGTTTGGCAAACGGGCTCAGGAACTCAAACTAATATGAATGTAAATGAAGTAATAGCCAATAGAGCGATAGAAATGATGGGTGGTAAATTGGGATCTAAAAAGCCAGTTCATCCCAATGATCATGTTAATAAATCACAATCTACTAATGATGTTTTCCCAACTGCTATGCATATAGCTATAGCTTTAAATGCTAAAGACAAGCTTTTACCTTCTTTAAAATTATTAGAAAAAGAATTGGCAAAAAAAACTAAAGAATTTAAGAGTATTGTTAAAGTAGGAAGAACTCACTTGCAGGACGCAACACCTTTGACTTTAGGTCAAGAATTCTCAGGTTACCACGCGCAACTAAAAAAATGTATAGTTAGAATAGAGTCTGCCCTAAAAGAAATTCATTATTTAGCTCAAGGAGGTACTGCTGTAGGAACAGGACTAAATACTAGAAAAGGTTTTGATAAAAAAATAATTAAAGAAATAAGCAAAATTACAAAGATTAATTTTAAGCCAGCTATTAACAAATTTGCTGCATTAGCAGCTCATGATGAAATTGTAAATTTTTCAGGGACTCTAAACACAACAGCGGTTTGTTTGATGAAAATTGCAAATGACATAAGATTTTTGGGATCAGGGCCGAGAGCTGGATACGGAGAACTCATTCTTCCATCAAATGAACCTGGATCATCAATAATGCCAGGTAAAGTAAACCCAACTCAATCTGAAGCTGTTACTATGGTGTGTGTCAAAGTTATTGGAAATCATAACGGAATAACTATGGCAGGCTCACATGGTCATTTTGAATTAAATGTTTTCAAACCATTAATAATACATAATATTTTGCAGTCTATTGAAATTATGAGCGACTCTTCAAAAACTTTTGCACTTTATTGTGTAAGAGGAATAAAAGCTGACAAAAAAAGGATCAAACATCTATTGGATAATTCATTAATGTTGGTAACAGCTTTAGCGCCAAAAATTGGTTATGACAAAGCTGCCCAAATTGCTAAAGCAGCTCACTTAAAAGGGACTACTTTGAGGCATGAGGTTATTAAAGCAGGTTTAGTAAATGAAAAAGAATACAATAAAATTATGAACCCGCTTAAAATGACAAAACCCAAATAGCTAAGAAACTTCTAAAATAAATTTCTTTATTTTTTTAATATTAAATATCTCAACAAGATTTCTATCAAATACAATTTTTTCAAAAGTATTTTTGAAATATTTTAAATCTTCAGCTGACGCCTCATAATTTTTATTCATTAATATTTTTGTGAAATTAATCTTTTTATTTAATACATTAATATTTCCATTAAAGTTAAGTTTAAAATTCTCATTTTTTTTTTTTGATTTGATATTGAATTTTGCAAGAAAGTCTTTTTTATCGTCTGAATTTATTATACAATTAAAAAATAGTATAGGAAATTCTTCTAACAAATTAATACTACCTTCACATTGAAAAAAATTTTTGCCTACCAAAACCTTTTTGTTATAATTTAACATACCATAAGTTAAATTTATTTTTAAATTTAGTTCATCAATAAAACTTCGATTAAATTTTTTTGACTTAAAATTTATATTATTTGTGCTATTGAATTGTTTGAATATATCTTTCGCTTTTAATAATTTATCAAGATTTATATTGTTAAATATTTTTGTATTGATATCCTCAATTTTAAATTTTGAATTAACAGCTAAAAATGGATCTAATAAAATGATACCTTCACTATTAAAAGAGAGATTATTATTTCTTAAAAATAAGTTATTAATAGTTAATGATTTTTTATCATAGTCAAATTTAAATTTTACATTTGTTTTTAGTATCTTCGATTTAACAATTCCACTTATAAAATTCTTTTTTTTCTCTTTCAAATCAATATCGGCGTCTATTCCAGTTTTGAGAAATCTGAAATTTATATTATCAATATTATCATCAAGTTTAATTTTAAAATTTTTACCGAAAACTTTTCCTGAAACTAGATTTTTTTTATAACCAAAATTGGAAAAATTAATATTCTTTAAAGAAATAATTGTATTATTTAAATCGTTGACATTAATATCCAAATTATCAAAAAAAAATTTATTTTTTTGACCCAATAAATATTTAATAAACATTTTTGAGTCATTAAATTTTAATTGGGCATATGAGTCTTTCAGTATTATTTTGTTTGATCTATAATTTTCATAGTTATAAATGTTTAATAACTTTGGATAAATTTTTAAATTTTTTACTTTTATTTCAACTGTAGAAGAGTTCAATTTTATGAGGATATTTTTGAATATTAATTTTGGTAATGGAAAAGCTTTAAATTCTACTTTTTCATAATTTGATATCTCAAAATTATAAGTTTTTAATAAGTAATCATTTAAAACCTCTACTTTTTTCTCATAATTAAAAATTGTTGGTATCACTAGAAATAATATGGAAGAAATAAAGAATATTCCGACTAGATATCTTAGAAAAAAAATAAATTTAAAAAAACGAGAATAATTATTGTGAATTATTTTATAAATTTTATTTATCATTTTTTTTATTTTTATAACTAGTATATAAATGAAAATTCTCTCTTATGAATAACATAGATAATTTAATTGAAAACCTTAACAAAGAACAAAAAGAAGCAGTTCTAAGCACAGAAGGTCCTAATTTAATTGTTGCAGGAGCAGGCTCTGGAAAAACAAGAGTTTTAACTACAAGACTTATTCATATAATTAATGAAAAAAAAGCTTGGCCCAACCAAATCTTGTGTGTCACTTTTACGAATAAAGCTGCAAAAGAAATGCAAAACAGAGTTATGCAATACGTAAAAGGGAGTTCTAATGCAGTGCCTTGGTTAGGAACGTTTCACTCGATTAGCGTTAAATTTTTGAGGAGACACGCTGAAGCTTTAGGATATAAAAGTAATTTTACTATACTTGATACTGATGATCAAAAAAAACTGATTAGAAATATTGTTAAAGGTGAGGATTTGGATGCAAAAAAATTTTCTCCTCAATTAATTATGTATCATATCGATCAATGGAAGAATAAAGGTTTGTTGCCGAATGATGTTAAAATTGAAAAATCTGGTTCAATTATTAAATCGATATTAAAAGTTTACAAAATATATCAAGAGAAAATGAAAGATTTAAATGCTTTTGATTTTGGCGATTTAATTTTATTCTGTGTAAAGCTTTTTGAAGAACACAAAGATATTAGAGAAATATATCAGAAAAATTTTAGATACATTTTAGTCGATGAGTTTCAAGATACTAATTTTATTCAAAACAAATGGTTAAATTTATTAGTAAATGAGAATGAAAATATTTGTTGTGTTGGTGATGACGATCAATCAATTTATAGCTGGAGAGGTGCTGAAATAAAAAACTTTCTTACATTTGATCAAATTTACAAAAATTGTAGAGTGTTCAAATTGGAACAAAACTATCGATCTACGAAAAATATTTTGGACACCGCATCTAACTTGATTTCAAATAATTCTAACAGAGTAGGAAAAAAATTATGGTCCTCAGCAAATCAAGGTGAACTAGTTAAATTAAATTGTTACAGAACTGGAAAAGATGAAGCGCAAGGGATCAGCGATATAATAGAGCAGAAACTTAAAAAAAAATATTCATTAAACGATGTTTCAATTTTAGTAAGAGCAATATATCAAACAAGAGAATTTGAAGAGAGATTTCTTCAAGTTGGAATTGGATATCGTGTCTTAGGAGGAATAAAATTTTATGAAAGAGCTGAAATAAAGGATGCAGTATCTTATCTAAGAATTATTAATCAAAAATTTGACGATCTAGCTTTGGAAAGAGTTATAGGCGTACCTAAAAGAGGGGTTGGAGAAAGCACCTTAAACCAAATTTATACTTTTGGAAAACTTAATAAGTTATGTCTTGAAGATTCGATAATAAAATTAATTGAAAAAGGTGATTTTAAACCTAAGATAAAAACAACAATTAGCCAATTGATTAAAATGATTCAAAAGTGGAGAAATGACTCATTAAAAATGAAACATTTTGATTTATTAAAATTGATATTGGATGAGTCAGGGTACTCCTCGATGCTTAAAAATAAAAAAGACTTAGAAAATGAAAATAGATTAGAAAACTTAAAAGAATTATTAAGAGCAATGCAGGATTATGACAACCTGCAGAGTTTTTTAGAGCATGTAGCTTTAGCTACATCAATTGATCAAGAATGGGAGGGCGCTAAAATAAATTTGATGACAATGCACGCTGCTAAAGGCTTAGAGTTTGATGTTGTATTTCTTCCAGGATGGGAAGAAGGTTTATTTCCTCATCAAAAATCTTTGGAAGAAAAGGGAGATTTTGCTTTAGAGGAAGAAAGGCGACTTGCTTATGTTGGTATCACTAGAGCTAAAAAAGAAGCATACTTATCATTCGCAATGAAAAGGGCTTACCACGGTGACTGGATGGATGCATTACCATCAAGATTTATCAATGAAATACCGGACGAGAGTGTGGAAAAAAATGAAATAAGCTTAAATGATAATGATGACTTTGAGTTTAATCAAGATAATTCAATTGAATTTGACGAAGAATATAGAAGTCCTGGGTGGGATAGGTATAAAAAAAATAAAATTCTTAAATGGAAAAAATAAATAAATTAAAAAAAATTTTGAAGGAAGAGGAGATAGATGGATATATAATTCCAAAAAATGATGAATTTTTTGGTGAGTATACTCCCGAATACAATGATAGATTAAATTTTATTTCAGGCTTCACTGGCTCTTATGGTTTTGCTTTAGTTCTTAGGAATAAAAACTATTTATTTGTTGATGGTAGATATACTTTACAAGCAAACAATCAGAGTGGAAGATTATTTAAAATTATTACGATTCCAAATAAAATGCCTAATGATATTCTTAAAGGAAAAAAATTATTAATTGGTTTTGATCCTAATTTATTTACCGATAAGTCATTATCTATTTTTTTTGGAAAAGATAAATTTAAGTTAAAACCAATTTCCAAAAATTTAATTGATAAAATCTGGAGAAGGAAAATTGCAAAAAATAACAACAAATTTTATTTACTGCCAAACAGAGCTGTCAGTGAAAAATATTACTTTAAAATTAATAAAATTTGTAAATATTTAAAGAAAAAAAAGTCTGATTATTTATTTGTTACTGCAAGTGAAAACAGCGCTTGGTTACTAAATATAAGAGGTAGAGATACAAGGTATGCTCCTATACCGCATAGTTACGTCTTAATCGATAAAAAAAAAAATATTAAATTTTTTTGTGATTTAAAAAAAATATCTTCATCTTTTAGGAGAATTTTTAAAAGGATAGAATTTTTAGATATTAAAGATTGTACTAAAACGCTTTTAGGAATTGATAAGAAAAAATTTATAATAGATATAAATTCTTGCTCATATTTTTTTAAAAATATTATTGATAGAAATAACAAAATACTTAATCTTCAGGATCCTATTTATATTTTTAAAGCAATCAAAGGAAAACAAGAAATAGAAAATATTAAAAAAGTACATATTTACGATGGGATTGCTTTGACTAAATATTTATTCTGGCTTAAAAAAAATTTTTTTAAAAAAAAAATAACTGAAATAACCGCATCAAATAAATTACTTAAATTTAGAAAAAAAAATAAGAAATTTAAATTCTTGAGTTTTCCAACAATATCAGGAACAGGTCCAAATGGAGCAATCATTCATTATAAGGCAACTCGGCAAACTGATAGAAAATTAAAAAAAGGAGATATTTATTTAGTTGACTCTGGAGGTCAATATGAATTCGGTACAACAGATGTTACTCGAACTATTTCTTTAAAAAATTCAAATAAAAGAATTAAAGATATTTTTACAAGAGTTCTTAAAGGACATATTGCTGTCTCAAATTTTAAACTTAAAAAAAATACAACTGGTTCAGAAATTGACGCTAAGGCAAGGAAATATCTTAAACAAATTGGTTTAAATTTTGCACATGGAACAGGACATGGAGTTGGATATTTTTTAAACGTGCATGAAGGACCCCATGCGATATCGAAAAGAAATAAAGTTTACTTCCAAAAGGGAATGATTGTTTCTAATGAACCAGGCTACTATGAAAAAAATAACTTTGGGATCAGAATTGAAAATCTTATTTATGTTAAAGAAAATAAAAACTCAATGAATTTTGAAAATTTAACAATGGCGCCTATAGAGAAAGATTTAATTATTCCTGAGAGCTTAAATAAAAACGAAAAAGAATGGATTAATAAATATCATAAAACTGTTTTTAAAAATTTGAAAAGTTCTATGAATAAAATAGAAACTTTAGAGCTTAAAAAAGCTTGTTCAGCTATTTAAAATTTTATTCCAATCTTTTTCTAAAATTATCTTAATTTTTAATTGTTTAGCTTGTTCTACTTTTCTTTTTGTAGGCTTAGAGTCTCCAACAACTAAAAAGTCCAAATTTTTAGAAATTGAACCTAATACTTTTCCTCCATTATTCTCGGCTATTGCCTTTGCTTCAGATCTGCTCATATTTTTGAATCCGCCTGTAAACATCAATTTTTTGTTAGAGAATTTCCCATTATTATTTTGCACAATATAACTCTTTATATTTAGTTTACTTATTAAATTTTTAATTATTCTAATATTAGTTTCATTTGAAAAAAAATTATCTATAGATTGAATTTGTGTTTCACCTATTCCATCCAAGTCAACTAAGCTATATAAAAATTTTTTTCTATTTTTAAAATCAAGTAATTTCATAAATTCTTTGATCGAATTGAAAAAACTTGCAAAAATTTTTGCGTTTTCCTGACCTATATGTCTAATTCCTATTGAAAAAATAAATTTATCTAATGTAATCGTCTGAGATTTTTCAATAGCTTTTTTTAAATTATTTATTGATAGCTTGCCCCAACCCTCCAATTGTTCAATTTTTTTATAGTCAAGATCAAAAATATCTGATGGTTCTCTTATCAGATTTAAATCCCAAAACTGTTCAATTACTTTTTTACCTAGTCCGTCTATATTAAATGCTTCTTTTGAGACAATATGTTTAAGTTTTTCTTTAGCAGTAAACTTGCAATCATATCCTCTCAAACATCTTCTTACAGCATCCTCTTTATTTGTACTTTTGCTTAGCTCTTTTTTTGTCTCTGCTCCACATAAACACTTATTAGGAAAAATATATTTTTTACTTTTTTTTTCTCTTTTTGAAGTATCTACCGATACAACTTGTGGAATTACGTCTCCTGCTCTTTGGATTTTAATTACATCTCCTACTCTTATATCTTTTCTTTTGATCTCATCTTCATTATGTAATGTTGCGTTAGAGACAACTACTCCACCAACTGTTACAGGCTCTACTTTAGCAACCGGAGTGATTGCTCCTGTTCTGCCCACTTGAATAATAATATCTTTAATTTTAGTGAAAGCCTTTTCCGCTGAGAATTTGTACGCTATCGCCCACCTAGGCGAGTTTGATGTATTTCCTAATCTTTTTTGCAGATATAGATCGTTTACCTTAAAAACTAAACCATCGATATCATAATCGAGTGAAGACCTCATCTCATCAATTTTTTTATGCTGCTCCTCTGCCTTGTCTAAATTTTGAATAATCTGACCAAGTGGATTTGTAGTAAAGTTCCAATTTTTTATTGTTTCTAAAAACTCTGACTGTTTTTTAAAAATCATTGGATTAATAGATCCTAATCCATAAGCAAAATATTTTAACGGTATTTTTGAAGTCTCAACTGGATCTTTCTGCCTTAAAGACCCGCTGGCAGCATTTCTTGGATTGGCAAACTTATGTTTAATTTCATTAAAATCTTTTTTGCTTATGAATATCTCACATCTAATTTCTAAAAGTTTAGGAACTTCTTTTGATTTAATTGTTTTGGGAATGGTAGAAATAGTCCTAAGATTTGGAAGTATGTCCTCTCCCGTGCTACCATCGCCTCTGGACAAACCTTTTGTCAAAATCCCGTTTTCATAGACTAAGGTAGCTGAGATACCATCTATTTTAGGTTCCGATATTAATTCAATCGGTTTTTTTTTATAATTGAGGAAATTTGTAATCTTTTTTAAAAAGTCTTCCATATCAGATTTATTAAAAGCATTTGATAATGACAACATTGGTTGTAAGTGTTTAACTTTTTGAAATTTGTTTGATGGTTTAGCTCCAATAATTTCACTTACAGACTCAATTTTTCTTAAAAAAGGATATTTTTTTTCTAATTCTAAAAGCTCAATTTTTAATTTATCATAGTCAGCATCTGAAATCTCAGGACTATCATTTGTAAAATATAATTTATTATGTTTTTTTAAGCTTTTAATTTTTTTATTATAAAGCAATTTTATTTCTTCATTCTTAGCCATTAGTCTAAATTAATTATATCAATAATTTTATTTAAGAAATTTTTCTTTTTTTTCTGTTCCTTTTTTTTAATATTGAATTCATATTTTTTATTAAAAATCTTGTAAGCTGTCTCATACCATTCGCTAGAATTGTAATTAAAGCCTAAAATTTTAGCGTATTTTTGCGCCTCTTCTTCAAGACCCAAATAATAATGTATTTCAACTAATCTTAACAATGCCTCCTCTACAAATATTGTTTTATCGTAGTCTTTAAGAATTACTTTTAACCTTGAAATCGCGGGAATCCATTTTTGCGTCTTAATGTAATGTTTTGCAATATACATTTCTTTTGCTGCTAATTGATTTTGGATAAGGTCTTTTTTATATTTAAGATCTAAAGCATAATCTGAATTAGGAAATTTTTCTAAAAAGAAATTTATTTTTTCTAGAGATTTTATTAAGGGCTTTAAATCTCTTTTTTCATCACTAATTTGCTCAAAGTAAATAATTGCCTCCAAATAATGTGCGTAAATTAAGTTTTTATCAGCAGGATAAAGTTTAAAATAACGACTTAAATTGTCTAAGGCTTCATCATAAAAATTTATTCCATATAAACAAAACACTGCCATAATTGCAGACTTTGCAGATAAATCAATATCAGTAAAATTTAACTCTGCCTCTTCAAATTTTGAACTTGCGTAAAAGTAGTCATTGGTCTTCATCGCTTCTAGGGCTTCATTATAAATTTTGTAAGGATCTTTTTTTTCTGATGGGGTATAAATTAGATCGTCCTTTTTTGAACATCCAATTAGAACAAATAATATCAAAAATGAAGATAAGAATCTTAACATAAAATAACCTGATTAATAATATCAGATTAAATTTTGAATTTATAACTTAAATATAAATAAAATTTAAGCGTTTACAGCTAATTTTTGTGAACGTTTGTATTTAATTTCTTTTGAATAGATAACATCTTCCAACTCAACAATTTTTAAAGACGATTGTTCATCAAAGATTTTATGTATAAAAAGGTTTGTTAATTCATGGCCACCGTGATAACAAAAAACTTTTCCAAGTATTCTGTGACCAGAAAGTAAAAAATCTCCAGCAAGATCTAAAATTTTATGATTAACAAATTCTTTTTCATTTCTTAGCCCCTCTTTATTTAGAATTTTATTATCATCAACTACAACTGCATTATGTAAAGAGCCACCCTTTGCAAGTCCAAGTCTTTTTATTTTTTCTATGTCTTCGAATAAACAAAATGTTCTTGAATTAATAACCTCATCTAAGTTATTTTTTTGAAAATTTATAGTATTCTGTTGTTTTCCAATAATCTTATTTTTATAATCTAATTGAAAATTTACCTCTAAAGAGGATTGGTTTGGTTCTATAGAAATTAATCTTTTACCATCCTTAAGTTCTATTTTATTTGTAACTTGTAGATATTTTCTTTTTTTAAACTGATTAACAAGTTCTACATCTTTTAAAAAATTAAAAAAATCTTTGGCTGAACCGTCCATTATTGGTACTTCTTCATTGTCAATTTCAATTATAGCGTTATCAATCCCAGCAATATAAATTGCAGCAAGTAAGTGTTCTACTGTTGATACTTTAACACCATGTTCATTTTTTAAAGTTGTGCAAAGTTTAGTAGAGGACACATTTCTGAAATTTGCACTTATAAGATTATTTTTCTTTAAATCCACTCTTTTAAAAATTAAACCATCGTTTTCTTTAGCTGGAGTAATTTTAACTGTTACATTTTTTCCAGAATGTAAACCAATGCCTTTAAAGGTTGTGCTTTCAGATATAGTTTTTTGGTATATATTTAACATTGAAATTATTTATACTTGAGCGAGATTGATTATTTAAAACAACTAATGTTTCTAAAAAAAACAGGTTTTAACCAAATATTTTATCAAAAAACCTAGCAATTAAAGACTTTTTGAATTGAGAAACAGGTATAGCTTCTTTTTTCCAACCAAAATGGGCAATTTTATTTGCTGAATTTAATATGCTTTTATCAGAAATATTGTCTAATAAAATCAAATTATAATCTTTTGTATCAAGAATAACTTTTTTGAAAATTTCCTCAAAATATTTGAAATCTAATTGCAAATTGATTTCAAAAAAAAGGTTGTTTGAAAATTTCTTGTTGTTTTTAAAATTAATATTCTTAAAAATTATAATTTCTAAAATTTCGTTTATTCTAGCAAGAGCTATTTCGTAAATCAATTTTTTTTTTATTTTTGTATAATTATCTTCTTTAAAAAACCTCTCATTAATTAGTTTATCATCTGGTACATCTTCTTTATATTCAATTTCATTTAAAATTTTTATGACGGTATCCTCTTTAAGCGATGTTATTTTTGAAATATCTTTTATAATAATATCTGATCCAAAAGAAAAATTTTGTTCAAACTTGAGAGAGTCATTTTCAAAATAAAAAATTTTTGAATTAGATTTGCTTATTCTTAAATGAAAAAACGTTTCTACATTATAATTTTGACTTATATTTGCACCCTTAATAAAATTTTTAACTAAAATTTTTTTTATTTTTAAATTACAATTGTCAAAAAGATTCTTTAAATTTTTATAATCATTTTTATTAATAAGTATAAAAGACAACTCATGTGAATAAAAATCTCCGAATAATCCGATAGGTAAATTTTCAACTTTTTGATTATCAAGATAATATTTTGAATTAAAAATGTGTAGTATTTTTTTTTTAAATTCAGCCTCACTTACAATAGATTTACATGTGTTTAAAATATAAATTATATTTTCCTTAGTGATTTGAGAGCCATTTAATTTTTTATAGCCTGACAAATTTAAATATGTAGGACTCAAATTTTCTAATATTAAGATTAATTCTTTGAAAGTGCATTTAAATTTTTCCTCTAGAAGATAAATATTTTCTTTAATTACATTATAGGATTTTTCTAAGTTAGTTATTTTATTATTGATAATACCTTCTAGAGGAACTTCCAATTTATAATCAATTTCAAAATAATTTTCTCCATCACTTTTTTCAACAAAAAAAATATATTTTGATTCGTTTATTTCTAAGTAAAGGTTAAAATAGAATTTTTTCATTTTATCTTAAAATAAGTTGATTGTTTATTCTATAATCAAATACATCATACTTTTTAAATTCACTTTTACTTTTTAAATTTAAATAACTTTGGAGGCTTTCGATGTAATCTTTATTTGGAAGTTTTATTATTTTTTTATCGGTAGTCTCTATATCCCAACGATTTGTCTCGTATAGTGTGTATTTCTTTATCTTATCTGTGGGAAAATTTATCTTATTCAAATCATCATAAAAAATTTTAAAATCATCTTTATTACCAAAAACGTAAGGTAAATTTTTAAAATTTTCTAAATTGATAAATTCAATTAAGTCAATTTTTTCACTTAAATAAAATTTACTCTTTTTATTGAGCAAAATAGCAATAGGTTTTTTTTCAAATATTTCAATTTTTAAAGTGTTTGGATATATTTTTTTAATTTTAAAACTCTCAACAAAGCTGTTCTGCATTAACGCTCTTTCAATTTCTTTATTCTTCAAAAATATAAGATTTTTATTATAAATTTTATATAGTAATTTTTTTATATCTTTTTTTTGTAATAAAGAATTATTTTCAATTTCAATTGTAATTATATTAAACTTTGAAATTACTATTTTTTGTTGTGAGGTAATGGTGGTTAACAGTATCAATAATGCTACAGCGATAATTGTACGTTTTTTCATCTATTAGTGCTGGCGTCTAATAAAATTTTTTCTACTAGGTTATCAAAACTTAAACCTTTGTAATTGGCAATTTCCGGAACTAAAGATAAACTTGTCATTCCTGGTTGCGTATTCAGTTCTAATAAATAAAAAATATTATTGTAAAATTTAAAATCTGATCTAGTAACACCTCTACAACTTAGAACTTTGTGTGTTTTTTTCGCAATTTTCAAAACTTCTTGGTATTTATTTTTTGTTAATCTTGCAGGCATTACATGTTTCGTCTTAGCCTCTTTTGTATATTTTGCTTTATAATCATAAAATAACCTTTTTGGTATTAATTCTATTGCACCTATAGGATTTCCATTAATTACTGCTACTTGAATTTCTTGTCCTCCAATATACTCCTCAACAATTAACTCCTGGTATTTTTTAAACAATCCTTTAGCTGATTTAAATAGGTCTACTTTATTTTTGCAAATCACGACTCCCAAACTAGATCCTTCATTAACTGGTTTTAAAACAATTGGGAAATTAATTTTGCTCTTAATTATAGTTTTGATAATCTTATTTTTTTTATAATTTGCTCTCTTAATTGACAGAAATTTTGGTGTCTTTATTTTATTTTGAATAAATATTTTCTTTGAAATTTCCTTATTCATAGCATTATAAGAGCTAATCACTCCTGAATGGGTGTAAGGAATTCTTAAATATTCGAAATAACTTTGAGCTACACCATCCTCTCCATTTTTTCCATGAAGCGCATTAAAAATTACGTCAGTTTTTTTTTTGTTTATTAAATTTAAATTCTTTTTCTTTGGATCAAATGTTGAAACCTTATAGCCTTTTCTTTTCAGAGCTCTAATGCATGCCTTGCCACTTTCTAGACTAACAGCTCTTTCTCCTGAGGTTCCACCTAAAACAACCAGAACATTTTTAAATTTTACATCAGTCACCAATGATTTTAATCTCCAATTCAAGATTTATTCCAGTTTTTTCAAATACTCTTTTCTTTACTTTTTTTATCAAATTTTCGATATCTGAAGATTTTGCACCACCGTTATTAACAAAAAAATTACAATGTTTCTGTGAGATTACAGCATCCCCCTCTTTATAATTTTCACAACCAGCTTGTTTAATTAACATCCAAGCCTTTTTTTCATTGCTAATATTTTTAAATGTACTCCCGCAAGTTTTTATTTGGCTAGGTTGAGATAATTTTTTCTTTTGAATAAGATTGAATTGTTTTTTCTCTATATCTTCTTTTTTGCTACTAGACCCTTTTAATTTTACTGAAATTATAATTAGATCTTCCGATAAATTAGTCCCTCTATAAAAAAATTTAATATCTTCTTTTTTTATTTCAACTTCGGACAATTTTTTTTTATCTATAGCCTGTATTGATACTAAAACTTTAGAAATATCATTTTCATAACAGCCGCTATTCATTATTACTGCACCACCTATCGATCCAGGTATGCATGATAAAAATTCTAAATTACCCAAACCGTTTTCTTTTGCGAAATTAGCAACTAAACGATCGGGTGTTGCAGCACCAACTTTTATTATATTTTTTTTATGAATTTTAGTATAAGAAAAATTATTGCCAAGTTTAATGACAACTCCTTTTACACCATTGTCTCTGAATAACGTATTCGAACCAGCTCCTAAAATAGTTGTCTTAATATTTTTTTTATTTAATTCTAATAAAAATTCTTTAAGTTGATTTATGTCTTTTACTTTATAGAAGTATTCAGCAGTACCACCAAGATTAAACCAACTGTAATTTGATAGTTTAACGTTTGAGCTTAAACTGCTATTATACTTTTTTATAAAATTTTTATCTAAAATCATAATGAATATTTAATATTTGCCATCCATTTCGAAATTAATCCTGCTCCCATACCAATTATAATTTCATCGCTTACTAGGTTTTTTCTTAGATAATTGCACAAATCAAATTCTTTTTTTACACATGTTACCTGGGTTTTGGAATTTTTAGCAATTAAATTTGCAAATTTTATCAAGTCAAATTTTGAATTCTTCTTCTCACCTGCAGCGTATAAAGGGCATATAATCACTAAATTCGATTTAGAGAAACATTTTGAAAATTCATTTTTTAATGACATGACTCTTGAGTATCTGTGTGGTTCGAAAATACTAATAATCTTTCTACTCGGGTTGACGTTTTGCACACCTTCTAATATTGATTTTATTTCAGTTGGATGATGAGCATAATCATCGTAAAAATCATTATTATTTTTTGAAAAAACTTTTGTCATCCTTCTTTGAACGCCAGAAAAGTTTCTTAATGACTTTTTAATTATATTTACATCAGCGCCTAGATTTAAGCAGACTATAAAAGCTGCAGCTGCATTTAGTACATTGTGCTTGCCTAATAATTTTACGTTAATATTTTTAATTTTCTTTTTTTTCTTATTTTTATCTTTAAAACTTAGGTCAAAGCTAGTGCTCTCATAATTATATTTGATTTTATTTATAGTATAATTAGCTTTTTTATTTTCTCCATAGGTCAATATATTTTTATTTTTAATTTTGTTAAAAATTTTTCTAATATTGACATTGTCAACACAAATAATCGACCTGCCAGTTGGAGGAGTTTTGTTTATAAATTCTAAAAAAGATTTTTCTAAATTTCTATAATTCTTATAATAATCCAGATGTTCATAATCTATATTAGTTACAATTGAATAATTTATTGGTAGTTTTAAAAAACTACCATCAGACTCGTCTGCTTCCAATATTGCCCAATCACCTTTTCCAAGCTTTGCATTACTATTAAACGAATTAATGACTCCTCCGTTAATAATAGTTGGATCTAATTTTTGATCTGATAAAATTTTTGACACTAAAGAGGTAGTTGTTGTCTTTCCATGTGAGCCTGTAATAATGATATTTTTTTTTAAAGAGACCACGTCGGCTAAAACCTCTGCTCTAGAGTAAATTGGTATTTTCATTTTTTTTGCTTGTTTAAGCTCAATATTGCTATTTTTTATTGCACTAGATTTGACGATAATAGATGCTTTTTTAACGTTGTTGGATAAGTGTCCAATAAATATTTTAATACCTGATCTTGAACAACTAATAGTATTTTTATTTCTATTTTGATCGCTTCCTTGAATCTTAAAGCCCATATTTTTCATTATTTGTGCGAGACCACTCATCCCTATGCCTCCAATCCCTATAAAATGGATAACATCTTTTTGTCCTAAACTAATTTTTTTCATTTAAAATTTTTTCTATATGTATCTTTAAATTAATAAAAATATTTTTGTCCGAATATTGTCTTTGATTTGATAAAATATTATTTACTAATGATTTTTCATCATAAATTCTGTGAATGAGATCATATAACTTATCCTCAATATCTTTTTCTTCCACAATAAATCCATAACCTTTTTTTAAGTAAAATTCCGCGTTTTTACGCTGGTGATTATCTGCCGAAGTTGGAAGAGGTATGCAAATGAATGGAATTTTAAAATTAATCAACTCTCCTAAGACGGAAGCTCCTGAGCGTGTAATAACTAAATTTGATTTTGAATAATATTTAATTATTTTATCGGAAAAATTAAAAACTTCATAGTCTACTTTATAATTTTGATAAAACTCAATAAGTTTTTCATTCTGATCTTTTTGACATTGTTGAAATACTTTGATTGGAATCTTAGAATTTTTAAGCTTTTCAAATATTTGTGGCAGTTTCTCAGCAAAGATTTTTGCAGCTTGACTACCGCCTAGGATTAAAATTTTTAAAATATCTAATTTATTTTTGTTGTTAGATTGATCTGTTTTGATAATTTCCTCTCTTACTATATTGCCTATTTGAATTACTTTATTCTTATATTTTTCTGGAATACCCTCTAGCTCCTTATATGAAACTAAAATTTTCTTTGCAAACGGTAATAAATATTTATTCGCTTTACCAATAATTAAGTTGTTTTCATAAATTATAAATTTAATTTTTAAAATTGAAGCAGCAATACAAATCGGGAAAGAGGAATATCCTCCCATTCCAAAAATAATAGATGGTCTATTATTTAAAAGAAATAAAAGAGATCGTATTATAGAAAATGATATAATTAAAAAGGAAAAAAGAAGTTTAAATAGATTTTTTTTTTCTAAAGGTGATGACGGTAATCTAACTAAATTTAAATTTTTATATTCTTTAAGATAAGTATACCCTCTGCTATCAGTTGTTAATTGTAAATCATAATTTTTGGTTTTTAAATAATTAGCTAAAGCATAGGCAGGAAAAACATGACCGCCTGTTCCTCCTGTTGCAATTAATATTTTTTTTCTAATCATAAAGATAACTTTTATCCTTTGTATAGTTTAAAACCAATCCTGCTAAAATTGCACTTCCAATAAGGGATGAGCCTCCGTAACTCAAAAAAGGCAAAGTCATACCTGTTGTTGGTAATAAATTAGTATTTACTCCAGCATGAATAAATGTCTGAAAAACTAGTAAAGTTGCTAATCCTCCTAAAGAAAATTTCAAAAATTGATCGTCTTGGTTAAAACAATTTTTTATTATTCTAAATGAAATATATAAAAAAATAATTAATATCATTATTGAGACTATAGAACCATATTCTTCAGATATAACTGCGATCACGTAGTCCGTGTGTGCTTCAGGAACACTTTCTTTTAATATACCTTCGCCCATGCCTTGTCCTGTTAATCCTCCTAACTTAATTGCTTCAAGTGCAGAAGAAGATTGAAACTTATCGCCCTGACTAGGATCAAAAAAAGTAATCAATCGATTAATTATGTAACCGAATTTTTCTGGTAAAAAAAATAACAAAGAGCTCAATGATATAAAAAATATTGAAAAGAAAGCAAATATATAAACTAAACTCACACCAGAGACAAACACTGTAGCAATCCAACTGCATATGAGTAAAATAGATTGGCCTAAATCAGGTTGATCTATTAATAAAATTATAACTGAACATAAAACTATAAAACTTAAAAAATATTTAATTTGAGAATTATAAAATTTTTCCATAGTTAATATCTTTACAGTTATTAAAATAAAAAAAGGTTTTAATATTTCAATTGGTTGTAATCTGAAAAAATATAAATCTATCCAACGCTTTGCTCCTTTAACCTCAACTCCAAAAAAAGGAACCATCGCTAAAAATAAAAAAGATACCAAAAAAAGCGGTATTACAAATTTTATAAAAACTTTAGTTTTAATCGCAGAAATTGTTATCATAACTATTAAAGCCAAAAACGTAAAAACAAGATGTTTGGTAAAAAAGAAATAATAATCTTTATTAAGTCTCTCACCTGCAAGAGAGGACGTTGAGGAAAAAGAAAAAAATAAACCTAAAAAAAATAAAACTAAAAAACTAAGCAAAATTTTTTTATCTATGCTCCTCCAGTAGCTTGTAATTAAAAATTTAATTGAATTTCCTAGCATATTTTTTACATAACTTTTTAAATTCCTGACCTCTTTTTTCAAAATTATTAAATTGATCAAATGAAGCTGCTGCTGGGCTAAATAATACTGACCTTTCTGATCTTTCTTTTAACTTAATGTCTTTAGAAATTTGAATAATTGATTTTTTTAAATTGTTTGATACTGAAAAGTTTATTTTTCCTTTAATTTGTTTTCTAAAAAAATTTATATTTTTTCCTATCAAATAACATTTAACAATATTATTTTTAAATTTTGATAATTTAATTTTGTCATTTTTTTTTGGAAGTCCTCCTAAAATCCAGTAAATATTTTTTAGACTTGACAATGCTAATTCCGTAGCTCTAAATGAAGTTGCTTTAGAATCATTTATAAAAGTAACATCTTTTTTTTTAAAAAAAACTTCAAATCTATGTGATAAACCTTTAAAAGATTTGATTGATTTAACAAATGATCTTTCGCCAATATTTATTAATTTGGCAAATGCGTAAACAAAACTCATATTTTCATCGTTTATTTTTGAGGTTAAATAATCATTTTTAATTTTAAACTTAATTTTCTTATAATTTTCAATTTTAGGTACAATAGTTTTACTCAAAAATTTTCTTCTACTAAAAGTTTTTTTAAATTTTTTATTAATCAGAGCAAAACTATTTTTTGATTGAAGTTGAAAAATTTTCAATTTTGAATTTAAATAATTTTTCATGGTGCCGTGCCAATCTAAATGGTCATTTGTTAAGTTAAGAAAAAACGCATAATCCGGAGAAATAAATTTTGAATGAGCGAGTTGAAAAGATGAGGCCTCTATAATCACATAGCTATTTTTTGAATTTTTAACTTCTAAAATTGGGTTACCAATATTACCTCCTAGAGAGCATTTGAATCTATTTTTTTTTAAAAGATGTGCTAATAATTTACACGTTGTTGATTTTCCATTGGTCCCAGTTATCACAATACTTTTACATTTATTTTTAGTTAAAAAGAACAGGTCAATATCTGTTATTATTTTTTTTTTAAATTTAATAAAATTTTTATTTTTTACTAAACTTATACCTGGAGACAAAACAATATAATCGACCTGTTTCATTACTTGTTTTAAGTTTTTTGCTCTATGTTTTTTATATAATTTTTTGTATGTATCATCCCAAACTTTAAATTTTTTAATTTTGTTTTTTTTAAAAAATTTTACAACAGACATACCGGAGATACCTAGACCATAAACAAGGAACGATAGTTCTTTGAGTTCTAAAATTTGGCGCATGCTTTACCTTAATTTTAATGTAGCAAGTCCAATTAATGCTAAGATAATAGCGATTATCCAAAATCGAATTACTATTGTTGACTCAGCCCATCCTTTTTTTTCAAAATGGTGGTGTATCGGCGCCATCTTAAAGATTCTTTTACCAGTCAATTTGAAAGAAGCGACTTGTATTATGACTGAGACAGTCTCTAAAACGAACAGACCACCTATTATAGCCAAAACGATTTCGTGTTTTACAATAATTGCTATAGCTGCGAGTGAGCCTCCTAATGAAAGTGATCCTGTATCTCCCATAAAGATTTTTGCTGGAGGCGCATTATACCAAAGAAATCCTAAACAAGCTCCAACAATTGATCCACAAAAAATAGATAATTCACCTACATCTGGAATATACTGTATCTGCAAATATTCTGAAAAAATTGTATTACCGACAACATATGAGATTAATGTAAATGATAGTGCTACTAACATTACGGGCACTGTAGCTAAACCGTCTAAACCGTCTGTTAAGTTTACAGCATTAGAAGCCCCTATAATTACAAACAAACCAAAAGGTATAAAAAATAAACCCATGTCCCATATTAAATTTTTAAAAAATGGAAAATACAAATTATACAAATATCCATGATTAGAATATTTGATTAAAGTCAACAAAGTGATTACACCGATTATAATTTGACCTAGAAATTTGTAACTAGATTTAAGTCCTCTTGAATTTTTAAATTTGATTTTAAGCATATCATCTAAAAATCCTAATACTCCTAAAGACAATGAGACAAAAATTAGTGTCCAAACGTAAACATTATTCAGATCTGCCCACAATAACGTGCTAAATAAAATTCCAATTATAATGATCACTCCGCCCATAGTTGGTGTTCCAGATTTTTTTATTATATGATCAATTGGTCCATCTTGTCTTATTGGTCCGGTTATCATCTTTTCTGAAAATAATTTTATTAATGGTCCTCCAATAATAAAAACTACTATTAAAGAGGTAACAACAGAAAGACCTGTTCTAAATGTTAGATATTTAAATACATTCAGAAACGAATATTGATCAATTAAAGAAGTTAATAAATTAAATAACACTTATATTCCTTTTATCATTTTTTTGCTGAAATCATGAAGCCCTGTAGCGTTAGATCCTTTAATCATTAGATAATCATTATTTGATATCATTTTACTCAAACTAAAATCTATGTCTTCGATGCTTTGTAAAATATTTCCTCTTTTTTCTTTATTTATAAGTTTATAAGTGAAAATTGTTTTTTTTCCCTTAATGAATACTTTATCGATATCAGAATTGTTAATAACTTTAGATAACTTTTCATGATAAATTTTTGAGTTAGAACCTAATTCAAGCATGTCACCAAGTATTAAGTATTTTTTAAAGTTTACCTTTTTAATCAAACTAAGCTTTTTAATAGCATTTTTTACAGATAATGGATTAGCATTATAACTTTCATCTATTAAATTAAATTTTTTCCTATACCTTGAGATAGAATGCTTTTTTCCTCTTCCCTCTGGTGAGCTTAAATTTTTGAGTTTTAAGCTTATCTTGGATAAATCAATTTTTAATTCTTTTAAGACTGCAATTGAAGCCAGAACATTATGTATGTTCAAATCTTTAATTTCTAAATTTAGCTTTTGTTTATTGCAATTAACCAATAGCTTTGAAGAGTTTACTTTATTTATAATTTTTATAATTCTAACCTCTGATTCATAATGCTTGCCGAAAGTACAAATCTTTAAATTATGTGATTTAGCTTTTTTAAATAAAAAATTAAAAAATTTATCATCCCTATTAAGTATAATAGTTCCTCCTGGTTTTATATTCTCAATTATTTCTGATTTAGCTTTTGCTATTTCTTTGACATTTTTAAAGTTTTCCAAATGAGCCTCGCCAATATTTGTAATTACACCTATATGAGGATTAATTAATTTTGAAAGATTTCTTATTTCACCTGACCTACTCATTCCAACTTCAAAGACACCAAATTTATCCTCTGTGTTTAAATTCGATAAGCTTACGGGTACCCCGTAATGGTTATTGAAGGATTTGGGTGATGAATAAGTTTGATCAAAATTTTTTAATAAATCACTAATCATATTTTTTAAAGATGTTTTTCCTGCGCTACCAGTAATGGCAATTATTTTTGCAGAGGTTTTTTTACGTTTTAAATAGGCAAACTGATTTAGAAATGCAATAGTATCTTTTACTTTAATTATCTTATGTTTATTTTGTTGATGGTTCGAAGATGAAATTATACATCCAGCCTTTTTTTTTAATGCAATATTTATAAATTTATTACCATCATTTTTCTTTCCTTTAATTGCTAAAAATAAATTATCTTTTTTTATTGATCTTGTGTCAATTGAAAGCCCATTAAAATTTACGAGTTTTATTTTTCCAAATATTTTTTTTAATATAAATCTATTTTGTAAAAAGTTAATTTTTTTTTTAGAAATTTTTGATTTTGCTTTTATTTTTTTTACAATTTTTTTATCTGAAATATTTATTATTTTATTTTTGTAAATTTGTTTTTCCTCGTGGCCTTTTCCTGCAATTAGTATAATTTCTTTTGGTTCTGAATTGTGAATAGACTTTCTGATAGCTAATTCTCTATTTCCAATATTAAATACTTTGTTTTTAGATATATATTTTAAAAGTTGCTCCCTTATTTTTTTTGGATTTTCGTTTCTTGGATTATCATCTGTAACGTAAATTTTGTTACAATGTTCATTTGCAATTTTCGCCATTAGAGGTCTTTTTTTTTTATCTCTATCACCTCCACAGCCAAAAACTAAAGAGATATTATTTCCGTAGTTATTTTTTAGAGATTTTATTGCTTTAAGTAAAGCATCGGGAGTATGCGCGTAGTCTATAAATACTTTTACTTTGTTGGGAAAATCTTTTATCAGCTCAAGTCTTCCATTAACATCTTTTAATTTTTTAATTACAGCATAAATATTTTTATCTTTTAAACCGCAAATCCTAGAAGCTATAATTGCCATAGCTAAATTCTTAATCCTATAATCTATTAAATTTTTAGAATAAAAATCTTCTATTTTCTCTAATTCTTTGCTTATTTCTAAAACTTTAAATTTTTTATTTTTCGCAATTTTTTTAATCAGAGAATATTGATCTATATCTCTATCTAAAATAATTGATGCTTTCTCATCTAAAATTTCTCTGAATAGTAAAAGTTTTGCATTCAGATAAGACTTCATAGTCTTGTGGTAGTCCAAGTGATCCTGGCTAAAATTCGTAAAAATTCCTGCTTTAAATTTTATATGATGTAATCTTTTTTGAGATAATCCGTGACTAGAGGCTTCTATAATAACATTATCAATTTTTTTTCTTTTTAAATAATCTAGATTTTTGTGAAGGGTAATAGTATCAGGCGAAGTAAGATTAGTTTTGATTAGTTTATTGTTATATCTTATTCCTAGTGTTCCAATAGTTGCTACTGGTATATTTCTCAATCTTAAAATTTGATAAAATAAATCTGCAACAGATGTTTTGCCATTAGTACCAGTAACCGCAAAAATATTTTTAGGTTTAAATTTGTAAAATTTTGAGGTTACTTCACTCAAAAGATGTCTAATTTTTTTAGTTTTAACAAAAATGATATTTTTATTTTTTTGTTTATAACTTGGAGAACAAACTATTACAACAGCTCCTTTTTTAATTGCATCTTTAATAAATTTTTCTCCATTTAAATTATTTCCTTTAATTGCAAAGAAAATATAATTTTTTTTTATTTCATTACTGTTTATTGAAAGCCCAGAAATGAAAATATTTTTTTTATTTTGTGAAATATTGCTAATTAAATTTTTCAACAACATGTTGCTGTATAAACTCTTTGTTATTTATGGCTAAAATTGGTCCAATTTTTTCTATTATTTTGCCCGCAACATAAACAGCGTTCCAACCAGATGTATTATAGGGTGCTTTTGTTTTTGTGCCTCTATAATTATAGATCAAATCTTTGTTAATTTTTGGATTTTCTAACATCACAAACAAAGCGTAGTTTGGTTCATTCGAGGGGAAAATTGAAATAAAATTATTAATTCTATTTTTTTTATTCCCATATCCTTCAGCAGTACCAGTTTTACCCCCAACATAGTATCCGTTTTTATCAGCTAAGCTTGCCGTGCCATGTTTGCTGCTAACAACTTTTCTTAAAATATTTCTTAACTCGTAACTTGTATTTCTTGATATAATATTTTCAGTTTTTTCAATTTTTCTTTCTTTAATTAAACTTGGGACGATTAATTTTCCTCCATTACTCATTGCAGCATATAATGCTGTTACCTGCAAGGGTGTAGTAGTAATACCATGACCAAAAGATATAGTTTCTAGTTTGCATTTATTCCATTTTATCTGATGGGGGCTGCCGACTTCTTGCAATTCGATAACAGGATTTTTTGTGATTTTTGTTTTCTTTAGAAATTTTTTAAAATTTTCTTCTCCAATTTTTTTAGCTAATATTGCTGAACCAACATTTGATGATCTTACTAAAATTTCTTCAACTGATAAGTTTTTTGGATGTTCTTTCATGTCTGTAATTTCATGAATAGAGCATCTTATTTTTCTTGGTATATTTTGAATTATTGTGTCTTTTTCGACTAATTTATGCTCTAGCGCTAAAGCAGTGGTGAAAGTTTTAAATATCGAACCAAGTTCATATACTCCTTTGGTAATCTTATTAAGATATTTTTTGTCACTGATGGTTGATCTTTGATTTATATCAAAATTTGGTAACGAGATTAAGGAGATAATATCACCGTTATTTACATTCATTAATAATGCGCCGCCACCCGTTGCGTCAAAAGTTTTAATAGCATTATTTAATTCTTTGTTAATTATAAACTGAATATTGCTATCCAAAGTTAATTTTAAAGGTTTATTAATTAGGTCTTTGTTTTTTAAATCCCTATCAAAATATTTTTCAACGCCCGATATACCATAATTATCATAATCGACTTGACCAATAATGTGACTAAACAAATTAGCGTGGGTGTACATTCTAGCTTGGAAAGGTTCAAATTTGATAGCCTTTTCCCCAAGAGACCAAAACTTTTCCTTTTCGACTTCATCAATTCTCTTCTTAATGCGGAAATATTTATTTCTTTCTAATTTTTTTTCTATTTCATTAATTGGTAATTCAGGAAAGTGAAGTCTAAGTTTTATTAAAAATTTTTTTTTATCTTTTAATAATTTTGGATCTATAGCTGCATGAAAAGTATTAATGTTTCTGGATATAATTACTCCATTTCTGTCAATTATATCTCGTCTCAAGAGAGAAAATTTTGCATTTTCTTTCTCTAGGTTTCGTATGTTTTTTTTATCCAAAGAAATGAAAATAATTTTTATTGAAAAAACTAATACTAAAGAAAAAAAGAAAAAGAATAACAAATAAATCCTGTCTTGAAAATTATTTGATTTTTTGAGCATTTTATTGTTTTTATTTGTTTCTAAAAAATCCTCAAAATAGAAACTTCTTTGATTTGAATTTTTATTTTTTTTCGATTTTTTTTTCATTTGTACTATTCACTGAAGATATTTTATTTTGCAACTCGGTAAAATCCGAAATATTAAAAAATATTTTTGAGAACGATATTGGTTTATATTCATTTGAGCTTATTAAATTAATTTTTTTTTCAATTTCAGCAGGTGATGACAAGTAATGAAAATCAAGTTGAGCTTCATTAAGTTCATTTTTTTTCGATAAAATTTTTAAATTTAAATGAGTTATTTCTTTTTCTAAAATTCTTGTTTTGTTTTTTATTATTGAAGTTATAATTAGAAAAATTATGAAAATAGTAGTTGAAATTGTTAATTTTGTTTTAAACATTAATTGCCTCCAAATCTAGATATCTTTTAAATTTTTTTATAAAATCTTTGGGATATTCGAATTTATTTTCGCTTCTAGTCGCAAATCTTAGTTTTGCAGATCTAGATCTACTATTTTTTATTAATTCCTCTTTTGTTGGTTTTAATGTTTTATTTTTATAATCTTGAAATAAAATACTTTTAAAATCTTTGCTCTCTGGGAAGTACCTAGAAGGTTTAGATTTATTATTTGAAAAATTACTAAAAAAGTACTTTACTATTTTATCTTCTATAGAATGAAAACTTATTATTATTATTTTGCCTCCTGGTTTCAGTTTCTTCGTAGCGCTAATAACTCCATTTATTAGTTCAGTAATCTCTTTGTTAACAAAAATGCGCAGAGCTTGAAAAGTTTTTGTACAAGGATTTATTCTGCTAGAAAAATTTTTTTTTTTACTTTTTTCAATTATTTGAACTAAATCAGCAGTATTAGAAATTTTTTTTTTAATCCTTTGACTAACAATGTTTTTTGCAATTTTAGAGGCTTCGGTTTCTTCACCTAAAATTTTAATTACTGATTTCAGATCTGTTTCGCTTAAATTATTTATTACATCTAGGGCAGATATTTCGTTAAGTCCCATGGTCATATTTAATTTTTTATTCGATTTAAAAGAAAAACCTCTCTCTAGATCATTCAATTGGATAGATGATAAGCCTAAGTCAAATATTATTGTGTCAACATTATCATTAGTAATTTTGTCAAGTTCACTAAATTTTGATTGATGAAATTTAAATCTTGAGGGAAATTTTGTTTCTAGCTTTTTTGCGATCGATAAAACGTTCTTATCTCTATCTATTGCATGAACATGCGTATTTGGAAATTTAAGGATTTCCTTAGAATAACCTCCTCCTCCAAAAGTGCAGTCTATAAACCTTTCTCCGGCAGAAATTGAAGATAATCTTATTACTTCATTCAACATCACTGGAAAATGGGAGAATTCCAGTGATGAAGTTTGATTGTTCATGTATCCAAAGTTGATCCATTAAAACTTTTGTTTTCTCAAAAAAGCGGGAATTTCAAAATCTTCCTCTTCATTATTATCTTGATCAAATAATTCAGTTGAGTTGTCACTTTCGGTGCTGAACGTTTCAAAGTTATCTTCATTTGACTTATCAGGTTGTTCTTCTGAAAATAATTGTGGGGTATATTCATCATTATGACTTTTAGTTATTGAAGAATTATCCATTGCTTCGTCTAAATTATTGTTTTCAATATATGACGCGCTTTCTATTGAAACTCCTGAAGTAATAGAACTTAAATCTTGTTCTCCAGTAGTTTTTAATTCAACTGAATTATTATTTTCTAAGCTTTTTTCAAATTCTCCTATTGAATTAGTTTCTTGCTCCTCTTGAAATTCATAACTTTCATCAAGTTTTAAAGCTGTAGCTCCGTCAATAGAATTTATAACATTTTTATCAATATTATTTTTTGAGAATAAATTTTCGGAGAAATTATTATTTCTGGTATTAGATCCATTTACAACATTAAAAACAGGTCTTAGCTCTGGACTAATACTAGAGCCTTCTAAACTAGTAGCTACAATTGAAACTCTGATTTTACCATTCATATTTTCATCTTTGATCGCACCAAATATTAGCTCGGCTTCTGGATCAACTTCAGCTCTAATTTTGTTAACAGCAGCGTCTACCTCAAAAAGTTTTATATCGCTTCCCCCGGTAATATTAACAAGTAAACCCTTAGCCCCTTGCAGAGTATATTCATCAATAAGCGGATTATTTAAAGCCAGCTCCGTAGCAGCCATTGCTCTATTTTCTCCGTCTGCTTCTCCTGTTCCCATCATTGCTTTTCCGCTCGAGCTCATCACTGTTTCAACATCTGCAAAATCCAAATTTATCATACCAGGTCGAACCATTAAGTCAGTTATACTTTGAACGCCTTGCTTAAGGACATCATTTGATAAACTAAAGGACTCTTCAAAACCTGTTGCTTCATTAGCAATTTTAAAAAGGTTCTGATTGGGAACTACAATTGTTGTATCTAAATGTTTTTTTAATTGATCTAATCCAGAAATAGCTCTTCTCATTCTTTTTGGGCCCTCATAAGAGAAAGGTAAAGTTGTTACACCTACAGTTAAAATATTCATTTCTCGAGCAGCTTTTGCGATTACATGAGAAGCTCCTGTACCAGTACCTCCGCCCATACCAGATGCGATAAATACCATATTACTCCCCTGAATATAGTTAATGATTTCGTTAATGGATTCATCTGCAGCAGCTTGACCAATATCGTGTTTAGCACCTGCTCCTAGACCTTTGGTTAAATTCATTCCGATTTGAATTTTAGCATCTGCTTTACTCATTTTGAGATCTTGCGCATCAGTATTAACTGCTACAAACTCTACTCCTTGCATTCCAGCTTCGATCATAGCATTAATTGCATTTCCTCCAGCTCCGCCAACTCCAATAACTAATATTCTAGGTTTTAATTCTCTAAGTTCACCACCACCAACATTTATACTCATGACAACTCCCCTTTCTGTTTATTGTCCCATTTTAAATTAGATCTATTTTGAAAAGCTTTTTTTCTAGCAAAAGCTTTAAATTTTTCAAAATTCTTTGGTTCCCAGATTTGAAAAGTTTTTCCTAAGCCAACAAATAGGATATTATCCTTAATTTTTGCATGATTTAATAATTTTTGAGAGATTGATACTCTACCCTCTGTATCAAATTGCAAGTTTTCACTTTCTGATAAAATAGATGTAGCAAAAAAATCTCGTTTTTCTTCAAAAGGATTTAATGAGTCAATTGTATTAGATAGTTTTTCAATCCTATCTTGAGAACAAGCTTCCAAAGCAGGGTGATTGAATGATGGATAGCTAATAAATCCATTATATCCCATAGAATTTAAATGAGATCTAAAGGTTGCTGGCACAGAAACACGTCCTTTCTTGTCTATTTTGTTTAAATAATTTGATAAAAACATTTTTAATAAAAAACTCGCTAATAATTAAATTTTTCAACATACCCTCCTTTATGGGATTTAATGGGATAGTATGGGTTTTTATAGATTAGTCAATAAGTTTATAGCTACCTAAGGCACAAAAGTAGAACATTAAATATATGTGAAATTGCCAGATAATCTATAAGCCGGGTTCTGTCATTGAAGATGTCATTTCTCTAGGCTTAAATTCGCATTTAAGCTCAAGCGGTTAACCCAGAAGACTAACTAAAGACTGTTTTTAGTGCTTTTAACACATTGTCCTCTCTATTTAACCTTGCTCCCAGTGGGGTTTGCCATGCGTTTTTTGTTACCAAAAAACCGGTGAGCTCTTACCTCGCCGTTTCACCCTTGCCTTGATTAGGCGGTTTATTTTCTGTGGCACTATCCCTGAAGTCACCTTCGCCAGTTATTAACTGGCACTGTGTCTCTATGGAGCCCGGACTTTCCTCTATTAAAAATTAATAGCGACAATCCAATTATCTGGCGTGAAACTTTTATTAAATAAATTGATATTTATCAAGATATTAAAATTTAATGCGTTAAAAAATAGCTAATTTTAAAGGTTTTTTCATCAATTTTTCCTGTAACATTATCAGGCAAGTAGTGCTGTTGAAATGATCTTATCACCCATTTATCTTTAGCATTTCTCTTTAAAACACTGAAATATCTATAGCCAAGCTTTTTTAAATTTTTGAAAAAGGCAGTATCTATTTTTTTAACACTGTTTCTAAAATGATAATTATCTTCGATGTACCATTTGCCTAGACTGTGAGAACTAAACTCTTTCCATGGAAATCTTTCTCCAGGATCAATTTTTCTGTGAGGAGAAATATCTGAATGACCTAAAAAATTTTCTTTTTTAATAGAATATTTTCTTTTAAGAAATTTACATAGTCTTATCAAACTTTTAATCTGCTTCTTTTGATAATTCTGATATCCATATTTGTGACCTTTATTAACTAATTCAATGCCTATTGAATTTTTATTAAGATTAAGAAATTTTTTCCATCTAGATTTCCCAGCATGCCAAGCAATATTCTTATCTTTAACCATTTGAATAATTTCACCTTTTCTATTTATTAAATAATGACAACTGACCTTAAATTTTGGATTTTTAAGTCTATTAATTGATTCAATTTCTGATTGCATTCCAGTATAATGAATGATCACAAATTTAATATCTTTTCGATGTCTTGATTTTGAGGAAAAATTAGGAGAATAGTCAAATTTTATCTTCATAAATAGATCAATAAGCTTTTTGTATCAAAATTTATCAAAATTTTAGCTAAATTTTGTATAGATTATAAGTTAAAATTATATATATAGCCACTATATGCATATCTTTAAAAATTTAAAAATAGCTCTAATTATTTTTTTATTAACCTTAGGGACGCATATTAAAGCAAAGGCGGCTGAGGAATGTTTTGAGGGAATAAGTAGATCAATCTTTAAATTTAATATGGCTTTCGACGACATGGTATTAGAGCCGATAGCAAATGGTTATAATAAGTTGCCAGAGCCGATTAAAAATGGAACAAGTAATTTTACCTCAAATATTGCAGTGTTATTGTCAATTCCTAATTCTTTACTTCAAGGAAATATAAGCCAAGCTGGTCACTCGACTGGGAGCTTTTTAGTTAATTCTACTGTTGGTATATTGGGAATATTTAATCCTGCTGAAAAGATTGGTTTAAAACCTCATAAGGAAGATGTAGGTCAAACATTAGGAACATATGGTATTGGGCCTGGCTGCTATTTAGTCCTACCGATACTAGGGCCCTCAACTGCAAGAGACTCTCTTGGCTTAATAGCTGATACTTTCATTGATCCTTTCGCTCATGTTACAATTAGAGAAAATGAATTATTTGGTATTTCCGGGAATAACTTGGATTATTTTTCGGTAAAAGGGACTACAGCAATAGATTTTAGAGCAGATAATAGTAAAAATATTGATAGTTTAGAAAAAAACTCAATTGACTTATACTCATCTTATAAAAGTATTTATCTTCAAGATAGAGAAAATAAAATTAGAAACTCTATTGAAGACCAAGATGAGTGGGGAGACTTAGATAACTAAAAATTAAGATGAAAAGAATATGTGTCTATCTAATTTCGCTAATTTTCTTTTTTCAAAGCCCTTTGTTTTCTTATAGTTCTAATCCTAAGGATTTTATTGATGAACTGGTAAATGAGGCGATAACTAAATTATCAGATAAGAATTTAGATAAACTTCAAAAAGAAGCTTTTATAGAGGAAGTTGCGTTAGAAAATGTTGATATTAATGCTCTTGGACTTTATACACTTGGGGAACTAAGAAAATCCGCTGGCGAGAATGATATTTCTGATTTTCAAAAATCTTTTGAGAAATACTTTCTTAAAAGTCTTACATCGAGACTTACTGATTATTCTACCAGCAAATTTGAAGTTTTAGGTGAAGATAAAAAAAGTTCTAACTATACTATTGTAAACTCAAAAGTATCGCCGAACGATGGTGGACCCGAGATAAAAATTGACTGGAGAATTTATACTAAAAACCCGGATAAGCCTCTTATTAGAGATTTAATCGTTGAGGGTTTAAGTTTGGCTCGAACTCAAAAAGAGGAGTTCTCATCAATTTTAAGCTCAAACAATAACGACATAAAAATATTAATTATCAAATTACAAGAATTCGTTAATAAATAAATTGGTGGGCCCGCCAGGACTCGAACCTGGGACCAATACATTATGAGTGTACTGCTCTAACCAACTGAGCTACAGGCCCAAATATAATTGTTATATCACAATTAATTATTTTTCTAAGAAACTTTTTAATTGTTTTGATCTACTAGGATGCTTAAGCTTTCTTAAAGCTTTAGCTTCAATTTGCCTAATTCTCTCTCTTGTAACTGAAAATTGCAAACCCACTTCCTCTAAAGTATGATCTGTATTCATCCCTATTCCAAAACGCATCCTAAGTACTCGCTCCTCTCTTGGAGTAAGTGATGCCAAAATTTTAGTTGTGGACTCACTTAGGTTTGATTGTATAGCAGTATCTAATGGTTGAAGAGCATTTTTATCCTCAATAAAATCACCTAAGCTGCTATCTTCCTCATCTCCTACTGGAGTTTCTAAAGAAACGGGTTCTTTTGCAATCTTTAAAACTTTTCTTACTTTTTCTAATGGCATAGCTAATTTTTTTGATAGCTCTTCAGGTGTCGGCTCCCTACCAAATTCACTCATTATTTGTCTTTGTGTTCTCACAATTTTATTTATTGTTTCTATCATATGAACTGGAATTCTGATTGTTCTAGCTTGATCTGCAATTGATCTTGTTATTGCTTGCCTAATCCACCAAGTTGCATAAGTCGAAAATTTATATCCCCTTCTATATTCAAATTTATCTACTGCTTTCATTAAACCTATGTTCCCCTCTTGAATTAAATCTAAAAATTGGAGACCTCTATTTGTATATTTTTTTGCAATTGAAATAACTAATCTTAAATTTGCTTCAACCATTTCTTTTTTAGCAATTCTTGACTCTCTTTCACCTTTTTGAATTCTGCTTACTAGCTTCTTAAACTCCCCAACTGAAAGACCAATTTTTTTACTGAATTCTACTAATCTATCTTTAATTTCAGTAAAATCTTTTTTGTATTTTTTAAAAAAAGCTTTCCAAGAAGGATTTTCTTTTAAAAAAGACTCAAACTTTGGATTTATTTCGTTACCGAGATAATATTTCAAAAATTCTTCTCGTGATATCTTATTGTCCATTGCTAATCTTAGAAGAACACCTTCTAAAGAAACTATTTTTTTATTTTCTTTGTAATGAGCTTGTACTAACTCTTCAACAACGTGCGGAGCTAATTGTAAGTTCTTAAAATTATCAACTAATATCTCCTGAATCTTCTTAAAATTTTTATTTTTAGATACAGATAGTTCTTTTGAAGCTAACAAACACTCTAGTTTTTCAATTTGGTATTTTTGTAGTTTCGAATAATTCTTATTTAAAGAGTCTAAAATGTTTATAATTTTAGGCTTAATTTCTTCTTCCATTTTAGCAAGTGAAACATTAAATTCATCATCTTCGCTATTAGCGTTTTCCTCTTTTTTTTCTGTTTCGTCTTCTTTATCCTTTTCTTTAACTTTTTTTGCTGTAGCTTTTTTATTTATTTTTAAATCATCATCATCATCTAATGATTCAAAATCTTCGTAAGTTGAGTCTATATCAATTATATCCCTTACCAACATTTGTTGATTTTCTATTTGATCTTTCCATTCAAATATTTTTTTTCCAACAATTGGGCTTTGTGTAAGAGCATTAATCATCACATCTTTTCCTGCTTCTATTCTTTTAGCTATAGCTATTTCTCCTTCTCTTGAGAGAAGTTCAACACCGCCCATTTCTCTTAAATACATTCTGATTGGATCGTCACTTTTATCAGAAGTTTTCTCTTCAGCTTGAACTGTTGACTCTTTTTTCTTATTTGATTGGTACTGAGATTTCTTTTCTACAAGAGTTATTTTTTCATCTACTAATATTAAGAATGCTCGCTCAATATTTTCATTAGTACCATTTCTTTTGCCTAGTGATTTTCCAAGCTCCTCATAAGTAATAAAACCTCTGTGTTTGCCCTTATCTAAAAGTCTTTCAAATGATTTAGTTATGAGTTTTTCAGCCATAGTTGGATAGAGGAATATATATAATGACTAAGTTTAAAAAATCTATACTTTTTTTATTCCCTATTTAGCTGATTTTTAAGCTTAATTAGCTCTGAATATGAGCTTTCATCCAGATTGTTAATTAATTTTTGTTCAAGAGATTCTATTTTTCTTAAATTACTTTGTTCCTTGTGATCTTCAATTAATTCCTCTAGTAAACTTGTAACGTCTTGATCATTTTTGTTTTTTATAATTATTTGAATATTTGAGTTTTCATTTATTTCTTTAATAATGTTTTCGTAGGAAGTATTTATTTTTGAATTAATAACATTTTGATTATCTCCATCAGTTAATGATGTTATAACTAAATTTTTTAAACTTTCATTTTTCTCTGCAAGAAATTCAATTTCAGATAATTTTTCAATTTTTTTTGAAGCGATATCAAAATAATTTAAAATGATAAATAAAATAGAAAATTCGATTATTTGAATCTTAGAGAGATCTTTTCTTTTTTGATATAAAAGTTTTGTCTCTTTTAATATATGATGATCTTTTGTCTTTTTAAAGTTTGTATATCTGTAATTTTTTCTAGATGATTGAATTGGTGTTAATTTATTTAATTTTTCTAAGAATTCCTCAAGAACATATTTTTTTAAAGTTTCATCTTGTATAGAATAAGATAATTTTTTAATTTCTTTTTCAAATTTAGAAATTTCATAAGGATTGTTCATATCAATTTTACCAAGATAATAATTCCAAATAAAAGACTGGATAATTTGTTTTTCATTAATTAAACTAAGTAAACCTTCTTTCCCATTTTTCTTAATATAATCATCTGGATCTGTACCATCTGGCATTATAGAAAAATAAATTTTATTCTTTTCGGTTATTAATGGAAATAGTTTTTCGGCAATTCTTAAAGCAGCTTTCTGTCCACTTTCATCACCGTCTAAACATATAATAGGATTAGAAAAAAACTTCCAAATTAAACTTATTTGTTTTTCTGTAAGAGCGGTACCTGAATTGGCTATCACATTTTTAATACCAGATGCATAGACATTTAAAACATCCATATAACCCTCTACAATTAAAATTTCATCTGTTTCTGATCTTAAGTTTTTTGCTTTATCTAAATTAAATATCATATTTCCTTTTTTATAAAATTCAGTTTCTGGGGAATTTATATATTTTGCTAACTTGCTCTCACGGATAATTCTCCCGCCAAATGCAATTGTATCTCCAGTAATATTTTTTATTGGAAAAATTATTCTTGAATTAAATCGATCAATGTATTTTCCTGTTTTGTCATTCTTATAATAAAGTCCCGTCAAATTTATTTCTTCCTCAGAATATTTTTTTAATAATTCATTATAAAAATTATTTTGCCATGGCACATAACCTAGTTGAAAGTCATTGATAATATCTTTTTTTAAACCTCGTTTTAAAAGGTAGTCTAATGCATCTTGATTGGTTGAATTAAACAATTGATGATTAAAATAATTCATATAATCGTAAAAAATATTTTTATAAGATTGAAACCTTAAATCTTTTTTTTTATCAAAATTGGAAAATTTATAAGGTTGCATTCCTGCTTCCGCAGCTAAAGTTCTAACTGCTTCGCCAAAGCCTAAAGATTTAGTTTTCATCAAGAAATCGAAAATGTTTCCGTGTTCACCAGTGCTAAAACAATGATAAAACTCTTTTTCATCATTAACAGTAAATGAAGGAGTTTTTTCGTTTTTGAAAGGTGATAATCCAATAAATTCTTTTCCTCTTTTTTTAAGTTGAACAGTTTTTCCTACAACTTGAGAAACTTTCAATCTTAACTTAATTTCATCTAAATAATCTTTTGGATATTTCATCTTTTTAACTTAAAAGTTCTTTTAAAATTACGCTTACTTTTGAAAAGTCTAAACTTTCTGCATGCTTTGACTTTAAAGCTCCCATAATTTTACCCATATCTTTCATCGATGAAGCTCCCGTAGTTTTTATTACCTCTTTGCAAATGTTTTTGGTTTCTTCATCACTTAATTGTTTAGGCAAAAATTTGCTAATTACGTCAATCTCTCGTTTTTCACTTTCAAGTAGCTCGTTTCTCCCAGCCTTTTTATAAACTTCGCAAGACTCGTTTCGTTGCTTTATCATTTTTTTGAGTAGCGAGATAATGTCACTGTCTTTAATCTCTTTTTGACCCTTCGAACGTCCCGCGATTTCAGCATCTTTTATCGCTGAAACAACTAATCTCAAAGTCGGATAAGTGTTTTTATCTTTAGCTTTCAAAGCTTCATTAAGCATGTCATCTATTTTTTTTCTTAAAGACATAATGGGGATTTATTTTAATCACAATTCTTATGCAAAATAAAAAGAACTTTCTTGACGATTTAAAATCTATTTCATATGTTGCGCAAAATCATGTTTATAAGTTTTTTACTTTAACTCATGAGTTGTATTTGAAGAAGATTAATCAAAATATAAACTCAAAAAAAAATCTTAAAAAGATCGATCCCACTGCTATTTTAGTTCTACAAAACGGAAAGTTTTTCAAAGGAATAGGTTTAGGATACAGAGGAACCGCAACAGGAGAAGTATGTTTCAATACTTCAATTACTGGCTATCAAGAAATAATCTCAGACCCATCTTATGCTGATCAGATCATTAATTTTACATTTCCTCACGTAGGCAATGTAGGAACAAATAAAGAGGATCATGAGTCTGATAAAATTTGGACTAAAGGAGTAATAATAAATACTGAAATAACTAACCCATCAAATTACAGATCCTTAAAACATTTAGATAAATGGTTGAAAAAAAATAAGATAGTCGGAATAACTGGAATTGATACTAGAAATTTAACAAATTTCATTAGAGATAAAGGTGCACCTAAGGGGACTATATCCTTTTATGACAAAAAAAAATTAAACATAAAAAAACTCCTTAAAATAACCAACAAATGGAGTGGTCTTAAAAACTTAGATTTGGCAAAACAGGTTACAACTAAGAAGAATTATTTGTGGCAAGATTATAAAACATGGAAAAAAGAAAATGGATATTTAAAAAATAAAAAAAAGTTATTACATGTAGTCGCAATTGATTATGGAATTAAGAAAAATATCTTGAGATATTTTTCAGATTTTAATTGTAAAGTTACAATAGTACCATGTAAGACAAGCGCAGGTAACATTCTTAAACTTAAACCTAATGGGATATTTTTATCTAATGGACCTGGGGATCCTGCAGCAACTGGAAAATACGCAATACCGATCATTCAAAACTTAATCAAAAAAAAGTTACCATTATTTGGAATCTGTTTAGGTCATCAAATGCTCGCTTTGGCGCTTGGTGCTAAAACAGAAAAAATGAGATTAGGTCATAGAGGAGCTAATCATCCTGTCAAAAATTTAATTGAGGGCAACGTTGAAATTACAAGTCAGAATCATGGTTTTGAAGTAGTAAAAAAAGGTTTGCCAAAAAATATAAGAGTTACCCATCAGTCTTTATTTGACAACAGTATTGAGGGTATTGAATTAAAAAATAAACCTGTCTTCTCAGTCCAATATCATCCAGAGTCCAACCCTGGACCACAAGATAGTGTTTATTTATTTGATAAATTTGTAAAGAGTATGAAAAAAAATGCCAAAAAGAAAAGATATTAAAAAAATTTTAGTTGTAGGTGCAGGGCCAATTATTATTGGACAAGCTTGTGAATTTGATTACTCAGGCACTCAAGCTTGTAAAGCCTTAAAAGATGAGGGCTTCAAAGTAATTCTCATCAATTCAAACCCAGCAACAATTATGACGGATCCAAATGTTGCCGATAAAACCTACATTGAACCAATTACAATAGAGGTTCTTGAAAAAATTCTTATCAAAGAAAAGCCTGATGCAATTTTGCCAACCATGGGTGGTCAAACAGCATTAAATTTAGCAATGGAGGCAGAAAGAAAAGGAATTCTTAAAAAATATAAAATTGAACTAATAGGTGCTAACTCAAAAGCGATATCCAACGCAGAAGATAGAAAAAAGTTCAGAAAAAATATGATTGAAATTGGTTTAGATCTTCCCAAATCGAAAATAGTAAATAATTTTAATCAATCTTCAAAAGTATTAAAACAAATCGGACTACCAGCCATTATAAGACCGGCTTTTACCCTAGGTGGTTTAGGAGGTGGTATCGCCAAAAATAATAAAGATTTTTATAGGATAATAAAAAATGGCCTTCACGAGTCACCAGTTAATCAGGTCTTAGTAGAAGAGTGTTTAGAAGGTTGGAAAGAATTCGAGATGGAGGTTGTTAGAGACAAAAACGACAATTGTATAATCATTTGCTCAATAGAAAATTTAGATCCTATGGGTATTCATACTGGGGACTCGGTTACTATCGCCCCGGCACTAACTTTAACTGACAAAGAGTATCAAGTGATGAGGAATGCCTCTATAGCTTGTTTAAGAAAAATAGGTGTAGAAACTGGCGGATCAAATGTTCAATTTGCGATTAATCCAAAAAATGGAAGAATGGTTATCATTGAGATGAACCCTAGAGTTTCAAGATCTTCTGCTTTAGCTTCCAAAGCCACAGGTTTCCCAATAGCTAAAGTAGCAGCCAAGTTAGCAGTAGGTTACACTTTAGACGAGTTAAAAAATGAAATTACAAAAGTTACACCCGCATCTTTTGAGCCTACGATAGACTATGTGGTTACTAAAATACCAAGATTTACTTTTGAAAAATTTTCCTCTTCAGCTGCAGTTTTAGGCACATCGATGAAATCAGTAGGAGAAGCGATGGCTATTGGAAGAAATTTTAAAGAATCTCTTCAAAAGGCCTTGGTTTCTTTAGAAACAGGTTTTTCGGGATTGGACCAGATATTTAATTTGAATACAAAGCAAATTAGAAAAAAACTTAGAGAAAATATACCAAATAAGATTTTACTTGTTGGCGAGGCTATTAGAAAAAATATAAATTTAAAGGAGATAAATAAACTTTCAAAAATTGATCCTTGGTTTTTAAATCAAATAAAAGAAATCATAGAAAATGAAATTAAAATAAAGAAAAAAGGTCTTCCTAAAAATTTTAATGAATTTAATTATATTAAGTCAATAGGATTTTCTGACAAAAAATTATCTGAACTTACAAATTTTTCAGAGTCTTTGGTTAGAAAGAAAAGAGCTGCTTTAAAAGTTTTACCAGTTTATAAAAAAGTTGATACTTGTGCAGCAGAATTTAGATCTTTCACTCCTTATATGTATTCTACTTATCAAAGAAATTTCTCCTCTAATTCAGAGTGTGAGGCTGACCCATCAAACAGAAATAAGATAATAATACTTGGAGGAGGTCCTAACAGAATTGGTCAGGGAATAGAGTTTGATTATTGTTGTTGCCAAGCTAGTTTTGCTCTTAAAGAGGCTAAATATGAAACAATCATGGTCAATTGTAATCCAGAAACCGTATCAACAGATTATGACACTAGTGACAGATTGTATTTTGAACCTTTAATTGATGAATACGTTTTCAATATTATTAAAAGAGAGAAATCAAAAGGCAATGTAAAAGGTGTCATTACTCAATTTGGAGGTCAAACTCCCATTAAACTTGCAAAATTTTTACATGAAAATAAACTTCCAATTCTAGGAACGCAGTATACTTCAATTGATCTAGCAGAAGACAGAGATAGATTTAGAAATTTATTAAATAAATTAGATTTAAATCAGGCTGAAAGTGGAATAGCAAAAACTTTTCCTCAAGCTATAAAGATAGCAGATAAAATTGGATTACCTCTGATGGTAAGACCGTCATATGTATTAGGTGGAAGAGCTATGGAAATAGTTTATGAAAAATCACAGCTTAAAAATTTTGTGAAAGAAGCATTCAAAGTAGCCGAGAAAAATCCAATATTAATAGATAAATTTATTGATAACGCGATGGAGGTAGATGTTGATGCTATTTCAGATGGAAAAAATGTTTTCGTAGCTGGTATTATGCAACATATTGAAGAAGCTGGAATTCACTCAGGTGACTCTGCATGTAGTCTGCCGCCGGTATCAATTAAATCTTTTTTGATTAAAGAAATTGAAAATCAAACAAAAAAATTGGCTCTAGCTCTTAAGGTTAAAGGTTTTATGAATGTTCAATATGCAATTAAAAATGATAAAATTTATGTGATCGAAGTAAATCCAAGAGCCAGTAGAACTGTTCCATTTGTTTCAAAAGCAAAAAATTTACCACTTGCTAAGATAGCCTCAAGAGTAATGGCAGGAGAAAAATTATCAAAGTTCAATTTAAAAAGTAAAACAAAAGATATGTTTGCAGTAAAAGAGGCAGTCTTTCCATTTAACAAATTTCCAAACAGCGATCTTTTACTTGGACCAGAAATGAAATCAACAGGCGAAGTTATGGGTTTTGATAAAAATTTTGGAATGGCTTTTGCTAAAAGTCAAATTGCAGCTTCTAATTCCCTTCCAAAAAATGGTTTAGCCTTTATTTCTCTTAAAAATAGTCACAAAGCAGAAGGGGTACAATTAGCTAAACAATTAATCAAATTAAATTTCAAACTTTGCGGCACTGGCGGCACTGCTGATTATATTAATAAGCATGGAATTAAATGTAAAAAAATAAATAAGGTAAATCAGGGTTCCCCACATATTGTTGATGTTCTTAATGCTAAAAAAATTGCTTTGGTCATCAATACTGGAGGGGGAAATAGCGAGACTCAATTAAGTGATGCTGTAGCCTTAAGGAGAGCCACATTGGCAAATAAAGTTCCTTATTGCACTAATATGTCAACAGCCAAGGTATGCTTGGAGGGGATTAAATCTTTAAAACTCAGAGATATAAACGTTACTTGTTTACAGGATATTTAACTTTTAACTTTCCAATCAGTTTGAAAAGTCACGTAGTTTATCTGTATACATCTTCTTTCTTTCTTAATTTCTTTTTTTTCCATTCCATGCCAAGTATTTGGGCCACTAGTAAAGAAATATCCGTAATTGTGTTTGTATGGTACAGTTTTAACTTTGTTTAGTTTTGAATCGTAAAAATCTGTTCCTAAATTTTCTGACTCATTATGTAAATTTACAAAAACTATTGAAGACATTAATTTCTCTTCAATATCACAGTGAGGTTTCAACCAAAATCCCTCTCTATCACAAATAACCTCAAGTCTCACATAAGAATTGCTTAAATCTTTTCCGATTAAAGAACCTATCTTTTTATAAACTTCAGGTGATCTTAATTCCTCAATGAATTTTGTTAAATTAGGAAATTGATTAGAATTTTCTTTAGTGACATAGCATCTAAGTTTTTTTGCTTTACCACCATCTTTTATACCTGCTCGAAAAGCACCTTCGCCTCCATCTAGAGCTCTTGTTCCATCATAATTTAAATTTTGTTTTCTGGGATCAGCTATTTCTGCATTACAAATTTCATCAATTGCACTTTGCGTTAAAGGTTGATTAATTTCAAAGTGTTTGAATGGGTCACTAAATAATTTTGTTTTACTCTCTAAAGATTTAAATAATTCCATTTTTTTTCATTTTTGCTTTTACTATTGGAGCTATTCTTCCTACCTCATTTAAAGCATTATAACTCCAGCTTTCAATTCTATCTCCTAATTCTCTTGTTATACCTAAATCTTTAAGTTGTGAATAAAATTTTTTAAACCTTCCAGTAGGCTTAAAAGACTTCATCATTGCAATATAAACCGGTTTTCCGGTCATAGCCGCTTCTGAAATCATAGACGTAGAGTCGCATGTCACCACCAAATAATTTGAAATTGACAGGGCTGAGAGATAAGCCTTTTTGTCTATTGTTTTAACTACATGGTGATTAAAACTAAACGTATTAAATGCTATTTTTAGAATATTTTCTGGTGTCCTATAAGATGGAATTACAATAATTTTATATTTATCAGGAGTAAATAAAGTTTTTACTTTATTGAAAAGATCATGGATTTGTTTTTCAGAATACTTGTAATATTTGTTTGGTCCTCCAATAATAAATGCTACTAATTCTTTTCTCTTGTCTTTCTCTATTCCGAGATATTTCGAGTAATCATTAATTTCTTTCTTAGTTAAATAATGAATAGCCCCAGTAGTGTTAATTATATTTTCACCTATTAAATTATCATGTTGAGGGCTTATTATTAAATCAAAATGTTTAAAAGAAACTTTTGGATCTTGAATGTGTATGTTGAAAATTTGATCACCTAATCTTTTTTTTAAAGCAATCGATGGTATTACACTTTTTCTTCCGCATGAAATTATCACTTTACAATCACATACAAATCTGTTTTTAACCAAGTTTTCTGAAATCGGACTGATTTTTGGAGGAAATAAATTCCATATTGGTTTTAGTTCAATTTTTTGGTGTTTGTAAGACAAATTTAAAGCTTTAGCTAGTCCTTCAACTTGACTAACCATTCCATGCATACCTTGCGTTAAAAGAAGTGCTTTTAATTCTAACATTAGTTATTATATAACCTTTACATTATGAGTAATAAATCAACAAAACATACAAAAGTGTTAATTCTTGGATCTGGTCCAGCTGGTTATACAGCGGCTATTTATGCGGCTAGAGCTATGCTTAAACCCATACTTGTTCATGGTTCGCAACCTGGGGGGCAGTTAACAACTACCACAGATGTTGAAAATTATCCTGGATACTCAAAAGTGATTCAGGGTCCATGGCTTATGGACGAAATGAAAGGCCAAGCTGAAGCAGTAGGAACTGAAATGATACAAGATCACATAAGTAAAGTTGATTTAACGAAAAAACCTTTCACAGCAACTGGTGATAGCGGACAAATTTACACTGCAGATAGTTTCATAATTTCAACAGGCGCACAAGCTAGATGGTTAAATTTGAAATCTGAGCAAGAATTCAGGGGTTTCGGAGTTTCAGCTTGCGCTACATGCGATGGATTTTTCTTTAAAGAGAAAGAAGTAGCTGTAGTTGGCGGAGGAAACGCAGCTGTTGAGGAAGCAATGTTTCTAACTAAGTTTGCTTCAAAAGTTTATCTAATTCATAGAAGGAATGAATTAAGAGCAGAAAAAATGCTTCAAGCAAAATTAAAAGCAAACAAAAAAATAGAAATTATTTGGGACAGCGTTGTTGAAGACGTATTAGGTACAAAAGAGCCTAAAACTGTGAATGCATTAAAAATTAAAAATGTAAAAGATAATAAAGTTAAAGATCTTAAAGTTGATGGTTTATTTATTGCTATAGGTCATGATCCAGCGACTTCTTTGTTCAAAGATCAATTAAAAATGGATAAAGAAGGATACCTTATAACTCAACCTGATTCGACGGCTACAAATATTCCAGGAGTATTTGCGGCGGGTGATGTTAAAGACAAAATTTTCAGACAAGCTGTTACAGCTGCTGGTATGGGCTGTATGTCTGCACTTGAAGCTGAAAAATATTTATCTGAGTCTAACTAAGGCTATTACAAAAAGATTTAATTCTTTCCATTGCTTTCTTTAAATTATCCATTGATGTGGCATAAGATATTCTAAAGTAACCTTCTAAACCAAAAGCAGAACCTTGAACTACAGCTACCTCGGCTTTTTCCAACAACTTTTCTACAAAGTCTTTGTCAGTTTTTAGTTTAGTTTTGTTGTTCAGTAATTTTTTGCAATTAGGAAAAACGTAAAAGGCTCCTTCAGGACTTAAACAGCTTATACCTTTTATGTTATTTAAACTATCAACAACAAAATTTCTTCTTTCTTTAAAAGAATTTGATCTCTCTAAAATAAAGTCTTGTGTTCCGTTCAAAGCTTCTACCGCAGCTGCTTGGCTTATAGATGTGGGATTACTAGTTGATTGTGATTGAATTTTAGCCATCGCTTTGATAATTTCTTTTGGGCCTGCAGCATAACCTATCCTCCAGCCAGTCATTGAGTAAGATTTACTCACTCCGTTCATGGTTAAAGTTCTGCTTTTTAATTTTTCAATTTGGGCAATTGTAAAAAATTTAAAACCGTCATATGTAATATGTTCATAAATATCATCGCTTAAAATATATAAATTTTTATATTTTATTAAAATCTTTGATAAAGCTACTATCTCATCTTTAGTATAGCCAGAGCCTGTAGGGTTAGATGGAGAGTTTATAATTATCCACTTTGTTTTCTTTGAAACTGCTTTTTTTAATTTTTCTGGTGTTAATTTAAAATTGTTTTTTTCATCACATTTAATTATTTTGGGTTTTCCCCCAGCTAACAAAACAATGTCAGGATAAGAAACCCAATAAGGAGCTGGAATAATTACCTCGTCACCTTTATTTATGGTTGCCATAAAAGCGTTATATAAAACTTGCTTTCCACCAGTTCCAACTGAAATTTGATCAAGCTCATATGATAAATCATTTTCTCTAGAAAATTTTCCTTGGATAGCTTTTTTTAACGCTGGGGTTCCATCAACTGCAGTATATTTTGTATCGCCTTTTCTAATCGCTTCTATCGCCGCTTCTTTAATATTATCTGGAGTATCAAAATCAGGCTCTCCAGCACCTAAACCTATTACATCCTTTCCAGCAGCTCTCATTTCTCTAGCTTTTGAGGTAACTGCTATTGTAGGCGACGGTTTTATACGTTTTAAACTATTGGAAACTATGCTCATTGAAATTTATAATATAATTAATTTATTATTAACACAAAATGCAAAATACTTATCAAGAAAAATTAGCTGATCTAGAAGTTAATAACTCAAAAAAAATTAAGAAGTTAGAGGGAGGTATTAACTTTAAAATCAAAAGTGATTTTCAACCTAGCGGTGACCAACCGGAGGCTATAAAGCAAATATTAAAAAACTTAAAAGATAACAAACAAGAACAAGTGCTTTTGGGGGTTACTGGATCGGGTAAAACTTTTACAATGGCAAAAGTTATCGAAAAGGCTAATAGGCCAGCTCTAATTCTAGCGCCAAATAAAACTTTAGCTGCTCAATTGTACGGAGAGTTTAAAAGTTTTTTCCCAGACAATGCTGTAGAATATTTTGTGTCATATTACGATTACTACACTCCAGAAGCATACGTTCCTAGATCTGATACTTATATAGAAAAAGAAGCTTCAATTAACGAACAAATTGATCGTATGAGACACTCGGCAACAAGATCTTTGTTGGAAAGAGATGATGTAATTATTGTTGCGAGTGTATCATGTATTTATGGTTTAGGTTCTGTAGAGGCGTACTCAAAAATGACAATTACTTTAAAAAAGAATTATGAGTATGAACGGGATGATTTAATCAGAGCTTTTATAAACTTACAGTACAAAAGAAATGATCAAAATTTTTTTAGAGGCACTTTTAGAGTAAGAGGAGAAAATTTAGAAATTTTTCCATCGCATTTGGAAGATAGAGCATGGAGAATAAGTTTTAATTTAAATAAATTAGAAAAGATTGAAGAATTTGATCCACTTACTGGTGATAAAACAAATGATTACTCCATTATAAAAATTTACGCTAATAGCCACTACATAACTCCAAAACCAACTATCGATCAAGCTATTAGACAAATAAAATCTGAATTAGCTGAAACTTTAAAAAAACACAGAAAAAATAATAAACTTTTAGAAGAGCAGCGACTAAGAGAAAGAACTAAATTTGATTTAGAAATGATTGAAGCGACTGGAACTTGTGCAGGCATCGAAAATTATTCGAGGTTTTTATCTGGACGAAAAGCTGGTGAACCTCCGCCTACTCTATTTGAATATTTTCCAGATAACGCAATTATATTTGTGGATGAAAGTCACGTAACTGTTCCTCAGTTAAATGGAATGTATAAAGGAGACCGTACAAGAAAGAGCACCTTGGCTGAGTATGGATTTAGACTACCGTCCTGTATGGATAATAGACCTTTAAAATTTGAAGAGTGGGATTTAATGAGAACACAAACTGTATTCGTGTCTGCTACCCCAGGTCCATGGGAACTCAAACAAACAAGCAATAAACATATTGATCAAATCATTAGACCAACAGGTTTAATAGATCCACCAGTAGAAATAAGGCCAGCTAAAACTCAGGTAGATGATCTTATGCATGAAGCAAAAGAAATAGTGAAAAAAGGTTATAGAGTTCTTGCCACAACACTTACTAAAAAGATGGCAGAAGATCTTACTGAATACCTTCATGAAAACGGTCTTAAAGTAAGATACATGCACTCCGATATAGATACTTTAGAAAGAATTGAAATTATTAGAGATTTAAGAATGGGGGTATTTGATATTCTTGTTGGCATAAATTTATTGAGAGAGGGACTAGATATACCTGAGTGCGCTTTAGTGGCAATATTAGATGCAGATAAAGAGGGTTTTTTAAGATCTGAAACTTCTTTAATACAAACTATTGGAAGAGCTGCTCGTAACATAGATGGTAAAGTAATTTTGTATGCTGATAAAGTCACAAAAAGTATTGATAAAGCCATAAAGGAAACTGAAAGAAGAAGAAATAAGCAGTTAGAATATAATAAAAAAAATGGGATAACTGCAGAGTCTGTAAAAAAAGAGATCAGCGATATATTAGAGTCAGTTTATGAAAAAGATTACGTAAAAATTAGTGAAGGCTCAAATGTAGGCGGAAACTTAAAAAAGCATCTAAAAGCATTAAATAGAAAGATGAAAGAAGCTGCATCTAACTTGGAGTTTGAGGAGGCTGCAAAATTAAGAGATGAAATGAGAAAGTTGGAAGCAAGTGAACTTGAAATAACTTTAAATCCAAAAATTTCTCAATATAATTTAAAAAGTAAGGTTTACCCAAAAGGGAGATCAACGATGGGAATGCCAGGCACAAAACCTAAAAAGGCAATAAAAAAATGGAAGCCAAAAAAATAATTATTACTGGTGGAGCTACTAGAATAGGTGCTGCAATAGCCAAAAGCTTAGTGAATTATGATACTAAAATGGTTATTCATTTTAATAAATCTAAAAGTAGTGCTTTAAAATTAAAAAAAGAACTAGAGGAGCTTGGCGCTGAGACTTTTTTATTAAAAGCAGATTTAAATAATTTTAAGCAATCCAATAATTTAATTAGGACTGCACATAAAAAGATGAAAGGCTTAGATTGTCTAATTAATAATGCTTCTATTTTTGAAAATGATAATCTTGAGAATTTCTCTGAAAAATCATTTTCAAAACATATTAATGTAAACTTAAAAGCGCCTGCTATTCTGACTCAAAACTTTTATAAATTATTGAAAAATAAAGAGGGATGTATTGTGAATATTATTGACCAAAGAGTCGAAAAATTAACTCCCTTTTTTTTCTCATATACTTTAAGTAAATCCTCTTTAGCGGTTTTAACAAAAACCTCAGCTATGAAATTAGCTCCTAATATTAGAGTGAATGGTATCTCACCTGGTCCTACTATAAAAAATAAAAGACAATCTGAGAGACATTTTAAGAAACAGTGGAAGTCAATAATATTAAGAAAAAAAGTAGATTTAGAAAATATCTGCAATGGGGTAAAATTTCTTATTGAAAGCAAAAGTATAACTGGAGAAATAATTAATATTGATGGTGGGCAAAGACTGGCATGGCAAACGCCTGATATAATTAATGCGAAAGAATGAAAATAATAAAATTTAAAAAAAGAGAAAAATTTAAATACAAAAGAAAAGTAATCATTAAAGATCTTACTTTGAAAATTTTAGTTGGAATACATAACTTTGAAAAAAAAAAGAAGCAAAGGGTAAAATTTAATATTGAAATTTTAACAGATCCTTATGTGTCTCCAAATAGTAGAGACTTAAATTCAATTTTAAATTATGAAGAAGTTGTAATGAAAATTGAAAAACTTACAAACTTAAAACACCATGAATTACTTGAGGATTTGGCAGAGAATATTTTTAATATTATTTTTAAAAATAAACTCGTTAAAAAAATAAATTTAAAAATAGAAAAACTAGATATCCTTAAAAAAACTAAATCAGTTGGTATTGAAGTTTCAAAGACTAAATTATGATAAACAGTTTAGAGTTAGGTAAAAAAGTAATTAAAGATCAAATACCATTGATTCCTAAAAATCCCGGCGTATATAAAATGTTGAGCTCAACAGGAGAAATTCTTTATATTGGTAAAGCAAAAAATATCCCAAACAGGCTAAAGAGTTACGTAACAGACTCAAATCTACCTATTAGGACTGAGAGAATGATATCTCTAACTCATAACTTAGAGACAACTACTACAAGTAATGAAAGTGAGGCTTTATTGCTTGAAGCAAACTTAATTAAAAAACATAAACCTCGGTACAACATTTTATTGAGAGACGATAAATCTTTTCCATACATATATATTGGTAATAAAGATAAATGGCCTCAACTAACTAAGTTGAGAGGAAAAAAATCAAAAACAGGTTATTATTTTGGTCCATTTGCATCAATAGGTTCAGCCAACTGGACAATTAAAATTCTACAAAAGATTTTTCAATTAAGGGTTTGTGATGATACAGTTTTTAAAAATAGAGACCGTCCGTGTATTCTTTATCAAATTAAAAGATGCTCTGGACCCTGTGTTGGGCATATTCAAGAAAAAGATTATTTATCTACCGTAAATGACGCGATAGATTTTATTTCAGGTAAATCACGAAGAATTCAAAAAAACTTATCTAAAGAGATGGAAGAAGCCAGTAAAGAACTTGATTACGAAAAAGCAGCTATCGCAAGAGATAGAATAAAAGCTTTAACCCAAATACAAACATCTCAAAAGATTAATCAAACCAATTTAAATGAAGCTGATGTAATAAGTATCTATAAAGAAACTGGAAAAACTTGTATTCAAGTTTTCTTTTTTAGATCCAAACAAAACTGGGGTAACCAAGCATTTTATCCAAAACATGATACGGATGATAAAATTGAGGAAATTTTATCGTCTTTTTTATCTCAATTTTATGAAAACAAAACTATACCTGCTTTAATTCTCACAAACATTGAAACTAACGAGAAAAAACTTCTTGAGAAAACATTCTCCTCAAAAGAAAGTAAACAGATAATAATTAAAAAAGCTAAAGCAAAAAATGAAGTATCTATTTCAAAACTAGCCGAAAAAAATGCGAAACAAGCTTTAAAACAAAAACTAGTTCAATCTGACACGAATAATAATTTAATTGAGTCTCTTGCTGCTAAATTTAAACTTAATAGCAATATAGATCTAATAGAAGTTTATGATAACAGTCATATTCAGGGTACAGACTCTATTGGAGCACTAATATGCTTTGGTAATGAGGGTTTTGTTAAAAAAAGATATAGAAAATTTAATATCAAGGATGAGAAAGTTAAAAATGATGACTATGGAATGATGAAAGAAGTTTTATTTAGAAGATTTTCTAAAGCTATAAAAGAAAAATCGGGATCTTTATCACTTCCAGATTTAATTTTAATAGATGGTGGTAAAGGTCAATATTCAGTAAGTAGAGAAGTTTTGAATGAGCTAGGTTTACATGACCTGCCAATTTTAGCTGTAGCAAAAGGAAAAAAAAGAAAAGCTGGCGAAGAAAAAATTTATCATAAAAATAAAGAATATATTTTGAATAAAAATGATCCACTTTTATTTTTTATTCAAAGATTAAGGGATGAAGCACATAGATTCGCAATCAGCACTCATCGAGCAAAAAGAAAGAAAAACTTGAGCAAATCTTTGTTAGATCAAATTGAGGGAATAGGAAAACAAAGAAAAAGAGCTCTTTTAAATCACTTTGGTTCGGCTAGAGCTGTGGAATCTGCTAGTCTTGAGGATTTAAAGGCAATAGAAGGAATTGAAGACAATATAGCAAACAAAATATATAATTACTTTCACGAATAAATTATGAAACTTAAAATACCTAATATACTTACAATAGGACGAATAATTATTGTGCCTATTTTTGTTTTAACTTTTTATATTCCTGGTTTTTTTGGTGATTTAATTCCATTTTTTTTATTCGCTCTTGCCAGCTTTACCGATTACTTAGATGGTTTGATAGCAAGGATGTTTAAAGAAGAGTCTAAACTAGGAGAGCTTTTAGATCCAATTGCAGATAAAATTCTTGTAGCAGCTGCTTTAATTCTTCTTGTAATGAACGGAACAATAAAAAACTATGAAGTAATTGCCGCAATAATAATTCTTACAAGAGAAATTTTGATATCAGGTTTAAGAGAATTTTTAGCTAAGGGAAAAATTACTATGCAGGTGACAAGCTTATCAAAACTAAAAACATTTATTCAAATGTTATCTATTGCTATATTGTTAACAGGTGAGAGCGGAAATAAGATTATTAATTTTCAAGATTATAATGCTCAAACTATAGGCATAATTCTTCTGTGGCTATCTGCATTTTTAACACTTTATACTGGATATGATTATTTAAGAAGAGGAATTGACCATGCTATTAATCAAGACGAAAAAATTAATTGATGAAATTAACCGAACAAAACTTAAGAGAGAAAGAGTTTCATAATAAGCTTCAGTCACAATCCAAAGGAAGATTTGAAAATATCTTTTATAAGGCCATATCTAATGCCTGGGAAGATTTTTATAACTATTTAAATTTAAAAGCTAAAAACTCTGAAATACTTGACTATGGATGTGGTATAGGGCCAGTTATAGAGAAAGTAATAAAATATAATCCAAAAAAAATTACTGGTATTGACATTTCAGATATCTCAATCCTAAAAGCTAAAGAAAAGTTTCATGATCAAAATTATAAAGTAGAATTAAAGGTTGATAATTGTGAAAAGACAAATTTTGAAGATAATAAATTTGATATAGTTTATGGTTTAGGCATATTGCATCACCTGCAATTTTCTAAATGTATTAATGAAATCGCTAGAATTTTAAAACCAGGCGGGTCACTTTTATTTATTGAGCCCCTAGGAACCAATCCCCTAATAAACTTATATCGCGCTTTAACACCTAGATCTAGATCTAAAGATGAGCATCCTCTCATTTTTAAAGATTTTGAGATTATTGAGGCAAAATTTAGAAACGTAGATTTAAAGTACTATGGTTTTTTAACACTTGTTTTTTTCCCATTCTATAGATCTAGCAGTTCTAGATTTTTTCAAATGCTAGTTAGACTTGACCAGACACTCTTTAAAATAAAATTATTTAAGTATTTTGCTTGGTCGGTGTTAATTACAGCAAAGAAAAATTAAGCAGCAGATCTTTTTCTTACTAAATTTTGATATGAATTGTTAAGATCTGTGATCATGTTACAAACCTTAAACTTATAATTAGCAATTTGTGAGACTGGCGTCACTTCAGCTGCTGTTCCTGTTAGAAAACATCCCACGAAGTCAATCATTTCCTCAGGTTTGATTTTTCTCTGTACAACTTTAATTCCTTTTGCTTCAGCGATTTTAATCACTTCTCGTCTTGTAATTCCATCTAAAAAAGAGTCAGGAATTGGTGTATGCAACTCTCCAGACTTATTTTTAAAAAAAATATTAGCTCCTGTTGCCTCAGCAATATTCCCCTCATGATCAAGCATTAAAGAGTCCGTAAAACCTTCTGCCTCTGCCTCATGTTTTGACAATGTACATATCATGTATAAGCCTGCTGCTTTTGTATCCCAAGGAATTGTATTTGGAGCAGGTCGTCTCCAATTTGAAATGTTTAGTTTAATTCCATTTAATTTTAATTTTGGATCAAAATAAGATCCCCATTCCCAAGTTGCTATAGCAACATGAATTTTATTTTTTTGAGCTGAAATAGCCATCATTTCACTACCTCGCCAAATTATTGGTCTTACATATCCATTTTGAACCTTTTGAATATTTATAATTTTTTTACATGCTTCATTAATCTCTGACTGAGTATAAGGAACTTTTATACCCATTCTTTTTGCAGAATAAAAAAGTCTTTCAGTATGTTCCTCGAGTTTAAAGATTTCTCCATCATATACTCTCTCACCTTCAAACACGCAGCTGGCGTAATGTAAGCCGTGATTTAATATATGAATATTGGCATCTGCCCATTCAACAGTTTTACCATTAAACCAAATTTTTCCAGATCGTTTGTCGTAGGGTATACTTTCCATTAATTGCAAATATATAGATTTTTTTTCTTTAAAAAAGTATATTCATAAGTAGGATAAGTCAATATAACTTACCATTATGAAAGATTTACTTTATCTCAAAGATGAACAAATTAAAGAGTTTATTCAGCTTCTTTATTACGCTTACAGAGAAACATTTTCTGATCCTAAAGAAATCTTATCTAAAAAATTTTTTGGGCCTGCTCATTTAAGAGCATTAAATCTAATTGAGAGAAATCCAGGTATAAATTTAGGTGAGTTAATTTTTAAATTAAAAGTGACTAAACAAAGTTTAAATAGAGTATTAAGAGATTTGATAAAATCAAAAATGATAAAACAGATACAAGATGAGACTGATACTAGGAAAAAAAATTTATTTCTAGATAAAGAGGGAAAAACTTTTTTTGAAACAGTTTATAATACACAAAAAAAAAGAATTTTTAATGCTTTAAAAAATTCTAGCTCTGACTCTGTAATTAAATTTAAAGATGTATTAAAGAAAATAATAGATGGAAAATAAAAATCATATTCTTATAGTTGATGATGACGACAGAATTCGTAATCTGTTGAAGGATTTTCTCTCTGAAAATCATTATATTGTCTCGACAGCTGAAAACGCTGATCAAGCAAAAGAAAAGTTAAATTATATAAAATTTGATACAATAATTCTTGATGTTATGATGCCAGGGCAAGATGGATATGATCTTACAAAAGAAATTAAAAGACAAATTAAAGTCCCAATAATACTGTTAACCGCAAAAGGAGAGGTTGAGAATAGAATTAAAGGCCTGGAACTTGGAGCTGATGATTACTTAGGTAAACCTTTTGAGCCTAAGGAGTTATTGTTGCGCATAAGAAATATTATTAAAAAAAGTAATAAATTAGATTTAAAAAGCATTCATAAGATCGGAAATGCAGAAGTAAATTTAAATAAAATGACTGTAAATTTAAAAAATAAGTCTCAAAAAATTAATAACTCTGAAAAGAAAGTTTTAATTGAGATGTTAGCGAATCCTGGAATAACCTATTCTAGAGAAGCAATAGGGAAAATTTCAGGTATTAATCAAGAAAGATCAATTGATGTTATGATTACTAGATTAAGACAAAAACTTGAATTGGATCCAAGAAATCCGAAATTCCTTCAAACAATTAGAGGCTCAGGCTATGTTCTTTGGATTGAATAACTTTTTAAAATATATTTTACCTAAAAGACTTTTTTATAGAGCTTTAATTATTGTTGCGGCTCCAACAATTATTTTGCAAATTATAATAACTATAGTTTTTTATGACAGTGTTTGGATTAAATCTAATAAAAATATTACAAGATCATTAGTTGCTCAATTAAAAGCAATTGAAGAGGTTTATCAAAATGATAAAAAAAATTTAGATTTTTTTACTGACAGTTACAAAAATAATTTTAATTTTGAAATTGGTATTAATGATGAAGCTTTTCCAGAAAATAGCGGAGAGAGAAAATTCAGTCCAATGGATAGATCCTTAAGGCGAGAGCTAAAATCTGTTTTTGGAAATAATAACTATTGGTTTAGTACCTCAAAATTTAAAAATGCTGTTGAGATCAAAATAAAATCTGGAGATGAAGTTATTGAATTTTTAGTTCCTAAAGAAATGGTTTCAGCATCATCAATAAGGTTATTTGTTTTATGGACTACACTTCCTTCTTTAGTGCTCATTGTGATAGCTTTAATATTCTTAAAAAATCAAACTAAACCATTAGTAAAATTGGCAAAAGCTGCTGAAAGATTCGGGAAAGGAGACTATGTGAATGATTTTAGAGCTTCAGGCTCTCAAGAAATTAGAAAGGCTGCTTTTGAATTTGATCGAATGGCAAAAAGAATTAATCGACATCTTAATCAAAGAGCAGAAATGCTCTCTGGAATAAGTCATGATTTAAGAACTCCTTTAACACGCTTGAAGCTGCAGCTCGCAATGCTGCAACAAAAAGAGATATCTGAAAAAATGTCTAAAGACATAGATGAAATGGAGAAAATGTTAAATGATTATTTACAATTCGCAAAAACCCAAACACAGGAAAATACAATTAAAATTAACCTAGGTAGACTTTTAAAATCCATTAAAGATAAATTTAACAATCACAAATTAAATTTTAATGACAGTAAAGAATTAATCGAATTAAATGCCAGGCCCACAGCATTACAAAGATCTTTTGAAAATGTTATTCACAACGGTTTAACTTACGGTAATAACGTTTATATCAATATTCAAAAAGGAAACAATAGAGCTTTAATTACGATAGAGGATGACGGACCTGGTATCCCAGAGGATCAATATAAAAATGTGTTTAAGCCTTTCTTCAGACTCGACAAAAGTAGAAGCTTAAACCAATCAGGCATTGGATTAGGTTTGGCTATTGTGGAAGATATAATTAATTCTCACGGTGGGAATATTCAATTAAGCAAAAGTAATTATAATGGATTACAGGTTAAGATCTCTTTGCCTTTCTAGTTTTTTTGTTTTTTGATAGTTTCTTAATAATTGAGTCCTGCTTTTGAACAATTTTTTTTAAGACCTCAAACTCCTCTCTAGATACAAGTTGAAGTTTATTAATTATTTTGTCTTTTTTAAATTTTAAATCTGTTGAAATTTCTTTTTTGATATCATTTGATGTCAAAATACCGTTCTCAATTAAATTTGACAAAGATTTTAAAATTTTTTCTGTATTGCTCATACTCTATCTTATTTGATGGCAATCTTAATTTCAAATGTGTTATAAGGAGACATGTATACTCACAATTTAGACCCTGTTTTAATAAATTTTGGGTTTATAGTTATCAGGTGGTACTCTTTAGCATACATTTTTGGAATTGTAATAGGTTGGTGGCTTGGAAAAAAAATCATTGAAAGTATTATAAATAAAACAGCCATAAAATTTAATCTTGGTATTTTTGACGATTTAATTACTTATTTGATAATTTCATTAATTATAGGTGGTCGACTAGGATATGTAATTTTTTATAATCCAGGATATTACTTATCTAATCCCTTAGAAATTTTTCAAGTTTGGGAAGGTGGAATGTCTTTTCATGGGGCATTAATCGGAATAATAATTGGAACATATTTATTTTCCATAAAAAAAAAAGTTCCTGCTTTTCTTTTATTAGATGTAATTGCTTGTGTTTCACCAATAGGAATTTTTTTAGGTAGAATAGCTAATTTTATTAATGGAGAACTAATTGGTAAAGTTACATCTGTTCCTTGGGGTGTGATTTTTCCTTTGGTAGATATGCAACCAAGACATCCCTCTCAACTTTATGAAGCAGCTTTAGAGGGAGTAGTTTTATTCTTAGTTTTAAATACTTTAATTTTAAAAATGAGATATAAAATTGGAACATGCTCTTATTTATTTCTAATATTTTATGGAGTCTTCAGAATAATATCAGAACTATTTAGGGAACCAGATACTCAAGTAGGATACTTATTTAATATATTTACTATGGGAACAATTCTAAGTTTTTTTATGGTTTTAAGTGGATTTGTAATTCTGATTATTTTAAAAAAAAAAAATGAAATCTGATTTAAAGTTTTTTAAGAAATCAAAAGTTATTCCGGTTGATAGATTTTTTAAAAATGTTTTATACGACAATAATCATGGATATTATGCATCTAAATTGCCATTTGGAAAAAGTGGAGATTTTGTAACCTCTCCAAAAATTTCTTTTTTGTTTTCTGAAGCAATTGCTATTTGGATTATTTCTACATGGGAATTATTCGGAAAACCAAATAATTTCACCATTGTTGAATTGGGTCCTGGTGATGGCACTTTAACTAAAATTCTCCTAAGATCATTTAAAAAATTTCCAAAATTTAATTCAATAAAAAAAGTATTTTTATACGAAGAGAGTAACTATTTAAAAGAGATACAAAAAAAAAATATAAATGACAAACATATAAAATGGATAGATAAATTTAGTGAAATTAAAACAGGTCCTGTTTTATTTTTTGGAAACGAATTTTTTGATGCAATGCCAATAAAACAATTTAAAAAAATTGGAAATTCTCTTTACGAAAAAAATTATACACTTGATAAAAAAAATAATTTAATTGAAATTTTTAAAAAGGCAAAAAAAAAAGATATTAATATAATAAGATCATATGAAACTTTAAAAAGATTAAATTTTATAGAATTGCCTAAATTTGGTTTTTTAGAATTAAAAAAAATGACAAAAAAAATTTCAAAATTAAAAGGGTGTATTTTATTAATAGATTATGGATATTTAAAACCTTCTAATCAAAGTACTTTACAGTCAGTAATCAAACATAAAAAAAATAACCCGCTTGAAAATTTAGGAAAGGCAGATGTTACTTCTCATGTTAATTTTAAATTACTAAGCGAATTTTTTCAAAAAAATGGAATGAAAATTAAAAACGTTATCACTCAAACACAATTTTTAAAAAGTATGGGAATACTTGAAAGAGCGGAAATTATTGCAAAAAAAATGAAATTTAGGGAACAATCGGATCTTTACTTGAGAATTAAAAGATTATTAAGTCCAAATTCTATGGGTAGTTTATTTAAAGTGATCTTAGCTTATAAATCAAATAAATCAGAATTTTTAGGATTTAAATAATGTTCTACTCAAAACAACTTAAAAAAATAAAAAAGATTAAACATTGTTTCTTTTCAAGAAAACATGGGTACTCAAAAGGAATCTATAAAAGCCTTAATTGCGGCAAAGGATCAAAAGACAACAAAAAAAAAGTTAATAAAAACCTAAATTTTGTTGCGAAAAGGATGGGAGTAAAAAATAATAAACTAATATTAATGCATCAAACTCATAGTAATAGAGTTATTGAAATAAATAAAAAAAATTATAAAAAAAAAATTAAAGCTGATGCTATTGTAACTAAAATGAAAGGTATCGCTCTTGGAGTGGTTACAGCTGATTGCGTTCCGATTATTTTATTTGACATTAAGAACAATATTATTGGTTGTATACATGCCGGATGGAAAGGTGCTTTTTCCGAAATAATAAGAAATACTATATTTAAAATTCAAAAAATTAGCTCTAACAATTTAATTTACGCATGCGTAGGGCCTTGTATTGGTAGAAAAAGCTATGAAGTAGATTTAAATTTCTATGAGAAATTTGTTAAAAAATCTAAAAAAAATAAAAAATATTTCTCTAATAAAGATAAGATAAAAAAATTTTTCAATTTGAGAAAATACGTTACAGATAAACTCCTCAAACTTAAAGTCAAAGTTGACCAGATTGATAAAGATACGTTCACACAAAGGAGCATTTTTTTTAGTTACAGAAGGTCAAGGAAACTGGAACAAAAAGATTACGGTAGGTGTATATCTACAGTTTGTATTGTTTGACTTAATTAATTTGAAAAGGTGGAGAAATGAGGTATAAATAGATACATTTCATGAAAATTTTATCTGGAACAAGTAATTTAAAGTTAAGCAAAGACATTGCAAAAAATTTAAAACTAAAATTGATCAATACTAATATAAGAAGATTTGCTGACGGAGAAATTTATATTGAAATTAATGAAAATATTAGGGGTAATAGTGTATTCGTCATTCAATCTACTTCTAATCCAGCCAATGATAATTTGATGGAATTATTGCTGGTTATTGATGCTTTAAGAAGATCATCGGCAAAAACAATTACTGCAGTAATTCCTTATTTTGGTTATGCAAGACAAGATAGGAAAGTTGCTCCTAGAACTTCAATTTCAGCAAAAGTGGTTGCTAATTTAATTACTAACGCTGGGGCAACTAGAGTTGTTACTGTAGATTTGCATGCTGGTCAGATCCAGGGTTTTTTTGATATGCCTGTCGATAACTTATATACTGCACCATTATTTGCAAAATACATAAAAAAAAAATTAAGTAATAAAAAATTAATTTGTGTCTCACCAGATGTGGGCGGAGTAGCAAGAACAAGAGATTTAGCTAATAGAATTAAAGCTGATCTTGCAATTATAGATAAGAGAAGGCCATCTCCAGGAAAATCAGAAGTAATGAATATTTTAGGAGATGTAAAGAATAAAACATGTATTATTGTCGATGATATAATTGATAGTGGTGGAACGATTGTAAATGCAGTTGATGCTTTAAAAAAAAGTGGTGCAAATGAGGTGTATGTTTTTATTTCGCACGGTGTGCTTAGCGGTGATGCGTCAAAAAAAATCAAAAATTCTCAAATAAAGAAACTTATTGTCACTGATACAATAGATAATACAAAGAAAATTCATAATAACAGTAAAATTGAGGTATTATCGATATCTTCGCTCATGTCAGAAGCAATAAAAAGAATAGCTAATTCAAATTCTGTATCAGATTTATTTAATTAATACTTGTTTTGATTCAGATCCTGGGTTATATACCCTTTTCAATAAATTTATGAGCAACATAAAAGCTACTAAAAGAGAAAGTTTAACGTCTGGCTCTAATAATAAATTACGAGCTAAGGGTTTGATACCTGCTATTTTATATGGTGGAAAAGATGCTAATAAAAATATCTCGGTAATTAAAAAAGAAATTTCAGGTATAATAAATTCAGATACATTTTTATCGAAAGTTTTAGAGTTAGATGTCGACGGAAAAAAAGAGAAGGTTATTCCTAGAGATGTTGCGTATCATGTAGTTTCAGAAGAACCGATACATATTGATTTTATGAGAATCGTATCAGGTAAGAAGATCGTTTTAGAAATACCAGTAAAATTTATCAATCACCCTGACTCGCCAGGATTGAAGCGTGGAGGAGTTTTAAATATAGTTAGAAGAAAAGTAGAATTAAAATGTCCAGCTGAAAATATTCCAGATGAAATAATTGTAGATTTGGCAGGAACAGACATTGGTACAAGCATAAAAATTTCATCAGTAACTCTTCCTCAGAATGTAGTTCCAACTATTACTGATAGAGATTTCGTTGTAGCCACAGTTGCAGCTCCAACTGTTATAAAAGAGCCAGAAAAACCAGCTGAAGAAACCCCAGCTGAAGGTGCTGAAGGTGAAGCGCCAGCTGAAGGAGCTGAAGCAGCTTCTAAAGATGGAGAAGCGGCTAAAAAAGATGATAAGGCTAAAGCCGGCGCAACGGATAAAAAGCCTGAAGAAAAAAAATCTACCGAAAAGAAACCTGCAGATAAAAAATAATATATGCTTTTACTTGTTGGATTAGGAAATCCAGGTTCAAATTATACAAACACTAGACATAATATAGGTTTCAAAATTATCGATGCTATAAATGCGCACTTTAAACTGTCTAAACAAAAACCAAAATTTAAAGGGCTATTAACGACTGGTAATATTGATGAAAAAAAAATCTATGCAATAAAACCTCTCACTTTCATGAATAATTCTGGAACAGCTATTAAAGAATTAATTGATTATTTTAAGATAGATGCAAAGGACGTAATAGTTTTTCACGACGACATGGATATTGATTTTGGAAAGATTAAAGCAAAATTTGGAGGAAGTAGTGCTGGTCACAACGGTATTGAGTCTATAGATAAATTCATAGGAAAAGATTATTCAAGGGTTAGAATAGGTATAGGTCATCCTAAACAAAAAAAGAAAGTAAATAACCATGTTCTTGAAGATTTCAAAGAAGATGAAGAAGAGAAAATAAAAGAGATTACTGAAAATATTGTTAAACAAATACCAACACTAATTGGAAAAAAAATAGATCTTTTCTCTAGCAAAGTAAATCAAAATCTTAATGGGATTTAAATGTGGAATAGTTGGGTTGCCAAATGTTGGTAAATCAACTTTATTTAACGCTTTAACTGCATCTAAAAATGCTGAGGCAGCAAACTTCCCCTTTTGTACAATTGATCCTAATATCGGAATTGTTGACGTAATAGATGAGAGATTAGATCATTTAGCTAAACTTTCAAATTCAAAAAAAAAAATTTACACGAATATAACCTTTGTTGACATAGCTGGCCTAGTTAAAGGTGCATCAAAAGGAGAAGGTCTAGGTAATAAATTTCTTTCACATATTAGAGAAGTAGATGCAATAATTCATTTAGTGAGATGTTTCGATTCAGAAAAAATCACCCATGTAAACTCAAAAATAAGCCCTTCAGATGATTTAGAAACTATTAAGACAGAAATAATATTATCTGACCTTGATGTTGTTCAAAAAAAACTTGAAAAAGGTAAAAAAAAACTTCTTGAAGATAAACAAATAAAGATTTTAGAAGAAAAATTAATTCAGCTTGATAATAATCAAGAGGTAAAGATTAATAATGAGGAAGAAAACAAATTTTTATTCAGCATAGGGCTATTAAGTGTTAAACCTAAAATAATTGTATGTAATGTAGATGAAGAGAATTTATCTAAAGGAAATCAATATACTGAAGAAGTAAAAAACAAATATCCTAATGATAAAATAATAAATATCTGTGCTGACATAGAAGATCAACTTTCAGGTTTAGATAAAAATGAAAAAGAGGCTTTTATGCAAGATATTGGTTTAAATAAAACTGGATTAAACCAATTGATTAGAGAAGGATATGATCTACTAAAACTAGATACTTTTTTTACTTCAGGTCCAGAGGAGAGTAGAGCTTGGACAGTGAGAAAAAATACTCTTGCTCCAAAAGCAGCTAGTGTTATTCATACAGATTTTGAAAAAAACTTTATTAGAGCAGAAGCTGTATCTTGCGAAGATTTTATAAAATATGGTAGTGCAGAAAAGTGTAAAGAAAATGGAAAATTAAGAATTGAGGGAAAAGATTATATTGTAAAAGATGGCGATGTTTTATACTTCAGAGTCAATCCTTGACCATATTTTTTTCATACTCAAGTAAACTAATATTGTTAAAAGCAGTAAATATATAATTACTTTAACACCAGTTTTATGTCTCTCTTCAAGTTCTGGCTCAGCAGCCCAAGCCAAAAAGGTTGTTACATCTTTTGCCATTTGATCAACTGTGGACTCCGTGCCATCTGCATATTCAACTAAGCCATCCATTAAATTATTTGGCATTTTTATCTTATTACCGGCCATATATTTATTGTAATAAACACCATCATCAAGAGTTACACCCGGAGGAGGGTCTTCGTAACCAACAAGAACTGAATAAATGTAATTAGCTCCTCCTTTTCTTGCTTTGACTAAAACTGACATATCAGGCGGGTATGCCCCACCATTAGCAGCTGTTGCTGCTTGAACATTAGGGTATGGGCTCTTAAATTTATCTGAGGGTTTTCCTGGTCGAGTAAACATTTCTCCTTGAGAGTCTGGACCATCCTCTATTTCGAAACTAGCTGCAATCGCTTTTACTTCTTGTTCTGAAAATTCAGGTCCACCAGATTCTCCTAGATTCCTATAGCTAAGATATTGCATTGAATGGCAAGAAGCACAAACTTCTTTATAAACTTGAAAACCTCTTTGTAGTGACGCTCTATCAAAGGTTCCTGTTAAACCTTTAAAACTCCAATCCACTTTAATTGGATCAGCCATTTCAGCGCTTTGTAGTGGTCTTAGTGAGATAAGTAACAAAAAAGATAAAACGAGAAGTTTTATATTAGACTTTATCATTAACCTTCCTAGCTAAAGATGGTTCTGCTCCTCCGGTTAACACTGGCTCAGAGATGCTCATAGGAATTGGATCCGTTTTTTCCAAATAACCGACAACAGGCATAACTACTATAAAATGTAAGAAATAATAAATAGTTCCCACTCTAGCTAATACTAAGTAAATTCCCTCAGCTGGCATCGCACCAACATAACCAAGCATTAGAACGTCTATTACTAATATCCAAAAGAACTGTCTATAAATCGGTCTAAAAACAGCCGATCTAACTTTTGATGTGTCTAACCAAGGTAGGACAAATAAAATAAAAATTGCGCTGAACATTAAAATCACTCCACCTAATTTATCAGGGACAGATCTTAAAATTGCGTAAAATGGTAACAAATACCATTCAGGTACTATGTGAGCAGGTGTAACTAACGGATTGGCGGGTATATAATTGTCTGAGTGTCCCAAAACATTTGGAGTGAAGAATACAAATCCAGCAAATATGATCATAAAAACTAAAAGCGCGAAAGCGTCTTTAATTGTTATATAAGGATGAAATGGAACTGTATCTTTAGACGGTTTCTTTATATCAATACCTACAGGATTGTTATTTCCTGGAACATGTAAAGCCCAAATGTGTAACACTACTAATCCTAAAATTAAAAACGGTATTAAATAATGTAAACTAAAGAATCTGTTTAGTGTTGGATTATCTACAGAATATGCTCCCCATAACCAAGTTGTTATACTATCTCCAACTAATGGGATCGCACTAAATAAATTAGTTATTACTGTAGCGCCCCAGAAACTCATTTGACCCCAAGGCAAAACATAACCCATGAAAGCTGCTGCCATCATTAATAAATAAATCATCAGACCAATTATCCAAATTACTTCTCTTGGTGATTTATATGATCCATAAAATAAAGATCTAAAAATGTGAATATAAACTGCTAGGAAAAACATAGATGCACCATTGCTATGAATATATCTTATCAGCCAACCATAATTTACATCTCTCATTATGTGTTCTACACTAGCAAAAGCTAAATCTGCATGAGCGACGTAATGCATTGCTAAAACAATTCCTGTAACTATTTGAGTGATTAAACAAAAAGTTAAAATTCCACCAAAGGTCCACCAATAATTTAAGTTTTTAGGTGTTGGGTAATCTGTAAGGTGAGCTCCAAGAGTAAGTAATGGCAAACGATCGTTAAACCATTTAGCTGCTTTAGATTTCGGTGCGTATTCGTGTTCACTCATAATTTCTTAACCAATCTTAATTGTATTACTGTCAACAAATTCGAACTTCGGAATCTCCATGTTCGTTGGCGCTGGTCCTTTTCGTATTCTGCCTGATACATCGTAATGTGAACCATGACAAGGACAAAACCAACCATTAAAGTCTCCTTTATCTTTTAAAGGCACACATCCAAGATGTGTACAAACTCCTAACATGACTAACCATTCGTCTTTACCCTCTTTTACTCTATCTTCATCTTTTTGAGGATCAGGCAAATCGTCCAATTTTACCGCCCTAGCCTCAGCTATTTCTTCTGAAGTTCTTTTTTTAATAAATATTGGCTTACCTCTCCATAATACAGTAATAGACTTACCAGGTTCTATACTGCTAATGTCAACTTCTGTAGTTGCTAAAGCTTGTTGGGCTTTATCAGGATTCATTTGGTCAATCATTGGCCAAATAACTGCTCCAATCCCCACTGCTCCTACTGTATAGCTAGCTGTAAATAAAAAATCTCTTCGATTGACCTTTTTTTCTTCTTTGCTCATTTATGTATGTGCTTATAATATAATTATTAGATAAAACCATATTTTAAAAATTCTAGGGTCAGAATGACACATAAATTAAGAGATATTAATGCACATAGCTCTATATAAACCGGATATACCTCAAAATACAGCTGCTATAATTAGATTAAGCGCTTGTTTAAACCTTAAAATTCATATTATTGAGCCATGTGGCTTCAGCTTAAACGACTCTAGATTCAAACGAGTAGTAATGGATTACCTTGGGGTTTGCAAAATTTTTAAGTACGAGGACTATAATAATTTTCTCATTAAAAATAGAAAAAAAAGAATTGTACTTATGACAACTAAAGCTAAAAAAAAATATTATAAATTTAAATTTAATAAAAATGATATTTTATTATTTGGTAGAGAAAGTGCCGGGGTTCCAGAAAATTTACATAAAACTATTAATAATAGATTAAAGGTTCCAATGAATAAAAAAACTAGATCTCTTAATGTAGCTATGTGCGTAGCTATAGTTTCGGCTGAAGCTCTAAGACAAAATAAACTTTTGAAATAATGATTACTTCAGAATTTAAAAAAAAAATGGCAGATAGTTGGTTCTCATATTTACAAATACAAATATGTAAATCTTTTGAGGCGCTTGAGGACAATAAAATATTTTTCTCTAAAAAACACTGGTATAAAAAAAACGTAAAAGAGGGAGGAGGTACATCATATCTTTTGTCTGGTGGAAAAATCTTTGATAAAGTTGGTGTTAATAAATCAACTGTATCGGGAATATTTCCTAAAAAATTTAGGTCTCAAATTTTAGGTGCAGAAAAAAAAGGGAATTATTGGGCCTCTGGTGTTTCAGTGGTTGCTCACATGAAAAATCCAAAAATTCCTGCTTTACATTTTAATACAAGGTTCATTGTGACTTCAAAAGAGTGGTTTGGAGGAGGTATGGATGCAACACCAAGCCATAAAGATTTAAAAGAAAGTAAGATTATTCATAGTGAATTAAAAAAAATTTGCTTACAGAATAAAAAGAACTATACAAAATATAAGCACTGGTGTGATAAATACTTTTTTTTACCTCATCGAAATGAGGCAAGAGGAATCGGAGGTATATTTTTCGATTACGAAACTAAAGATTGGGTCAAAAACTTCAAGTTCGTCAGAGAACTTGGATTAACTTTTATTGATATATCAAATAAAGTAATTAATCGAAAAAAATATTCAAAATATTCAAAAAAAGATAAAGAAAAACAATTGTTAAAACGCGGAAGATATGTAGAGTTTAATCTCTTATATGACAGAGGTACAAAATTTGGTTTAAATTCAGGGGGGAATACTGACTCTATTTTAATGTCGCTTCCACCAGAAGCAAAGTGGAAATAAATGAAAAATAAATTTGCTAAGTTATTAAATTCTGTATCTAAAAGATTTGGATATAGATTTACAAAAATCCAAAATAGAGATTGGAGCGATGATTTCGTCGGCCTTAGTGATTTTGAAAAAAAAACTTTAGAAATTGCCTCTAAATATTCTATGACTGGTTTTGAGAGAATGTTTTTTTTAATTAAAGCATTAAGGCAAATTCAAATAGATGACGTGGAGGGTGACTTTGTTGAATGTGGAGTGTGGAGAGGTGGAAATTTAATTTTATTTCAAAAAATGATTGAAAAACTTAATTTTAATAATAGAAAAATATTTGCATACGATACTTTTTCAGGTATGAGCCAACCAGGTAAAGAGGACTCAAATATCAATAATGAGAGCGCAGAGAAAATTTTGAATTCATTAAAAAAAAAGAAAGTCGATCCGGAAAAAAATATAATTTTTGCAAAATGTAATTTAGAGGATGTTAAAAAAAACTTTGAAATGAACACTGAAAATAATGATAATTTGATATGTATTAAAGGAGAGGTGGAAAAAACATTAAAAATTGTTGAAAATTTACCAACTAAAATTAGCTTACTAAGATTAGATACTGATTGGTATGAGAGCACTAAAATTGAACTTGAAGTTCTTTTCCCGCTTTTAAGTAAAAATGGAATTTTAATTATAGATGATTACGGGTATTGGAAAGGTTCTAAAAAAGCCGTGGATGAATATTTTAAAGACAAAAATATAAATCTATTTAAAATAGATTTTACCTCAAGATATTTATTTAAAAGATAGATTTTATGGAAAAAGAACCTATTACAGTGAATGGACTTAAGGATCTTAAATCAGAGTTAGAAGATCTAAAAAATGTACAAAGACCAAAAGTTGTAGAGGCTATTGCTGAAGCAAGATCACATGGTGATCTCAAAGAAAATGCTGAGTATCACGCTGCAAAAGAACAACAAGCTTTGATAGAAAGTCGTGTTATTGCAATTAATGATATAATTGCAAGAGCTAATGTAATTGATGTTACTAAAATTGACAATAATGGGAAAGTGATTTTTGGCTCTACAGTAAAGTTACAAGATTTAGAGAATGATGCAAAAATTACTTACAAGTTAGTTGGTCAAGATGAGGCTGATATAAAAAAAAATCTTATCTTTTTTAAAAGTCCAATTGGTAAGGCTGTTATTGGAAAAGATAAAGGTGAAATGGTTACCGTGAATACGCCATCGGGTGAAAAAAGTTTTGAAATACTTGATGTGGAATATATTTAGGAATTTAGTTTAATAATTTCTTTTACTCTATTATCGGAAATATTGAAATTATTATCTACCCATTCCTCTTCAATTTTTTTAAGGACTCTTCCTAGTAATTTTCCTTCTTTCATACCCCTTTGCATTAAATACTCACCATCTATGTGAAACTGGTGGGTTTTTGATTTTAAAATTTTTTTTAAGGTTTCGGAAAAATCTTTCAAGCTCAATTTTGGGTTAGACGTAAAATTTAATACATTTAGATTTATTAAATGACTTTTATCAGTCAGATAAATATTTTTTTCAAGATCCTTATTAAATAAATCTTTATTGTCCTTTAGCGATTGAAAATTTTTTGCTAATAAATGTAATTCATCTTTGATTTCATTCGACACATTATATTTATGTGAAAAATACTCATGATTATTGTCATTATCAATTAATAAAACTGCTAACATTAATTTTAAGTTTATCTCTGAGTATTTATATATTTTCTTTAAACGATCTAAACGATTGATATTTTTCAATTCTGGAAAAATTAGATTAAAAATTTCCTTTAAATAATCACTTTCATTTAAATTAATGAAATTTTGTAAATTTAAGATTTTATACAATTCTACTAAAATTCTCTCTTTAGAAATTTTTGTAATTCCATTCAAATTTTGTTTGATAGCATTGTTAGTTGTTTCCTCAATTTTGCTACTATACATAATTTTAAATCTTATAAATCTTATAATACGTAAATAGTCCTCTTCTATTCTTTTCTGCGGATCTCCAATAAATTTTACATTATTATTTTTTAAGTCAATTGTTCCCAATTGTGGGTCAAAGATTTTACCATTTATGTCTAAATAAATAGCATTAATTGTGAAATCTCTTCTTTCAGAGTCTAGTTTCCAATCATCAATGTACTCTACCTTTGCATGCCTACCGTAAGTTTCAATATCTTGTCTTAAAGTTGTTAATTCAAGTTTAAATTTTTTGGATACAAGTGTTATCGTTCCATGTTTAATTCCGGTGTCGATTATTTTAAAATTTGTGTTATTAAATTTTTTTTTTATTTCTTCTGAACTAATTACAGTTGCAATATCAATATCATCAATTTCTTGGTTGGTAAGATGCTTTCTAACACACCCACCAACAAATCTTGCTGCAACTTTATCACTAGGTAAGTCCTCTTGAAGTTTTTGAAATACAAATTTTAAATCTTTATCTTTATAGAATGGAAAAAAATTTCTTTTAATTTTTTTTAATAAGTTAAAGCTTTTTTCCAACATAATTTTGGCTGGGGCACTAGGATTCGAACCTAGGATGGCGGTATCAAAAACCGCTGCCTTACCGCTTGGCTATGCCCCAATGTTAAGAAACCTGATATATCATAAATTACAAAAATTAAACAGTTTTCGCTAATGATAACCAAAATTTAGGATACTTATTTTTTAAATTATATAAGGCTTTTTTTGCAGTAATTTGATCTTTAAATAAACCGTAACAAACTGACCCAGAGCCTGTCATTCTTGAAAAGCTGCATCCTTTCTGATTTTTAATATCTTTTAAAAGAGGTTTAATTATAGGATATTTTTTTTCAACAATTAATTGTAAGTCATTGTCGCACTTATCAGATAAGTAATTTATGAAATTAATTCTATTCTGTATCAGTTGCTTTTTTAAAACTGTCTTCTTAGAAAACTTTCGTACTTTTGAATAAATTTCCTTTGTCGAACATCTCACTTTTGGTTGTGCTAACAAGAAATATAATTTATATTTTCGATCTAAATCAATAATTGTTCCCAAATTTTTTAAATATCCTAGTCTGTAAAAAAAAAGTCTCAAGTCAGATCCAATTTTTGTCTGTACTTTTCCAATTAGATTATTGTTTAATTTTTTTTTGAGAAGGTGTTTTAATATAAAAGCTGCGTTGCCTGTGCCCCCTCCTAAACCTGCAAAAACAGGTATATTTTTTGTAATAGTTACAGAATAATGATCCTCGATTAGCTTTGACTTTCTTAGGAATTTTAATAGTTTAACAATAGAATTGTTTGATTTATTTACAAATTTTGAAAAAGGTCCTTTAAAAAAAATTTTGTCTTTTTTACCTTTAATCTTACTTAGTTTAATTTTATCTTTTAAGTCTATTAAACAAAAAAAAGATTGAATATCATGCATATTATTTTTACGCTTAGAATTGATTGTTAAAGATAAATTTATTTTCGAGTATGAACTTAGGACCATTGATTACAGGCCTTTAATAAGTTTTTCTTCTACAGCTTTCTTAAGATCTTCTTCTGTTTTCTCAAGATTTAAAACATAATTCCAATAATACCTGGCTTGTAGTTGTTTACCACTTTTCCACAATACATCTCCATAATGATCGTTAACTATTGGATCACCAGGAAGAAGTTTGACAGCTAATTGGAGGTAATTTTTAGATTCTTCATATCTTTGAAGTTTAAATAATGCCCAGCCTAATGAGTCAGTAATATAAGGATCGTTCGATCTTAAATTATTTGCTTTTTCCAACATATCTAATGATTTTTCAATTTTAACGCCTTGCTCAATCCAGGAATAAGCTAGATAATTAATTACATAAGCTTGTTCAGGATTTGCTTTAAGTGAATCTAATAAATCTCTCTCAGCTTTTTCCCACTGTCCAGTACGTTCATATGCAATACCCCTACCATCAGTAGACTCTGCATATAAAGGATGGTCTTCTTTTACTTTGTCAATTACTTTGGTGTAGTAAAGAATTGACTCTTCAAATTTTTCATTATTTTTTAAAAATTCTGCATAATCAAAAATCTCGTGAATATCCTTGTAATTTAAATTATCGTAAGCATTGCTAAGAATTTCTAAAGCCTTTTCTAGATCTTCCTCTTGAATAAAAATTTTCGCAAGTTGTTTTGATGCATGCCATTGAAATGCTTTTCCTTTTTTGCTTAAACTTTGATATGTCTCTTTAGCTTTCTTTAAATTATCAACTTGATAAAAATTTTCAGCTGTTAAAGTATCGTAAGAGTGAAAATCTTTATTGAGATATTTTGCTAAATTTAAATAAAAATTTGATAAAACATATATTGATTGTGATGATAAAGCATTAGCAGTTATATATAAAATTTCAGCAATAACATGGCTTGTGTCTTGGCAATTAAAAACTGAAATATTTTTATTTTCGTTAATATCTATCTTATATTGATTAAGAAGTAAGTTTCTAGGATATAACTTAAGTGCAGAATTTAGAATTTCTTTTGCTTCCTTAATTTTTCCTTGAGATATTAAGTATGAGGAATAAAAATAATTATATCTTGAAAAATCAATTTTTTCATTTGAAATTAAATCATCGAAGAGATTTTTAGTGTTTGGGCTATTAAAAAAACAGTTCAAGAAAACCTTTTGTATCTTTTTTAGATTTTCAAACCTTTCGTCTAATTTTTCTAATTCAATTGAGGCTTGATTTAAATCATAGTATATTAAACTAGACCAATTATATAGTGAGCTTAATACGTAATTATTTATTACAAATCTTGAATTTTTTTTTTTCGCTTTAAGAAAATATTTTTGAGCTTGCTCAATGTCTGAATTTTTAAGATAATAAATGCCTATAATAAGATAACTTTCAAAGCTATCTAGTTTTTGTTTCTCTAGCTTTTTAGAATAATTATAAGCTTCTTTTAAATTTCCAGAGTTTACTAAAGAATATAAATATTTAACTGAGTAATTTGTATGACTTCTCTCTAGTCCATTTAATTTCCTAAAGAAATTGAAGGACTCCTCATATTGATTTTCATTCAATAATAATATTCCTGAAAAATAGTCAGACATACGTTCAGCTTTGTTAAACTTATCCAAAGATTTAACAGGTGATGTGAATAAAATTATAATGACAAAAATAATTTGTCCTATAATCTTCTTATTAAAAATTGTCTTTTTCATAAAGAATGGTAAAAAAAAATAACATAAATCCAATTAAATTACTTCAATACTATAAACTTATTAATCATAATTTAATTTACAATAACAAGGCAATCAATAGATATAAAAACGTCAGTTTTGAAATTTCTGCTGATAAAATTGATAACTTAGAAAGACTAAAAAAGTCAATTCAAAGCATCAAGAACTGCAGCCTTAAAGAAAATGCAAAAAACTTGGTGTTTAGTGATGGCAATCCAAAATCTAAAATAATGCTAATTGGTGAAGCACCTGGGGCTAATGAGGATGAAGAGGCTTTGCCTTTTGTAGGTCGAGCTGGAGCTTTACTTGATAAAATGCTTTCAGCAATTAATTTAGACAGAAAAAAAGTTTATATATCTAACATAGTAAATTATCGACCTCCCGATAATAGAAGGCCTACAGATGAAGAAATAAAGAGATATTTGCCCTTCATAACTAAACATATAGAAATTATTAATCCAAAAATTATAGTGTTACTTGGAAGTACTGCCATGAATGCGTTAATTGGAAAAGGAGTTGTTATATCCAAAATGAGAGGTAAGTGGATTGAAAAAAAATTTGGTAATTGCAAGGCATCAGTTATTATCACATTTCATCCTGCTTTTTTAATGAGACAACCAGCGCAGAAAAAAATGGCTTGGATTGACTTAAAAATGATAAGAGATAGGAAAATTTAATTAAATTGAAAAAAAAAATTATTATCGCAGGAATTGATGAAGTTGGTAGAGGATGTTTAGCTGGTCCAGTGGTTTCAGCAGCTGTCATACTAAAAGAAGGTGTAAATCTTGAGATTCTTGAAGACTCTAAAAAAATAAGTTTTAAAAAAAGATTAAAAATCTCAGAGCATATTAAATCTCATTCACATTATGCTGTTGGTCTGGCGTCCGTAAAGGAAATTTTAGATTTAAATATTTTACAAGCATCATTGCTGTCGATGAAAAGAGCTTTAAATCAGCTAACTATAAAACCAGATTTGACACTGATAGATGGAAATTTTGCTCCAAGTGGTTTAAAAAATTATAAAACTATAATTAATGGAGATGAAAAAATAAAAGTTATTAGTGCAGCTTCTATTATTGCAAAAGTTTTTAGAGACAAACTTATGATCAAGCTTGCAGAGAAATTTTCTAACTATGCTTGGGAAAGAAACTTTGGTTATGGAACAAAGGCTCATTTAGAGGGTTTAAAAAAATTTGGTATTACCTCTCATCACAGAAAAGGTTTTAAGCCTGTACACAAGATATTGTCTAACTAAGAATCTCAAACACAAGAGTAATCATTTTTTAATTAAAAAGGTTTGACCCTGGATTCAATTTAGAGTTGAATCTAGAAATGCTAAAATTTTCAGACCAAATTGTTAATGGAGATTGTTTGCAGGAAATGAAAAAAATTCCTGATAAGTCATTTGATTTAATTTTTGCTGACCCTCCTTACAATTTGCAAATTGGTGAGAAATTAACGCGACCCGATGCAAGCAAAGTGAAAGGTGTAAATGACAAATGGGATCAATTTAATAGTTTCAGGCATTACGATGAATTCTGCATTGCTTGGCTTAATGAGTGTAAAAGAATTCTAAAAGATAATGGAAGTATTTGGGTAATAGGATCTTATCATAATATTTTTCGTCTAGGTTACCACTTGCAAAATTTAGATTACTGGCTGCTTAATGATGTCATCTGGAGAAAGAATAATCCTATGCCAAATTTTAGAGGAACCCGATTTACTAATGCACATGAAACTCTAATCTGGGCTTCAAAGAATAAGAAATCAAAATATACATTTAATTACCAATCGTTAAAATGCTTAAATGACGACTTACAGATGAGGTCAGACTGGACATTGCCTATTTGCAACGGAAAAGAAAGGCTAAAGAAAAATGGAAAAAAAATTCATTCTACTCAAAAACCAGAAGCTCTTTTACATAGAATTATTTTAGCTACCACAAACAAAGGTGATACCATCTTTGATCCTTTTTTAGGAACTGGGACGACAGCAGTGGTTGCTAAAAAATTGGGTAGAAAATATTTCGGCATAGAAAGAGATAAAAAATATTTTAAAGCTGCTGGTGAACGATTAAAAAAAACGAAGGTAATTGAGGATGAATATTTAGACACAATTGAAAACAATAAATCAAAACCAAGAATTCCTTTTGGTTCTCTTGTGGAACTAGGAATATTAAAGCCTGGTACTACCCTATTTGATCCGAAGAAGAAGATTAATGCAAAAATTATGGCTGACGGTAGTATTAAATATAAAGCGTCAGAAGGCTCTATTCATAAAGTAGCAGCAACAATTATGGGAGCTGAAAGCTATAATGGTTGGACTTATTGGCATTGTAATATTAATGGATCCACTGTTGTAATTGATAGTTTAAGACAGAAATTTATCACTGAAACTAAAGCCTAATTTTTATAAACTTTACCTAAGTATCTTTTTACAAAAAATCTACGTTTTACTAAGAACTTCAAAAATAGATTTCTTATATTTTGCATAACTTTGCTTGAAAAATGAAATGCAAAAAAATTAAAATTTGATCTACTTCTTATGATTTGTGCTCTTTTGGATCTATTTTCAAAATAATTATTTTCTTTATCAAGCCTATCTTTTGTCAATAAATTAAATATTTCAAAAGCACTTTCTATAGACTGCCCCGCACCTTGTGCAAGGGTTGGTAAAAATCCATTAAAAGCATCTCCAATATAAAATACTTTTTTATTAGAGGAAGGTTGTATTTTTGGAGTAAAATACAGAGGCCATGTTTTAATTTCATTATCAAAAATATTTTTGAAATTAGGGTTTTGTTTTAAAACTAAATTTTGAATTAATTGTTTAGTGCTATCAGGATCATACTTTTTACATCTCATTATACAAACTAAGTTTAATTCTTTTTTCTGATTAATAGGGTAAATGACAATATGACAGTTGCCGCCAAGAATTAAATTTATGTTGTCCTCGCTAATGTTAAGGTCATATTTTGATTTTATTATTATTCTTGCTGCTATCGCTTTTTTAAATTTCGGCTCTATTTTTTTCTTCTCAAAGAAAGATCTTGTACTTGAAAAAATTCCATCAGCGGCAATTACAAAATCAACAAGATCATTAGTATTATCTTCGAATTTAATCAGAATTTTATCTTTTAACTCAGAAACTTCTTTAATTTTTTTTCCAAATCTTAAATGTTGTGTGTAAATATTTTCTTTTAAAAATTCAATTAAAGTTGATCTTTGCAAAGTTGTATATTTTGCTTCTACATTATTAAACTTAGATAAATTCAAATCACATATTTTTTCATTATTTAAACTGTAGAAAACTAAAGTATTCGGATTAAATATTTTTTCTTTTTCAATTTTATTAAAGTTAATTTGATTTAAAATTTTGACACTATTGGTTGCCAGTTGAATACCATAACCTTCTTCGAGCGATAAGCTCTCCTCCTTTTCATAAACCATGAATTCATGCTCTGTGAACTTTTTTATAAAGTTAGCAAGTGTTAAACCTGCTATCCCAGCTCCAATAATTGCAATTTTTTTTTTCATTAAAATAAAGTAGATACTTGATTGAAAATTTTTCTTGTAAAACTTGGTATGAACTCTTTGTTGCTTTTAATAGAATGCCAGTAATAAGATTGAGGAATTTTATTAGAAAACTTATAATAGAGATTTATATTTAATTTTAAATTTGAAATTGAATTTTTATAGTTTTTTAGAAATATCCAGTTATTTTGATTTGAATTGTTTTTCATTTTTTTTATTGGCGGAAGACAAAAATTTTTTAAAAAACTTACTTCGTTCTTTTTAGTTAAAGCAATTTGTCTTTTTTTATTAATGTAACAAAAAATATCATAGTTAATTGTTTTGACTTTTTTTTCATTTATAGTCTTAGTCTTCTTAGAAGATTTTAAATGTTTACAACTTGTTTTCAAACAGCAATGACTACATTTTGGGTCTTTTGGTTTGCATATTAAAGCTCCGAATTCCATTAATGCTTCAATAAAATCTGAATTTCTATTTGTAATAAAAAGGCTATTTCTATTAAGAGAAATTAATTTTTTAAAATCAATTTTTGTCTCTTTTTTATTTAAATACCTTGCGAATACTCTTTTAACATTCCCATCTACCGCTAAAGTCGGTTGATTGTGTATAAAACCCAGTAAAGCATTTGCAGTGTAATCACCAACTCCTGGAAGTTTTTTTACCTCCTCAAAATTTTTTGGAAGTTCAGAGTCATATTTTTTTACCAATAATTTTACTGATGCTAATAGGTTCCTTGCTCTTCTATAGTAACCCAATCCTTCCCATAATTTAAGAATTTGATTTTCATTTATTTTTGCCAAGGACTCAAGTGACTTATATTTTTTAGTAAACTTTTTAAAGTAGGGAATTACTGTTTTTACCTGTGTTTGTTGCAACATAAATTCACTCAAAACTCTGTAATAAAGCTTTTTAGGCGACTTTTTGCTAACACGCCAAGGTAAATCTCTTTTGCTATTATCATACCAAGCTAGAATTTTTTTTGATAATGTTGGGCTCAAATGCATAATAAGAATAATAATAAAACTCAGACTTTCATACAAGGACTAAGACCCTTTTCAAGTTCTATTCCTAAAACATTAAAAAAACACCTCAGAAAAGGTGGTTATAATTATTCTAATATTGTAGATAACTGGACAAAGATAGTGAGTAAAAAAATTTCTGACTCTTGTTATCCTCATAACATTAAAATGGGAAAAGAGATGAAAAATGGCATTTTAGTTTTAAATGTAATTCACGGTAAAGAGATGGAGGTAGAATATAATAAAAAAGAAATAATTGACAAAATAAACAGCTTTTTTGGCTACAATTGTATTGATCAGGTTAAGTTAAAAATAGTGCAAGAAAAAATAGAATTAAATAAAACAGTTTTTCCAAAATTAAAAGATTTTTCTAGAATTGAAGAGAAAATGAATAAGATAAATAATAGTGAGCTAAAAAGTTCACTAAATAATTTTTTAAAAGCATTTAATGACAGAAATAAGTAAATTTATAAAAACAACCCTGTTAATTTTTCTAATTTCAACCTCTTATTTAGAGAGTAAAATCTTAAGCATTGGAAGTGCTAATGCTAAAGTAACAGTTAAAGTTTTTTCATCGTTAACATGTCCCCATTGTGCAACTTTCCATAATTCTATTTTTAATAAACTAAAAGAAGATTATATTGATAAAGGTCTTGTAAAATTTGAACATCACGCTTTCCCATTGGACTTGGCCGCCCTAAATGCAGAAATAGTTGTAAGATGTACAGCTAATAATGATGAGAAATTTAAATTATTGGAAGAAATTTATAAAAAACAATCATCTTGGGCTGTTGGGTCTGATATAAATAAAATTAACACTTTAATAAAAAAAGTAGGATCGAATTTTAATTTATCAGAGGATAAAATGGATGCGTGCTTAAAAGATACTAATGTTCAAGATATTATTCTCAATGAGAGAATTGAAGCTCAAAAGAGATATAAAATTGACTCCACCCCTACAATATTTGTCAATGAAAAAAAATACTTAGGTAAAGTAGATTATAAAAACTTTAAAAAAATAATAGATAAAAATTTATAGATGAAATTTAAAAAACTTGACATAACCGGTTTTAAATCCTTTTCTGAAAAAACAACTTTCTTAATTGAGGATGGTCTTACAGGAATAGTTGGCCCTAACGGATGTGGCAAATCTAATATTGTAGAATCTTTAAGATGGTGCATGGGAGAAAACTCTGCAAAAAGTATGAGAGGTTCAGGGATGGAAGATGTCATTTTCTCTGGAACTTCTAATAGACCATCTAAAAATATATCTGAAGTCGCTTTATTACTTGAAAATCAGAATAAAGACGGACCTTCACAATATAACGAATTTGACGAAATTTCAGTTAGGAGAAAAATTGAAAAAGATAAAGGTTCAAAATATTACATTAACGATAAAGAGGTCAGGGCGAGAGATGTTCAAACATTATTTGCTGATTTATCTACCGGTGCTCATTCGCCTTCTTTAATAAGTCAAGGAAGAATTGGTCAGCTTGTGACTGCAAAACCCATAGAAAGAAAATCAATACTTGAAGAAGCTGCGGGTATTTCAGGAATTCATGCTAGAAGACATGAGGCCGAGACAAGATTGAACGCTGCTGAAAATAATTTAAAAAGAGCTGATGAACTTAAGAAACAGCAACAAAAACAGCTAGATAATTTAAAAAAACAAGCCGAAGAAGCTACAAAATATAAAGAAATATCCAAAGAGATTAAAAAGATTGAGGCCGGTTTGTATTATTTAAAAATTAAGGAGATAGAAAAAGATAAGAAAGATATTTTAGAAAAATTAGGTGAATATGAAGATGAAATAAGCGCAGTTAATATAGATCTTAATCATAATAATACGCTTTTAGATGAAGAAAATACTAAACTTACCCCTTTGAGGGATAAAAAAATGGAAAGTGCTGCGAGCCTGCAAAAACTTAATTTAGATATGTCTAATCTTATTGAAGAAGAGGCAAGAGTAAAATCATTACAAGAAAAACTTGAAAAATCTATTAAAACTGTTGAGTCAGATCTAGAAAGAGAAAAAAGCATTTCTTTAGATGCAGATTTAAATGAAAAAAGAATTTCCAGAGAAAAAGAGGAACTCTTAAAAACAGAGAATAAATTATTAGAGGTAGAAACAAGTTCCTCGAAAGAATTAAAAAACTCTAAAGAAAAACTTGATAACTTGCAAAATGAATTAAACTTATTGTTAGATGGAATTGAAAAAGACATTGATCAAGATAAAAAGCTAACAAAAGAAACTTTTAGAAAACTTAAAAAACTTGTGAAAAATATTACTTCTTCTCAAGAAGAATATGCTGAAAAATTCAGCAAAGATAAATCTATTCAAAGTGACTCTATTAAAAGAAAAGAAAGAATTAAAAATATAGATATTGAATTAGAAAATTGGAGAAACTTAAGATCTAACTCAGAAAAAATGACATCTGAATTGGCAGAACGAAAAAACAAATTACATGCTGAAATAAACGAGAACCAAAAAAACCCTGAACGTATTGCAACATCAAAAGGTCAAAATCTTCAAAACTTAGAAAATACAAAAAAAAGAAACGAGGAAATAGAGAGAGAATTAATCGACTCTGAAAAAAAATATAATTCTATCAACCAAAATATAAAAGAAATACAATTAAAACTTTCTGGGCTTAAAGAGAATAAAGCTAGAAATGAAGCAACAATCGAGGGAATAGAAAATAGAAAAAAAGATTTACTATATTCCGTAAAAAATGAATTAAAAATTGAAAACGAAGAATCAATTTTGTCTCAATCAGATTTAAATGAAATAACTCCAGAAAATCTTCCAACAATAGAAGATCAATTACAAAAGGTAGAAAAAGTAAAAAAACAGAGAGAGTCCCTTGGATCTGTAAATCTTAGAGCAGATGAGGAAACAAAAAAATATGAAACAGAAATTAAAAAAATGGAGGATGATAGAGATGATTTATATTCGGCAATTGTTAAGTTGAAAACAAGTATTGAAGAATTAAATCAAAAAGGAAGAGAAAGATTGCTTGAAGCATTTACAAAAGTTAATAGAAAATTTAATGAGGTTTACACAAAATTATTTAATGGAGGGACAGCAAAAATAGAACTTGTAGACTCAGAAGATCCTCTTGAAGCTGGTTTAGAAATGTTTGTATCACCTCCTGGAAAAAGATTGCAATCGATCACACTATTGTCAGGAGGTGAACAAGCATTAACCGCCTTATCATTAATCTTTGCAGTATTTTTAGTAAATCCTTCGCCTATTTGTGTTTTAGATGAAGTAGATGCCCCTTTAGATGATGCTAATGTTACTCGTTTCTGCGGACTTTTAGATGAACTTACAAAAATAACAAATACAAAATTTATAATTATAACGCATCATGCTTTAACAATGTCTAGAATGCATAGGCTATATGGGGTTACAATGGCCGAGCAAGGGGTAAGCCAACTAGTATCTGTGGATTTACAAAAAGCTGAAGAGTTAGTTGCGTAAAATCAATCATGACTATTCCTCAAGATTTTAAAACTCGCCTAAAAATTGCAAAATCAAAAATAAAAAAACAGGTTCAATCTGATAGTGAACAAAAAGGCTCATTTATGGGCAGTGCTTTCAAATTAGGCACAGAACTTGTGGCGGCTGTTGCTGTTGGGACAATAATTGGGTTTATTTTAGATAGTTGGTTTGATACTAAACCTTGGTTAATAGTAATTTTCTTTTTTTTAGGTGCGGCTGCAGGAATGTTAAACGTAATACGAACTGCAAACCGAATGCAAAAGGAAGATTAACATAGGAAATATATGGCAAGCAACCCGATGCAGCAATTTAGCGTCCATAAAATTGGGCCAGAAATTAAAATTGCAGGAATAGATTTATCATTTACCAACGCAAGTTTATTTATGGTTATAAGCGCATCAATAATTTTATTATTTTTATTTTTTGGATCTAAAGAAAAAAAAATTGTACCCAATAAAATTCAACTTATAGCCGAGATGTTTTACACTTTTGTAGCTAAGATGATAAGCGATACAGCAGGGTCAAAGGCTAAACCTTATTTTCCTTTCATCTTCAGCTTATTTATGTTTGTGCTTTTTTGTAACATGGTCGGAATGCTTCCTTACTCATTCACAGTTACTAGTCACATAATTGTTACATTAATCATGGCTTTATTTATTTTTATTGCAGTTACAATTATTGGATTTATTAAACATGGTTTCAAATATTTAAGCATATTTGTTCCTAGTGGAGTCCCTGTAGTTCTACTACCATTAATTACAATAATAGAGATTATTTCATATTTAAGTAGACCAGTAAGTTTATCGGTAAGATTATTTGCAAACATGATGGCAGGACATACTATGTTAAAAGTATTTGGTGGATTTGTCATAAGTTTGGGATTGCTAGGTGGTTGGTTACCACTTGGTTTTTCAATTGCATTAACCGGCTTAGAAATATTAGTAGCGTTTCTTCAAGCCTATGTTTTTGCAATATTAACCTGCATCTATTTAAATGATGCATTAAATTTACATCACTAACAAATAAAGGAGGAAAAATGGAGTTAGAAGCGGCAAAAATGATTGGAGCAGGACTTGCTGCGATCGCGCTAGCTGGAGCAGGAGTAGGTATTGGAATTATTTTTGGTAACTACTTATCTGGTGCTATGAGAAATCCGTCTGCAGCACAGAAACAATTCCCTAACTTGCTTTTGGGGTTTGCCTTAGCAGAAGCAACAGGATTGTTTGGATTAGTAGTAGCTTTAATTATTTTATTTGCATTTTAGTAAATTAGTATGAAGCGATTACCTGCTTTTACAATTGCTACATTAGCAATACAAAATAATCTATTCGCAGCTGAGGCTGGGATGCCTCAGCTAGACCCAAAGTACTGGGCGTCCCAAGCTTTTTGGTTAATTTTGGTTTTCACAATCTTATATATTTCAGTATCAAAGTTTTACCTTCCAAAAATTAAAAATAATTTAGAAGATCGTGAAAACAAAATTAAAAAAGATATAGATGACGCAAATAAATTTAAAGAGTTATCAGAAACAAGATTAAAAGAGTATGAAACAATATTAGAAAACGCAAAAAGAGAAGTAATAAAAATTCATTTAGAATCTAAAAATACATTAGATAAAGATATTAATAAAAAAAAAGAGACAATCGAAAAAGAGATTGAAAAAGAAATATCAAAAGCTCAAAAGGAAATAATTGAGCTCAAAAAAGATTCAATTTCTGACATCCAAAAAATTTCAGAAAATATAGCTGCAAGTATAATAGAAAATATTTCAGGTGATAAACTTAATGAAAGCAGCATAAAGGCAACAGTTGAGGATGTTTCGAAAAAAACTATAGGTAAATATTTATGATAATAGATGCAACTTTTTGGGTAATGATTTCTTTTTTTGCTTTTTTAGGACTTCTTGTTTATTTTAAAGTTCCTCAAAAAATCAAAACACTACTAGACGAAAATATAAATAATATTAAGAACCAAATTAACGAGGCAGACAAACTTAAAGAGGATGCAAAAAATATCCTGATAGAGCATGAAAAAAAAATTAGTAATTCAAAAAAAGAAGTTGCTATGATGATTAACAAAGCAACCGAGGAAGCTGAAAAAAACGTTATCAAAACTAATCAAGATTTTCATAATTTAATGGAAAGTAGAAAGAAAAACTCTGAAGAAAGAATTAAACAACTTAAAAACCAAGCTATTAAGGATATCAAGAATACATCTGTGAGAATTGCTATAGAGTCGGTTGAAAAACTGTTAAAAAACTCGCTAGATAAAAGTAAATTAGATAAAATTTACGCTTCTAGTATCGAAGAAACAAAATTAGCACTTAAGAAAAAATCTAGTTAGAATAGGCCATTACATATGGCAAAAAAAATAATTGTTATAGGATCTGGTTTTGGAGGTTTGGCCGCTTCACTTAGATTAAAAGCTAAAGGCTATAAAGTTACTTTAGTAGAAAAACACCCTGATCTTGGGGGTCGCGCTAGAGTCTTCAAAAAAGATCAGTTCATTTACGACGGCGGTCCAACAGTAATTACTGCCCCGTATCTATTTGAAGAGTTATTTTCTTTATTCAATAAAAATATTAATGACTACGTCGAAATAGTCCCCTTAGATTTATGGTATCGCTTCGTATTCAGTGACGGAGATACTTTTGATTATAATGGTAATGATAAATCTATGGAGGAACAAGTAAAAAAGTTTAACCCTGCTGATTACGATGGATATAAAAATTTAGTAAATTTTACCGAAAAAATTTTTAACAAAGGTTTTACAGATTTATCAGACAAGCCTTTTAATAATTTAATCTTTATGATGAAACAAATTCCTTCTTTATTAAAGTTGAAAAGCTATAAGTCAGTCTACTCTTTAGTTTCAAAATACATTTCAAATGAAAAATTAAGAAGAGTATTTAGTATGCACCCACTTTTAGTGGGTGGAAACCCATTTAGTACAACATCGATTTATACATTAATTTTATTTTTAGAAAAAAAATGGGGCATTCACTACTCTATGGGAGGAACAGGGAATGTAGTTAAAGCTTTAGAAAAACTAATGATTGAAGAAAATATCAAAATTATCAAAGACGCTGAAGTTACAGAGATACTTACAGAAAATAAAAAGGTTAAAGGTGTTAAAATTAATAATTCAAAGATAATTAATAGTGACTATGTGATTTGTAATTCTGACCCTCCTAATGTTTATAATAACCTAATTAAATCTAAAGAAGATTATGATTTTTTATTCAAACAAAAAATGAAAAGAATGGATTATTCCATGGGATTGTTTGTTTATTATTTTGGTTCAAAAAAAAAATTCAATAATGTTGCACATCACACAATTTATTTTGGAGAAACCTACGAAAAACATCTTGATAAAATCTTTGAAAAGAAAATACTTTCTGACGACATAAGCTATTATTTACATCGACCATCAGCAACTGACCCTAATATGGCTCCAGAAGGGCAAGATGCTTTTTATGTTTTGGTTCCAGTTCCAAATAACTTGTCAAAAGTTAATTGGATAGAAGAAGGAGATAAATTTAAAGATTTAGTTTTAGATAAAATGGATAAAACTGTCCTTCCAGGTATTAAAGAAAGTGTAGTAAGCGATTTTTATTTAACACCTGATTATTTTGAAATTGATCTAGCGACTCTTTATGGCTCTGGATTTTCAATTCAGCCAAAATTTTCTCAGTCAGCTTATTTTAGATTTCATAATCAATCTGAGATATTTAAAAATTTATACTTTGTGGGTGCTGGTACACACCCTGGTGCTGGGATGCCTGGTGTTCTTTCATCGGCAAAAGTTTTAGATAAATTATTTTAATGAAAAATAATTTATTAAAAAAGCACGCTAAATCTTTTTATTGGGCAAGTTTTTTTCTATCGAGAGATACTTTCAAAAAATGTTCATCTTTATATAATTTCTGCAGAACCTTAGATGATATAGCTGATAACAATACCAATCTACAATCCAAAAAAGAAATTTTTTTAAAATTCAAAAAAGATTTTGAAAATAAAAATCTTAACAATCAAATTATAAACGATATGTGGTCAATAGTTGATAGTGAAAGTATTTCTAAACAAATAGTAATAGATTTATTTGATGGTGTAGAGACAGACTTAGAGGAAAAAGTGGTAATTAATTCAAAAAAAGACTTACTTGTTTATTCTTATAGAGTTGCTGGAACAGTCGGATTAATGATGTCAAAAATACTAAAAGTTAAAAATAAAGAAGCTCTTAAAGGCGCTATTGATCTAGGTATTGCAATGCAGCTTACCAATATTGCTCGTGACGTTTGTGAAGACAAAGAACGTAATAGACAATATGTCAGTCACGATTTTTCGGCAATTCAAGAAATAATAAATGAGTCTCAAATATTTTATGAAAATTCATTTAACTCTATTCGTTATATACCATTTAAATCAAGATTTTCAGTTATTGTTGCAAGGCGTGTTTACAGAAAAATAGGTGACTATATCCTTAAACAAAAAAATATAAATAATTACAATAAAGCTGGCAAAATCTATGTTCCAATTTTTGAAAAAGTAATTCAGACCTTTTTATCTATATTTGACTTTGTTAAATTATTTTTCATTAAAAATTTAAATAAAGGTAACCAGTCAAATCATAATATTTTAGAACAAGAGATTAATATAAATGAGAGAATTTGATTATATAATTATTGGCGGTGGATGCGCGGGTTTATCTTTAGCCTATGAGCTTGAAATTAATGATAAGCTAAAAGATAAAACGTTAGCAATCATTGAAACTCGTGAAGAATATAAAAGAGACAAAACTTGGTCATTCTGGAGAGTATTTGATCATAATTTTGACGATTGTGTAATTAAGAGTTGGAACAATTTCACTATAAACTCTAAAGATAATTCACATGAATTAACAAACAAAAAATTTCCTTACCAAAGTATCGATAGTGGCAAATTCTATAAAAAAATAAACTCCAAGCTCTCCACAAATTCTAATATAAGTTTTTTTAAAAATCTGAGTGAAATCAACTCAGAAAATTCGGTAATTTTTAATAGTGTTCATAAAAAAGAATTAGATAAATCTAAATTATGGCAACACTTTCAAGGCATCGAGATAGAAACACCTAAAAACATTTTTGATGAAGATATAATAAATCTAATGGATTTTAATTGTGATCAAAGAAATGATGTTCACTTTTTTTACACTTTGCCATTTAGTAAAAATAAAGCTTTAATTGAAACAACTTGGCTTTCAACTTTAGAGGATCAAAGCTTAATGGATTACGATCTTCAATTAGAAAATTATATAAAAAATAATCTTGGTATAAAAAACTATAAAATAAATTTTACTGAAAAAGGCGCTATACCACTTTTTTATCCTTCATTCAAAAATGAAAATAAAATAATCAATATTGGATCTGTGGGTGGTATGACGCGATTAAGTACTGGATATACTTTTTTAAATATTCAAGAACATAGTAAGTATATTATGAAAAATATTGAAAATATTGATGGTGCGAAAATATTCAACCTAGGAAAAAAATATAAATTTTTAGATAAAGTATTTCTAAGAGTATTAGAAAATCATCCCGAAAAGATGCCTAAAATTTTTTTTAATATGTTTGAAACTTCTTCAAATACGATTATAAAATTTTTATCAAATAAAAGTAATATTATTGAAGACATAAATATTATAAGCAAAATGCCAAAATTAATTTTTTTAAAAGCATTATTTAATTAATGGAAAATATTAACTTTAAACACTCAATTATATTTTTTAATTTTTGTATTTTGATAAGCCCTCTTTATCTAATGCTCAATTTTGAACCAGTTATATTTTGCTTGTTTTTAATTTTAATTTTGGGAATTTCTCACGGTGCATTAGATAATATCAAAGGAAAAAAGCTTTTAAAATTATTTGGATACAAACAAAATGTATCCTTTTATCTTGCCTATGTATTAATTTCATTATTGATAATAATATTCTGGTTAATATTTCCTAATACAATTTTATTACTATTTTTGATTGTAGCCGCCTATCATTTTGGAAAAGAAGACACCGTATTTTCTTTTAGAAAAAAATTTTTCATCTCTGAGTGTTTATTCTTCTTAAAAGGATCAACGGTAATTATGGCTCCATTATTATTAAAGAGAGAAGAAACAAATGAAATATTTAGAATTCTTAATTTCAATGTTTTTGAAGCAGAATTTTTTAGTAATGAATTTTTAATTGGAATGTTATGCCTCAGTTTTTTATCATCTATGTACATTTCAAAAAAAGAAAATACAAATCTTAAAAGTGTCATGATCATGGACTTCTTTTCTTTAATTATATTAAATCTTTTTTTGTCGCCTATTTTAGCTTTCACTCTTTACTTTTGTTTTCTTCACTCAATTAGGCATTCGATTACTCTTATTTTTGAGTTGGATAGATCTTTCAAGCTAGGACTTAAAAAATTTATAACGAAAGCTATCCCTTTAACTTTTGTAACTGCAGTAATATTTTTATTTGCGATATATTTTTTAAATAATTTTTATAAGCTTGATGAGGCTATTTATAAGGTAATATTTATTGGTTTGGCGTCACTTACTTTTCCGCATATATTGTTAGAATACCTTTTAGAAAAAAATGAAAAAAGAACTTAAAATTTATTTAGCATCACCAAGAGGATTTTGTGCTGGAGTTAAAAGAGCAATTGAAATAGTTGAAAAATCTATCAGCAAATTTGGAGCTCCGGTATATGTTCGTCATGAAATAGTTCACAATAAGCAGGTTGTAGAAGAGTTAAAAGAAAAAGGTGCAATTTTCGTTAATGAATTATCTGACGTAGATGATGCAAGTAGACCTGTAATTTTCTCAGCTCATGGAGTACCGAAGTCAGTCCCAGAGGAGGCTAAATTAAAAAATTTATCCTTTGTAGATGCAACTTGTCCATTAGTTTCAAAAGTTCACAGAGAGTCAGAACAATTAAATAAAAATGGTTTCGAGATATTATTAATTGGACATAAAAATCACCCTGAAGTTATTGGCACAATGGGTCAGCTTCCAAATGGATCAATTAAACTAATTGAAACAATAAATGATGTTGAACTTCTAAAAGAAAATGATTTTAAAAAACCTCTGGCGTATATTACTCAAACAACCCTGTCTGTAGATGATACAGCTGAAATAATTAAAGCTCTTAAAAGTAAATTTCCAAAGATCAAAGGCCCTATTAAAGAGGATATATGTTACGCTACAACTAACAGACAGTCCGCGGTAAAAGAGATAGCTTCTAAGTGTGATATGTTTTTTGTAGTGGGTAGTCGTAACTCGTCTAATTCTGTCAGATTAGTTGAGGTTGCGAAAAAAGCAGGTTGTAATAATTCTCATTTAATGCACTCTGAAAAAGAAATTCCTTTTAATGAAATAGATAATTCTGAAACCATCGGGATATCATCTGGAGCGTCTGCACCAGAAAAGCTTGTTCAAACTTTGTTAGACAGTTTAAGAAAAGATAGAAATATTTCTATTGAAGAAGTAGTAGTTGCAGAAGAAAAAGTTGTATTTAAATTGCCGAAAGAGCTCAATTAATGGCTGTCTACACAAAGTTAAATCAAAAAAAGATTGAGGAAATTTTATCTAATTATAATTTAGGGAAGTTAGACTCATTCAAAGGAATTGAAGAAGGTATTGAAAATACAAACTATTTTTTATCAATTGATAAGAAAAAATTTATACTAACTATTTATGAAAAAAGAGTAAGATCTGCCGATCTTCCTTTTTTTTCAGATTTAATGTCCTCATTAAATAAAGCTAGCTTTAAATGCCCCGCTCCTATTTCCAATAATAACAATGAAACTATTACAAATTTTGAGGGAAAAAAACTTATGATTGTCTCGTTTCTTGAAGGAAGAGCAAAACAAAATCTTTCACCTGCCAACTGTAAAACCATTGGGTTTGAGGTAGCTAAAATGCATGGACTCACAAAAAGTCTTAAACTAAATCGACAAAATGATCTTTCGGTCAATTCATGGAGAAAGTTGTTTAATTCAGTTAAAGATAAATGTGAAAATATACATAAAGATCTTCCAAAATTAATTGAGGAAAATCTTATCGATGTTGAAAGAAATTGGCCAAAAAATTTACCAAAAGGAATAATTCATGCTGACTTATTTCATGATAATATTTTTTTTATTCAAGATAAATTTAGCGGTGTAATTGACTTTTATTTTTCATGTGAAGATTTTTTTGCTTTTGAAATAGCTATTTGTTTTAACGCTTTGTGTTTTGACGGTCTAAGAAGTAATTTAAGTTTTAACGTTACTAAAGCAAAGAATTTTATAGATGGATATACATCTGTAAGAAAATTGTCCCACGAAGAATTGAATAATATTAAAGTTTTATCTCAAGGCGCTGCTTTGAGATTCTTACTAACTAGAGTATTCGATGCATTAAATAAAGTAGAAGGAGCAATAGTTAAAATTAAAGATCCAATGGAGTATTTAAAAAGATTAGAATTTCACAAGAATGCAAAAAATCATGAGGATTATTTCTTTTAATGAAATTAAAAATTTATACTGATGGTGCTTGCTCTGGAAATCCTGGGAAAGGTGGTTGGGCAGCAATCATATTAGATGATTCTAATCAATCAAGTATTTCTGGAAGTGAAAGTAATACAACTAATAATAGGATGGAATTAATGGCTCCAATTATGGCATTAAAAAAAATAAGAAAGAAATCAGAGATTACAATTTTTACTGACTCGAAATATGTGAAAGATGGAATAACTGATTGGATTAAAAAGTGGAAAGTTAATAATTGGAAAAGTTCAAACAAGAAACCTGTTAAAAATAAAGATCTTTGGATTAAATTGGATAATGTTTGCTTAAAACATAAAGTTACTTGGAAATGGGTTAAGGCGCACGCTGGCAACAAATATAATAATCTTGTTGATGAATTGGCAGTTTCGAAAACTAGATAGATTTTAAAAAGCTTTCAGCTGAAGATAATTCACAAGTAGCTGTTTCTTTTTCTTCCTCTACTTTTTTAACTTCACCATTCTCCACCAACATAGTGTAGCGATTAGATCTAATTCCTAATCCTTTTTCGGATTTATCTACCTCTGCTCCAATAGCTTTTGTAAATTTAAGAAAGGGATCACCGGCCATGAAGATTTTACTCCCGGCATTTTGATTTTCACCCCAGGCCTTCATTACATTAGGGTCATTCACTGCTATACATACAATTTTAGAAATTCCCTTTTTATTAGCTAGTTCGTAATTTTTTATAAACCCAGGAAGATGAAGAGCTGAGCAAGTTTTTGTAAAAGCCCCTGGCATACCTAAAATGATTGTCTTACCTCTGCAAAGATCCAATATATCAATTTTTTTTACATCATTATTTTGATCAAGATAAAATAATTCCGAGTTAGGTAGTTTATCTCCTATTTTTATTCTCATTGTATTTTGCCCAAAATATAATTTTTTACTTCTGAATTTGAATTCCCAATAATATCAAATGTTTCTTTTTTATCTATATTCAATTTTAGATGTTCAGGTGAGTCTAAATTTTTACCTATAGCTTTTTTTATTGTATCGTTAAACTTGTAAGGATGAGCTGTACCAAGAACAACTATATCTCCTAAATTTTTGAAACTTTTTGCTGCACCTACGCCAGTAGCAGTATGGGGATCAATTATAAATTTATGCTCTTTATATATCTCATCGATTATAGATAATGTCTCTTCATCTGTGACTTTTACTGCTTCAAAATCTTTTTTTATTTTATCGATTTCTTTTTTTTCTAAATTAAATAAATCTTTTGATGACAGATCATTCATTAATGACCCTACCTTACTATCGCTTTCATCTAATATATAATAAAGTAGCCTCTCAAAATTGCTGGCAACTTGGATATCCATGCTTGGTGTGATGGTTGCTTTCACTGTGTCAGGTTTATATTCACCTGTATTAATAACTCTTTGTAAAATATCATTTTTATTTGTAGCAACTATAAGTTTATTAATTGGTAAACCCATTTTTTTTTGCCACATATCCAGCATAGATATCTCCAAAATTACCAGTTGGTACAGAAAAGCTAATATTATTTTTTTTCAATTTAAAGAAAGAATAAAAATAATAAACAATTTGACAAACAATTCTTGCCCAATTGATAGAATTTACGCCAGACATGTTTATTTTTGATCTAAAACTATCATCATTAAAGAGCTGTTTTACAATTTTTTGACAATCATCAAATGAACCCTCAATAGCAATATTATAAATATTAGTACCACCAATTGTTGTCATTATTTTTCTTTGAATATTAGAAATTTTATTATGCGGATGCAGAACAAAAAGATTTATATTTTCTCTATTACTTAATGCTGCAATAGCTGCTGAACCAGTATCTCCTGATGTAGCTACTACGACATTTACAGTTTTATCTTTAGCAATTTCTAAGTAGTCATACAAATTGCCAATTACCTGCATTGCAATATCTTTAAAAGCTAAAGTTGGCCCATGATAAAGCTCAAGAAGATCGATCTCTCCAATCTTTTTTAAATTTACTACTTCTTTATCTTTAAACCTACTATAAGATTTTTGTATCAGTGAGCTAAGTTCTTCCTTTTCAATTTCATCTGAACAGAAATTAAAGATAATTTCTGTTGCAAGTTCATTATAGTTTAGTTGACTTAAATTATTTAGTTCTTCTTGATTATACTTTTTAATTTCAGCAGGTAAAAATAACCCTCCGCCTGGTGCAAGTCCTCTTAAGAAAATATCTTTAAAGCTAAATTTTAAAGATTTATCCCTAGTGCTAAAATAATTCATTTTTTTCTTCTAAAATATAAATAATAAAAAATTATAGAAATTGATATTGCATACCATGTTATAGCATATTTGAGGTGATTGTTTGGCACATCAATTGTGATCTTTTTAGGAATTGGTGACTTAACTTGGTTATCTTCCAAAAAAATTACAAACTCGTTAAATTGTTCTCCTGTAGCCTCTTTCAGATCTTCTAAATTTATTGAAAACCAAATATTATTTTTTATATCATTATCTGGTTTAAACATATTTGGTTTATATATTTCTCTCAGAAGACCGACAATTTTTTGCTCGGCTGATGTATTTAGATTTATCTTAGCGTTACCTTTAAGTTCTTTATTTATCCAACCTCTATTAACTAGGACATTTTCATTTTTATTTGTTCTAAATGGAGTTACTACATCGTATCCTGGTTTTCCTTTTTCATTCAAACTATAAAGGTAAATTTGTTTATCAAAATCAAATTTTCCTTTAGCGTTAATTCTTTGATAGTTTTTTTTTATAGAACTTGAGTATTCTATTGGTTGAGAGTCTAATCCAAAAGTTATTTCGCTAATTAATTCTAATTTCCACTGAAGTCTGTAAAGTTGCCAAGTACCTAGTGCACAAAATAATGTTATGAAGAAAATTACAAATAATTGAAATAAGAATGCTTTTTTCAATTTGAGTTTAACTTCCCCAAATATATATTGCAGCAAAAAGGAACAACCAAACTACATCGACAAAGTGCCAATACCAGGCAGCTGCTTCAAAACCAAAATGGTGAGTTGGTGTTGAATGACCTCTCATTGATCTAAATAGGCACACTGCTAAGAAGATTGTTCCAACGATCACATGAAAGCCATGAAAGCCTGTAGCCATATAAAATGTGGAACCATAAATATTTCCATCTAAAGTGAAAGTGGCATGATGATATTCGTAGGCTTGAAAGCATGAAAATATAAATCCTAAAAATACAGTTGCAATCAATCCATTCACCAATCCTTTTCTGTCATTCTCTAACATTGCATGGTGAGCCCAAGTTACTGTTGTCCCAGATAATAATAAAATAAGAGTATTGATTAGTGGTATATCCCAAGGATCAAATGTCTTTATATCAGGTGGAGGCCAGGTTCCTCCGATAGACTCAGTTGGAAATAAACTTGCATTAAAATAAGCCCAAAACCATGCAACAAAAAACATAACTTCTGAGGCAATAAAAAGTGTCATTCCATATCGATGACCTATTTGTACTACAGGAGTATGATGACCTTGGTGCTCTGCTTCCTCAATCACATCTCTCCACCACATAAAGGCTCCATACACAACTAGAGCAAAACCTATTAATAAAAGCCAAAGAGCTTTTGAATGAAAATAATAAACTGCACCAACTGCTAAGACTAAAGTTGCAAAAGATACATAAATTGGCCAAGGACTTGGATCTACTAGATGAAAATCGTGTTTCTTTTTTTCAGCTGACATTAAATTTTTCCCTTTTCATAAAATTCTGATGCAAAGAAAGTAAAAGATAGTGTTACATCAGAAATATTCTTAGTTTTATTATCATCAACCACTTTCGGATCCAAGAAAAATGTTAAAACAAATTCTTGTTTTTCATTAGGTTTTAATGTTTGTTTTTCAAAACAGAAGCAGCCAATCTTATTCAAATATTTGCCAAATGAAGAGGGAGAGACATTAAATGAAGCTGAACCTGATGAAGTTTGGTTACTTGGATTTTCCACATTAAATTTGACTGTGTGAACTTGGCCCGGTTTTAAATCTAAAGTATTTTTTTCAGGAAAAAACCTCCAATCTGATGTACTGTGAACATTAGTATCAAACCTCATTTTATAATCTTGATTAACTATAATTTTTGGAATTTCTTTGTTTGAAGCATTTTGTGTTGTTCCTCCAAAGCCAGTAACTCTACAGAATAAATCGTACAAAGGCACAGCTGCGAAAGATAAAGCCAGCATCAATAGAAATATCGAAACTAGGGCTATTGGTGTTAAATTTTTTTTATTAATGGTCATTAAATTTCTCTATTATAAATTCCAATATTGTAAAAGGTAAGTGCAAATAAAAAGATCATAAATAATACTAATAGCACTGCAGTTATTATGTTTTTCTTTTTTTTACTCATTAAAAAAGGCTCCTAGCGTTATCAATAAGTAAAATTAGATAAACAAAAAATAGATAAAAGATTGAGTAGATAAATATTTTTCTTGCAATTTTATTTGAAGTTTTTGTAATCTTTGCTTTGAATAATTCTAGACATAAATAATTATAATATAATGTCATACCTAATGCTGAGAGTAAGTACAGCAAGCCTGCAAACCCAAAATAATATGGAGCTATTACAATCGGTAACATAGCAAACGAATAAAATAGTATATTTGTTTTTGTGGTTCTCGTTCCAGCTATAACTGGTAACATAGGTATTTTGGCTCTCTTATAGTCTCCTGATTTATACAAGCTTAATGCCCAGAAATGAGATGGTGTCCAAATAAAAATAATTAAGAAAAGTATTATTGGTTCGATTGTTATTGTTCCTGTGGCTATTGTCCATCCAATAACTGGAGGTAAAGCTCCAGCAGCACCACCAATGACAATATTTTGTGGAGTTTTTCTCTTAAGCCAGATCGTATAAATAAAAAAATAAAAACCAATAGTTGATGCTAATAATATTGCTGAAATAGTATTTGCCGAATAGTAAAGCATAGCAACAGAAATAATTGATAAAATAATTCCAAAATATAAAGCCTGATTTCTTTTTACTTTGCCTGTTGGTATCGGTCTTAAACATGTTCTGCTCATTAGGGCATCAACATCGGACTCATACCACATATTTAAAGCTCCAGCCGCACCAGAGCCAATTGCTACTGCTAGTAATGATATTAAAGAAGTTTTAAGATCAACGCTATAAGGTGCAATCAATAAACCAACCATGCAAGTAAATAAAACAAGAGACATTACTCTTGGCTTCATTAGATTAAAAAATGAGTTAAGATCTAATGCTAAACCAAGTTTAGAGTTTCTCGTTTTTAAAAGTATCTGGCTCAATTTACTTTACTTTAGGCAGCTCTTCAAAAGTATGGAACGGTGGCGGCGAAGATACTGTCCATTCCAAAGTTGTTGCTCCTTCTCCCCATGGATTTTGTTCTGCTTTTTTCTTTTTAGCAAAAGCATATAAAAGATTAATTAAGAAAACTGCTAAACCTACGACAGTAATATATGATCCTATTGAAGAAATATAATTCCATCCTGCAAACGCATCTGGATAATCAGCATATCTTCTCGGCATCCCTGCTAGTCCTAAGAAATGCTGAGGAAAGAAAATTAAATTTACTCCAACAAGCGTTAACCAAAAGTGCAGTTTTCCTAAAAATTCTGAATACTCGTATCCGCTCATTTTACTAAACCAGTAATAAAAGCCAGCAAATATTGCGAATACCGCTCCCATTGAGAGTACATAATGGAAGTGTGCCACTACATAATATGTATCATGCAAGGCAGTATCTACACCAGCGTTAGCTAAGACTACTCCAGTAACTCCTCCTAAAGTGAATAAGAATATAAAACCTATTGCCCATAACATTGGTGTTTTAAAACTTATAGATCCACCCCACATTGTTGCAATCCAAGAGAAAACTTTTATTCCTGTTGGTACTGCAATAATCATAGTGGCGGCTAAGAAATATGCTTTGGTATCTGTGTCTAAACCAACTGTATACATGTGGTGAGCCCATACAACGAACCCTACTACCCCAATCGCTACCATGGCATAAGCCATTCCTAGATAACCGAATACCGGCTTCTTAGAAAAAGTTGAAACAATATGACTTATCATTCCAAAACCTGGAAGAATTAAAATATAAACTTCTGGGTGACCAAAAAACCAAAATAAGTGTTGGAATAGGACTGGATCTCCCCCTGTTTGAGCTTCAAAAAAAGCAGTACCAAAATTTCTATCTGTAAGAAGCATTGTAATTGCTCCTGCTAAAACTGGTAATGATAATAAAAGTAAAAAGGCCGTTACTAAAATTGACCACGAGAACAATGGCATTTTATGTAAAGTCATACCCGGCGTTCTCATATTTAAAATTGTAGTTATAAAATTTATTGCTCCTAAGATAGAAGAGGCTCCTGCTACGTGTAAACTTAAAATTGCTAAATCCATTGCTGGTCCTGGTTGACCTGTCTTAGAAGATAACGGAGGATAAATTGTCCAACCTCCACCTACACCCTGTGCACCTGGAGGGCCATCCACAAAAATTGATGCAATTAATAAAATTAAAGCTACTGGCAATAACCAAAAAGAAATATTATTCATTCGTGGAAATGCCATATCTGGAGCTCCGATCATTATTGGGACAAACCAATTTCCAAATCCACCAATCATTGCTGGCATTACCATGAAGAAAATCATGATCAGTCCGTGTCCTGTAACTAATACATTATATAAATGATAATTTCCTCCAAGAATTCCATCACCTGGATGCGCTAATTCCATTCTCATTAGCACTGAAAAAGCTGTTCCAATAATTCCGGCGATAATCGCAAAAATTAAATACATTGTTCCGATGTCTTTATGGTTTGTAGAATAAGCCCATCGCTTCCAACCAGTTGGGTTATGATGATGTTCGTGTGATGCAGTTGTTGCGGACATTATTTTATCTCCTTAATTTTTTTAGCTACTTTTATATTATTCTTAATTTCTTCCTTCGCAAATTCTACTTTGGCCTTTTCTAACCACTGATTATATTCTTCTTCGGTTACCACGTTAACAGTTATCGGCATAAAGGCATGTTTGATGCCACATAGTTCTGAACATTGCCCATAAAAAGTTCCAGTTCTATCAGCCTTGAACCATGTTTCATTAATTCTTCCCGGAACGGCATCTCGTTTAACACCAAATGATGGCAAAGCCCAAGCGTGTAAAACATCATTAGCTGTAATCATAACTTTGACGACTTTATTTACCGGTACAAAAACTTCGTTATCTACAGCAAGTAATCTTGGTTGACCTTCTTTTAAATCTTTTTCTTCAATCATGTATGAGTCAAAAACTATATTTTCGTCTGGATATTCGTATCCCCAATACCACTGGTAACCTATAGCTTTAATAGTTACATCTGCTTTTGGAATTTCATCTTGAGAATATAAAACTTTAAATGATGGAACAGCTAAAACAATTAAAATTAAACAAGGAACCAAAGTCCAAATAACTTCGATCACTGTGTTGTGGCTTGTAGTTGAAGCCTCAGGATTTCTTGAAGCTCTAAATCTTATACAAGCGTAAGCGATTAAAAAAAGAACAAATACTGTTATTGCAGTAATAACAGGTAATAGCATGTAGTCATGAAACCAGACTATATCATCCATTGTTTTGGAAGCTGATTTCTGAAAACCTAACTGCCAGTCCACTGGCTCATTAGCCGAAAGTGAAACCGGTGTTGACAAGAATAAAGTGTATACAATTTTTTTAAACATGAGTTTTTATACAGCTTTTAGACAATTTCACAATTTCAATTAATGCGACAATTAATGAAAGTTATTGATAAAATTAACTAATGAAATGGCGCTTATTACAGCAGTATCTGATCTTAAAATGTTTCTAGATAACTTAAAGGGTTTTACCGATCCATTTCCAAGGATAGACTCGCGCTCGGCTGGTGAAAAGTCACCCTCAGGACCAATTAAAATACATAAAGACTTACTGTCTTTAAGATCTTCATTTTTTAAATTCTCTTTTGAGTTAACATCAGCGAATAAAAGCTTGGAAGACCCATCAAAAGTTTTTAAAAAATCCTTTAATTTTTTTACATCTGTAATTTCGGGGGGAACAAGTTGATTAGATTGTTCAGTAGCTTCTATTACTATTCTATTGGCTCTTTCATGATTTAATTCTTTGACTTCTGTTCTCTCTGAGATTATTGGAATAATTTTACTAACGCCAAGTTCAGTTGCCTTTTGTAAAATAATTTCCATTGGATTTTTCTTTACTAAACAAATAGCTAGTTCAATTTTTGATAAATTATTTTTATCTTTTATTTTTTCTAAAAATTTTACTTCTACTCTATCTTTGTCTAGAAAAATTACTTCACTTCTCCATTCACCATTTTTATTAAAAAAATTTAAGCTAGATCCTCTTTTGAGTCTCATAACGTTAACTACATAATGAGTATGTTCTTTGCTTAATAAACTTGTTGTATTTTCCAGTATACTGTCTGGATGATATAATCTAATATTCATTATTGAAATATATAATATAAACAAATTAAAAAGATATAAAGGAGCAATAGTGAAAAAAGGTAAAAGAGCAGGAGAATCTCCGATTGGTGTCGATGTAGTGGAGGGAAAATCTTATTTTTGGTGCTCTTGCGGAATAAGTTCTAAACAACCTTTTTGTGACGGTTCACACAAAGGCACGGAATTTTCTCCTTTTAAATATTTAGCTGACCAATCTAAGAAAGTTTTTTTTTGTTCATGCAAACAAACAAATGATCAACCATTGTGTGATGGTTCTCACAACATTAAATAAATTATGAAAGCAAAAGCTATAGTGTTTGACGCTTATGGTACATTGTTCGATGTCAATTCAGCTGCTGAAAAATGTAAAGATAAAATTGGTAGTAAATGGGAAACATTCGCAAATCATTGGAGAACTACTCAACTAGAATACACTTGGTTAAGAAGTTTAATGAATAGACACAAAAACTTCTGGGACGTGACAGAGGATAGTTTAGATAAATCCATAAGAGTATTTGGTATTGATAAAAATATGAAAAATGATTTGCTAAACCTATACAAAATTCTTTCTCCGTATCCCGAAGTAAAAGAGGTTTTGGAGAGTCTTAAAAAAAAAAGTTTTAAACTCGCTATACTTTCTAATGGGACGCCTTCTCTTCTAAGTGAATTAATTAAGAATAGTGATTTAAATAATTTATTTGATGACCTTTTTTCTGTCGAAGAAGTAAAAGTTTATAAACCTGACTCAAAGGTTTATGAGTTACCTATTAAAAAATACAATATTAAAGCTAGTGAAGTTACTTTTTTAAGTGCTAACACATGGGATGTTTCAGGAGGAGGGAATTTTGGTTATAATTCTATTTGGGTTAATAGAAGTAAATCTGAATTTGATATCCTTGATTATCAACCAAAAAATGAAATCAACAACTTAAAGCAGCTACTTGATATAGTTTAAACTTCCTTTATATATATTTGTATGTCTCAAATTAAAGTTAAAAAAATTATTAAGGCTTTAAACGCCTCTGATGGTGCAGGCGTTAAATTAAAAAGAAGTATAGGAACTCCAGAAGCAGATTATATTGATCCCTTTTTAATGCTTGATGAATTTGGGTCTGAAAATAAGGATGATTATATCGCTGGATTCCCACCTCATCCTCACAGAGGAATAGAAACAGTTACTTATATGTTAAATGGAGAATTTGAACACCAGGATAGTACTGGGGCAAAAGGAATCATGTCATCCGGGGATGTCCAATGGATGAAAACTGGAAGAGGAATTATACATTCTGAAATGCCAGCTATGAAAGAAGGAAGACTTTTAGGCTTTCAACTTTGGATTAACATGCCAGCTAAAATGAAAAAAAATAAACCAGAGTATCTCTATATTAAAGGAGATGAACTTGGAACTCATAAAGATAACGAAAAAACGGTAAAAGTAATTGCAGGTAAATACGAAAAGGCAGAGGGACCTGAAAAAAACCATAATGTTGAACCGATATATTTCCATGTGGTTTTAAACGAAGCGAAGGAGTTTAGTTGTGATGTTCCTGAAACTCATAATTCTTTTATATATCTGCTAAAAGGTGAGCTAAAAATAGGCAACGAGAATCATGGTAAAACTTTTGACTCAAACTTAATTTTACTTGAAAGAGGTTCTAAACTTTTTGTAAAAGCTCAAAAAAAATCTGAGTTCTTGTTTATTGCAGGTAAACCTATAGGAGAACCCATCGCAAGGGGAGGTCCTTTTGTAATGAATACTAAGGCTGAAATACTTGAAGCTATTAAAGATTATAACAACGGAACATTTGCTAAATATTAAAAGTTCAAGTACTTATTCTTTATTAAATGCCCAAATCGATAATTATTAAAAAAAATGGTGGCCCTGAAGTTTTAGAACTTCAAGATATTAAGATTAGCACTCCCGGTCCTAATGAAATTAAAGTTACAAATTATGCTATTGGTTTAAATTATATTGATACATATCATAGATCAGGATTATATCCTCTCAAATTACCAAGCGGGATCGGTTTAGAAGCGGCAGGAAAAGTAGAAGAAGTGGGAACAGACGTTAAAGAATTTAATATAGGTGATAATATTGCGTATGCCTCTGTGCCATTAGGTGCTTATTCACAACAGAGAATTATTCCTTCAAAAATCGCAGTAAAAATTCCTGAAGGTATATCTCATAAACAAGCGGCAACCTTAATGACGAAAGGCTTAACAACAAATTACCTAATTTGTAAAACCTATAAACTTAAAGCAGGAGAAACTGTTCTTTTTCATGCTGCAGCTGGAGGAGTAGGGCAAATATTTGCTCAGTGGGCTAATAGTATTGGAGCGAAAGTTATAGGAACTGTTGGATCTGATGAAAAAATTAAAGTTGCTCAAGAAAATGGCTATGCTCATGTAATTAATTATACAAAAGATGATTTTTCTAAAAAAGTTATGGAGATTACAAATAATGAAGGGGTGCCAGCTGTATTTGATGGAGTTGGAAAAAATACTTTTCACGGCTCACTAGCTTGCCTCAAAACAAGAGGGATGATGGTTAGCTTTGGAAATGCATCTGGACCTCTTGATCCTGTTAATGTTCCAAAAGATATTCAACCAAAAGGTCTTTATTTAACACGACCATCAATTGGTCAATATTTCACAAACAGAAAAGAGCTTCAGGCTGGTGCGGATGCAGTATTTGAAAAAGTAAAATTCGGTAAAATTAAAATTAAAATATCTAAAGAATATAGTTTAATAGATGCAAAGCAGGCACACGAAGACTTAGAGGCAAGGAAACTAACTGGACCAGCTATATTAATTCCTTAATGAGCAAAGAAAAAATAATATCACCATGTATTAGTATTTGTAAAACTGATCCAGTTACAGGATACTGTTACGGATGTGCTAGAACAAATGCAGAAAAAAAGCTTTGGAAAGATGAGAAGGCAACCTTTGAATGGAAAATAAAAAATCTAGACGAGTTAACCTCAAGAATGAAAGGTTGGCAATTAGATACTTTTAAAGAGTCTTATGATCATAAGATAAAACAAGGAATTTCATTATATAAAAAGAGTCTTTTAGAAAAATAATTTAATAATCTTTTTTCATAGAGTCCATGTCACTCAAGTGGAATTTTAAAGCTTCATTAGAAAGTCTTACTTCTTGTAAAAATAAAAAAATAGAGAAAATCATACAAATACAACAAAAAGCAAAGCTCAATCTCGCATAAAAAACTAAATCTAAATATAAAAGCAAAACTGTGAGCATATTAAATAAAAAACCAAAAGCTGAAAATCCCATCACATATTTTAGATAGTTTGTTCTTTTATTAAGAACGTGAAGTTGATTTTCCCATTCAGGAGGAATTTTTTTTTCAAAAGTATACTGATCGTGGATTTTTCGTATTAGTGCACTTAATGTATGAAATCTATTACTATACATGGTCATCATTAGCGGAATTGCGGGGAACATTAAAGCTGCAACTGTGTAATCTATATCCATCGAATCAAATTGATTATGAAGATAGTGTTTGATATTTACAAGGAATATTTCATGCAACATTTAAAAATATTCATAGATCTTACACGTCTAAACAAACCAATAGGGTTTATGCTTTTATTTTGGCCTTGCTCTTGGGGGTTGGCTTACGCCTACTTTAATAACACAAACTTAAATTTATTTTTGTATTATTTATTATTATTTTTTTTAGGTTCTGTACTAATGAGAAGTGCTGGATGTATTTTTAATGATATTGTAGATAAAGATTTTGATAAAAAGGTAAAAAGAACAAAAGCCCGACCTATTGCTGCAGGGAAAATTACAGTTTATCATTCACTTATATATGTTTTAATTCTTTGCTTGATAGCATTTTTAATTTTACTTCAATTTAATTTGTTTACAATTTTTTTGGGTATGACTTCAATGTTACTAGCGTTTTCTTATCCTTTTATGAAAAGAATAACTTACTGGCCTCAACTATTTTTAGGTATTACGTTTAATTGGGGAATTATAATGGCGTGGACAGCGATCAACAATAATTTAACTAGTGAAATAATAATCCTTTACATATCAGCCATATTTTGGACATTGGGTTATGACACCATTTATGGAGCTCAAGATATGTCAGATGATGAAATAATTGGATTAAAATCCACCTCAATTAAATTTAAAAATAGTATAAATATGTTTGTTTCTCTTTCATATTTAGTTTTTATTATTTTGAATATTTTATTATTTAGAGAGTTTTATGGACAAAATATTTTTACTTTTTTTCAATTATTATTTATTTTGAGTCTAGCTTACCAATTAATTCACCTTAAAAAAGGGAAATCTAAAAACTATTTGAAATTATTTAAATTGAATAACTACACTGGACTAATATTGTTTGTAAGTATTTGTGCATTAAATTTATAAAATGAAATTAGACGAATTAAAAATTATATTAAAAAGATTATATAGAGAATACGTAAAAAAGCATCTTAAAAGAATTCTTATAGCTTTAGTGCTTTCACTAGTTGTCGCAGCAAGTACATCTGGTATTGCTTGGTTATTAGATCCTGCAGTAAAAAAAATATTTATTGAACAAGATAAAGTATTTGCATGGTCAATACCTATTTTAATTGTGATTGCTTTTTCTAGTAAAGGGCTATCACTGTACCTTGCAAGAGTAAATATTATTACAGTTGGAGAAGAAGTTGCAGGAGCTCTTCAAAAAAAAATTGCAAATAATATTTTAACTTCAGATATTCAAACTTTGGATAATAGACACTCCGGTAAATATATTTCAAATATTATGTTTGACAGTCATCATGTGCAAAATCTTGTAAGCACAGGTATATTGAATTTAATGAAAGACAGTTTTACAGTTATAGCTCTTGTCTCAGTAATGTTTTATCAAAATTGGAAATTAGCCTTATTTGCTCTTTTAATGATGCCATTAGCTGGAGGTCTTGCAAAATCTTTAGGGAAAAGAATTGGGAAAGCAACCTCGAAGGCAGGCGAGTCATCTGGAAATTTAACATCATTTTTAACTGAAATATTAAAAGGTTCAAAAATGATAAGAATTTATCAAAAAGAAGAAGAAGAAAATAAAAATGCTAATAAATTTATAGATGACTTAGTAGAAAAAAATATAAAAATTGGAAGTATAATTATAAGAGCAACACCTATTATGGAAGCATTAACTGGCTTCATGATAGCTGGTTTTATAGTTTTTTCTGGTAAATTAATTTCGTCTGGAGAAATAGGAATTAATAATTTTTTTTCTTTTTTGGCTGCAATGATGCTTGCGTATCAACCAATAAGATCACTAGCAACAATAAATATGGCTGCGTACCAAGGAGCGGCGGCTTTTAAGAGAATTAGTGTTATAATTGATAAAGAAGTTCAAATAAAAGAAGTGGTTAATGCACCTAAATTAATTTTAAGAAACTCTGATATCAAGTTTAATAATGTTGAATTTAAGTACGAGTTAACCGATGAAAAAGCAATTAAAAATGTTACTTTTGAAATTAAAGGTAATACAATGACTGCATTTGTAGGTCATAGTGGGGCTGGTAAAAGTACAATAATAAATCTACTTCCTAGATTTTATGATCCTCAAAATGGTTCTATTGAAATAGACAATCAGAATATAAAAGACGTTTCTCTCGGCTCATTAAGAAAAAATTTATCTTTAGTAAGTCAGGATGTTATTTTATTTGATGACACGGTAAGAAATAACATTGCTTATGCGAAACCTGATGCCTCTGACAAAGAAATAATGAGAGCCTGTGAATTTGCGGCTGCTGATGAATTTATCAAGAAATTACCCAAAAGTTATGACACAATGATTGGAGAAAACGGAGTAAGACTTTCAGGTGGACAGAAACAAAGAATATCAATAGCAAGAGCTATTCTAAAAGAGTCACCAATAATACTGTTGGATGAAGCAACTTCATCTTTGGATGCAGACTCAGAGGAAATAGTGCAAAATGCAATTAATAATTTAACAAAAAATAAAACAACTTTAGTAATCGCTCACAGACTTTCTACCATTCATAACGCGAACAAGATTTTTGTTTTAAAGGAGGGAAAAATAATTAATTCTGGTAATCATGAATTATTAATTAAAAATTGTGAAGAATATAAATCTCTTTACCAAAAACAATTAAAATAAATGATTATAGTTTACAAAATAATTACTACTATTTTGTATCCATTTTTATTCTTGTTTTTATTTTTAAGAAAAATTAAAAAAAAAGAAGACCCCAAAAGATTTAAAGAAAAAATTTTATTTTCACATTTTAATATAAAGAGTAAAGGTAAATCAAAACTGATCTGGTTTCACGCTGCAAGCATAGGTGAGTACAAAAGCATAATTCCGATAATTCGTGAATTAAACATTAAAAAAAACAATTTAAAATTTTTAATAACTACAACAACTTTAAGTTCAGGAAATCTTGTCTCCAAAGAAATAGAAAATTTTAATAATGTAGAACATCGATACTTCCCATTTGATGTGCCTTTTTTAATTAAAAAATTTTTACATTTATGGAAACCCGATAATATTTTTTTAGTGGACTCTGAAATCTGGCCAAATTTAATTTTAAATGCGAAAAAATTAAACATTCCTTTAGCTCTTATTAATGCAAGATTAACCTCAAAATCTTTTAATAAATGGATGATTTTTCCTAATGAAGCAAAAAAAATTTTTAGAAATTTTGATTTATTTATTTGTTCAAACTTAAGAACAAAGAATTACTTGGAAAAATTAAAGTTAAATAATATTTATTTTAAAGGAAATATTAAATTGATTAATCAAATTGACAAAGAGAAAATCGCTGACATCAATGAAAGTTTTTGTAAAAATAATAAATTTTGGTTTGCTGCAAGTATACATCAAGAAGAGGATATTTTTTGTCTAAAAACTCATCTTGAAATAAAGAAAAAATTAAGAAATATTATTACTATAATTGCTCCAAGACATATAGACAGATCAGAAAATATCTACAGTTTAGCTAAAAAATTAAACCTTAATGCTCAAATACTTAATAAAGATGAAGCTATATCTAAGGATGTGGAGGTTGTTATAATAAATTATTTTGGAGCTTTGCAAAATTATTTTAAACATTCAAAGAGTGTATTTATTGGAAAATCAATTTTAAAAAAATTTAAAAATAATGGAGGTCAGAATCCTATTGAAGCAGCAAAACTTAATTGTAAAATTTATCACGGGCCATATGTCTTTAATTTCGATGACATTTATGCGATATTTGCAAAAAATAATATTTCACAAAAAGTTGAAGACCATCATGAGCTGGCTAAAAATTTAACTTTAGATATAACAAAAAGTAACGAAAAAAATTTAGAAATATCAAATTCAATTAAAAATTTAGAGCAAAAAACTTTAAATGATACAATGACTCTAGTTAACGATTTTATATTACATGGAAATAAATAAACCTAAATTTTGGGATAATAAAATTGGCTTTCTGTCCTTAGTATTGCTTCCTTTTACTTTTTTTTATATTTTTTTGATTTATTTAAAAAAAAAGTTTACACCAGCTCAAACTTTTAACATTCCAATAATCTGTATAGGTAATATTTATATTGGTGGAACTGGAAAAACTCCAACTTCTATTCTTTTAACTAAAAAACTTTTAGAAAAAAAAAGAAAACCAACTATAATTAGAAAATTTTACAAAAGCCATTCAGATGAATATAATTTGATTAAAAATCATTCACTCAATTTAATAACTAATAAAAATAGGATTGAGGCATTAAAGGAAGCTGAAAAATCTAATTTTGATATTGTTATTTTAGACGACGGACTTCAAGATTATAAAATAAAAAAAAGCTTAAATATAGTTTGCTTCAATCAAAATCAATTGATTGGTAACGGTCTAGTTTTGCCATCAGGTCCGTTAAGAGAAAATTTATCAACTTTAAAAGATGCCGATATTATAATTATTAATGGAAAAAAGGACCAAATTTTCGAAAATAAGATTTTAAAAATTAATAATAGATTAGAGATTTTTTATTCTTACTATAAGCCTCTTAATTTAGAACAATTCAAAAGTAGTAAGTTGCTTGCGGTTGCCGGTATTGGAAATCCACAAAATTTCTTTCAATTAATAGAAGATAATAATTTAAAGATTGATAAAAAACTTATTTTTCCAGATCACTATAAATTTTCAGAAAAAGAAATAAATGGGATTATTGAAGAAGCCAAAATTAAAGATTATCAAATTATAATGACCGAAAAAGATTACTTTAAAGTAAAAGATTTTAATTTACAAAATATAAATTATTTAAAAGTATCTTTAGAAATTGATGGTATCGATAAGTTAATAAGTAGAATTAATCAAATATGATCAAGCACATAATTTATTTTTTACAATCAATTTTGGTATACGTTTGTTTTTTCATAGCACGTATTTTAGGCTTAAATTTAAGCAGAAAAATATTTGCATTTTTATTTCTTTCGCTCGGTTCATTTTTTAAATCAAAAAAAATAATATTAAAAAATCTTGCATTTTTTTCAAAGGAAGAAGCTAATTCTGATAAAGAAAAAATTATAAAAAGTATGTGGAAAAATTATGGGATGACTTTTATAGAATATATTTTTTTAGACTATTTTAAAAAAAACAATAATATTATAACGATTGAGGATAATGCAGATTTGCAAAAAATACAGATAGATAAAAAACCAGTTATCTTTATTTCCGGTCATTTTGCGAATTTTGAATTAATGTCAATGGAAATTACAAAAAAGAATATTCCATTAGCTACAATCTATAGACCTTTAAATAATATTTTTTTGAATCCTTTTATGGAATATTTGAGAAAAAAATATATTTGTAAAAATCAAATTAAAAAAGGAATTAAGGGCGTCAAGAAAACTATTGAGTATATTAATAACAATAACTCCATAGCTCTAATGATTGATCAGAGAGTTAGTGAGGGAGAAAAAATTAACTTTTTTAAAGAACCTGCCCTTACGACTACTTTACCAGCACAACTATCGATTAAATTTGACATGGATATTATTCCTGTATTTATTGAAAGAAATACGAATAATAGTTTCAATATTGAGTTTCAAAAAAGAATTAATCCTGCATCTTTTAAAAATAAGTTAGAACTTTCAGAAGAGTTGAATAAAGTGATCGAAAAGATGATAATAAAGAATCCATATCAATGGATTTGGACGCATAATAGGTGGAAATAGGATATTATTTTTTCAATTTTTTTAATCTTTTACTCACTTCAATAGGTGAAAAATAGGCTTCTTGTAAATCTACATTCCAATAATTTAAATTTTGTAATTTAATTTCTTTTCCCGATACAGCGCATAAAACATGATCTCCTTCTTCTACTATCTCAAAAAAATTGTGTTTAAAAATAAGTTTAGCTTTTTTTTTATTCATCTTTAAATTATACATTATATATTCTGACATGAATATTGGTTTAATTGGTAGTGGTGGTAGAGAGCATGCTTTGTGTAAGAAGATATCTCTTTCAAGACTAGTTGATAATATCATTTGCTTTCCAGGAAATGCAGGTACATCTAAAATTGCTACTAATGTAGACGTGAATATTTTAAATTTTAAAAAAATTTTAAAACTCATAAAATTTTACAACATTGACTTAGTTGTAGTAGGACCTGAAGAACCTTTAGTAAAAGGAATAGTCAATTTTTTGAAAAAAAATAAAGTAAAGGTTTTTGGTCCTAATAAATATGCTGCAAAACTTGAAGGCTCAAAGGCTTTTATGAAAATGATTTGTGCTCAAAATAATATTCCAACAGCTAAATTCAAAATTTGCAATACGAAAAAACAGATTAATGATTTTTTAAAAAATTGTAAACTTCCTGTTGTTGTAAAAGCTGATGGTTTAGCGGCTGGTAAAGGCGTTACGATTTGTAATACAAAAAAAAAGGTAATTAAACATTCTAATGAAATACTTATGGGAAAGTTCGCGTCCTCAAAAAAATTAATTTTGGAGGAATTTTTAGAGGGTGAAGAAGCAAGTTATTTTGTTATTGTTGACAATAATAATTTTAAGTTTTTTGGGACCGCGCAAGATCATAAACGTGTTTATGAAAAGGACAAAGGTCCAAACACTGGTGGTATGGGTGCATACTCTCCTGCTCCGATTGTAACAAAATCTTTGGAGAAAAAGATAATATCTAAAATTATCAAACCGACTTTAAATGCCCTCAAAAAGAAAAAAAATTCCTACACTGGTTTTTTATATGTTGGTTTAATGATTAAAAAAAATGAACCCTACTTAATAGAATATAACATAAGAATGGGTGATCCTGAATGCCAGGTGATATTGCCACGATTAAAAACCGATATAATAAAAATTTTTGAAAAGGCTGTTTTGAATAAATTACAAAGTATTAAAATTAAATGGATTAAAAAAAAAAGTATGACAATTGTTTTATGTTCTAAGGGTTACCCTGGTAAATATAAAAAAAACTCACAAATCAAAAATTTAAATAAAGTCAAATTGTCAAAAGGTGACTATATATATCATGCTGGAACAAAAAATATTGATGATAAAATTATGTCATCTGGTGGTAGAGTTCTAAATGTAACTTCTATAGGTAATAATTTTTTAAAAATAAGAAAAAAAATAATTTCAAATATTAAAAGATTGAATTGGAAAAATGGATTTTATCGCAGTGATATAGGTTGGAAGGTAATTAATAAAAATGAGAATTATAAGCGGTACTTTAAAAGGTAAATCTATAAATTTTTTAAAAAATAAGAATACTCGTCCCCTTAAAGACTCGGTAAAAGAGAGTATTTTTAATATTTTAAATCACTCCAATCTAATTAAAACAGATATTCAAAATTCAAATATTTTAGATTTATATTCTGGTGTAGGATCTTTTGGAATAGAATCACTTTCAAGAAATGCAAAAAGAGTTACCTTTATTGAGAAAGATATTAATGCTTCCAATATCTTAAAAGAAAACCTAAAAAAATTATCTATCTTTCAAAAATCAAAGATTTTTACTGATAAAATTGAAAATGTTTTAAGTAGATTGGAAGAAAAATTTAATATTTTTTTTTTTGATCCTCCATTTGCTGATGAAAATTATTTTCTTAATCTCGAGTTGATTAAAAATAGAAAAATTTTTGAAGAAAATCATATTGTAATAATTCATAGAGAAAAAAGATCAAAAGAAAATTTTGGAAATATACTTCAAATTATTGAAACTAAGCAGTACGGTAGATCGAAAATATTTTTCGGAAAATTTATTTAAGAAATTTTTTAGTATAAAGCTTAACCTTTTCGACAGCTGGTTGGTCATATGGATTGATATTCAACATTTTGCCAACAATTATAGTCTCAATTATAAAGTATGAAAATAATTGTCCTAGTGTTTCTTCGTTAGACTTTTTAATTTTAAACTCTCTAAATGAGGATTTATTTTGTAATAACGACTTAATTAAAGCGTTTTTTTGAGCATTTTTTATAGTGCTTATACTTTTCTTCTTAATATAATTTAATCCCTCAAAATTTTTACTAAAATTTATTTTTTGTTTAAATTTTTTTTCGAAACTGAAAATATAAAATAATTTATCTTTAGGTCCATCTAAATAAAGTTGTAACAAACTATGATGATCTTTTGGAGCATTTGATATTACTGGCAAGAGACCTTTGCCTTGTTTTCCAAGACTTTCGGCTATCAATTGCTGACACCAGTATAATAATTTTTTTAGATTGGGAGCATAATTTAATAAAATTAAACTATTAAACTTTTTGGATTTCAGGATTTGCACAAGATTAATTGAGCTTTTTTTTAAAAAGTTTTTATTTTTTTTATTAACACACTCTGAAATTTTTGACCTCAATCTATTTATATTTACCCCCATTAAATAAGCAGGAATAATTCCAACTTCTGAGAGAACTGAGTACCTTCCACCTATATGCGGGTTATGCTCTACGTAAAACAAATTAAGTTTTTTTGACAAAGAAAATAATACATTATTTTTTTTCTCTGAAATCAAAATAATATTTTTAGAGTTTTTCTTAATTATATTTAATGCAAATGTATTAGACAATGTCTCTATGGTATTCCCTGATTTAGATATAACTATAAAAAGAATTTTTGGTAAATGTTCTTTTTTTTTAAGTGAGATTAATTTATTTTCATCTAGATCATCAAAAAAATAAACCTTTTTTTTTATTGTAGAGCTAAAAAAATTATAAATCGCATTTGCCCCTAATATGGATCCACCCATACCAATGATAACGATGGTCTTAAACTTTTTATATTTATTTAGATCTTTTAATTTTAAATTAAATTTAAATTTATCATCTAAAACATTTAGGGTCTTATTTTTGTTCTTAATTTCAATTTTTAAGTCGTTATATATTTTATCAAATTTTTTATTTAATTGATTAGATAATCTTATCTTTTTGTTAAAGTGTATATTGTTTTTTAAAGTTAGATTTTTATTATTCACTTGCGAATTTTTTCTAATATCGAGTCTTCAATTGATGAGGAATCACTACTAGACTCATTTCTTTGATCATTAGCTTTGAGCATTTTTTTTATTTTTTCTTCTTCACTTGTTTGTTTTTTTTCTTTTATTCCAGGTACAGGTATTTTTTCAAAATCTGGTGGAAAAACAAGTGGGTCTCTTCTCTCCACAAGAAATTCATCGGTTGATTTGATTTTTTCATTTCTTAAAACTTTACTTGCGTCGTTCAAACTTGTACAAGAAGCTAAAAGAAAAAAAGTTGTAAGTAAAATATTTATATTTTTCATATTTAATTTTTCACAAAGATGCTTCTCAAAATAAAAATTAATATCCCTATAGTTATAAATATATCTGCAACATTAAAAGTAAACCAGTGAAAGTTATCATAATGCAAGTCAATAAAATCTGGTACAGCATTATAGACCAGCCTATCATAAAAATTTCCTAATGCACCTCCAATTATAACTGAGTAAATCAATTTATCTATTTTTTCTGATAAAACTAAAAAATAAAACAATATCAATATTACAAGTCCAATTAATAGAGTAATTAAGTTATATATTAAGAAAGAGTCTGTGCTTAAAAAACCAAAACCAATGCCAATATTCCAAATTAAATCTAAATTGATAAAATCATTTAAATAATATGTATTCTCACTAAAATTGTCTAAAATAAGTAACTTTGTATATCTATCTAAAAAAAAAATTATTAAAATAACTATCAAACAATAAAGATTATTTTTTGTAGCGATTTTGTTTTTAATTTCTTTAAGATCAATCAAAATATTGTCTTTCTATTTAACTGGACAACTTTCTCTTTGGCATTTTTTTTCTAAAATTTTCCAACATCTTTCACATTTTTTCCCTTGGGCTTTTTTCACTTCAATCTTGATTTCATCACTATTTGATAATTTTTTCTCTGCTTTTGAAACTATAAAATAATCAGCTAAATCCAACTTATCGAGAAGTTCAAATTTCTCCTTCTTCAATGTAAGTTTAATTTCTGCCTCTAAACTTGACCCAATTTCTTTGTTAGCTCTTTTCTCTTCAATTGCAATATTTGCTTCTTGTTTAATTTTAAATAGATCTGTCCATTTTTCATTTAGCTTATCATTTTCCCAATGTGATGGAATTTTTACAAATTGATTTTCATGTATACTTTCACCATTACTTTTGTTTAGTAAGCTATAAATTTCCTCTGTAGTAAAAACTAAAATTGGAGCGAACCACTTTAATAAGCTTTCTAAAATTATGTTTAAAACAATTACACAATTTTTTCTTTTTTTTGAATTTATACTATCGCAGTAAAGAACATCTTTTCTAATATCAAAATAAAAAGAAGAAAGATCAAGCGTGCAAAAGTTTAATAATTCCTTATAAAGTTTATGAAAATTATAATTTTTTAAATTTTCATCAACAGATTTATCTATTAAAAATAATTTATGCAAAATAAATTGCTCTAATTCATCGAATTCATTTAGTTTGATTTTTTCAAAGTTTTGTTTTTCAAAATTATCTTTTAAATTACCAAGCATAAATCTAAAGGTATTTCTGATTTTTCTGTAAGACTCAGCATGTTGAGTTAAAATACTTTTATCTATTCTCAAATCTTCGGCATAATCTGAAGCTGCAACCCAAGCTCTAAGAATATCTGCACCATAATTTTTTAAAATATCCTCAGGTAAAATTACATTGCCCATGGATTTTGACATTTTCATTCCTTTTCCATCAACAACAAATCCATGTGATAAAATGCTTTCGAAGGGAGCTTTTCCTCTTGTTCCGCAAGACTCTAGTAAAGAAGAGTGAAACCAACCTCTGTGTTGATCAGATCCTTCTAGATACATGTCTGCAGGCCATTTTAAATCTTTTCTTTTTTCTAGAACAAAACTATGTGTAGATCCACTATCAAACCATACTTCTACAATATCACTTAGTTTTTCATAATCTTCGGGATTATAATCTTTTCCTAGAAAAGATTTAGGGTCGTCTGTAAACCAACAATCAGATCCTTGTTTTTCATATATATCAGCAATTCTATCAATTACTTTTTGATCTTTCAGAGGTTCTTTAGTTTTTTTATTAATAAAAATTGGTAATGGTACTCCCCAAACTCTTTGTCTCGACACACACCAGTCTGGCCTACCTTCAACCATTGATAATAAGCGTTCTTTTCCTTTGTTTGGATAAAAAACAGTTTCATTTATTGCTTTAATTGCTTTATCTCTAAGTTTATTTTTTTGCATAGATATAAACCATTGAGGTGTTGCTCTATAAATCAAAGGTGCTTTAGATCTCCATGAATGGGGATAGCTATGATTTAATTTATCGTGCTTAAGGAGTTTATTTTGCTCTTTCAATTTTTCTATAACTAATGGATCTGCTTTGAATATGTGTGTATTAGTAAAATAAGGTATCTCTTTTGTATAAAGGCCTGAGTTATCGACAGTATAACGAGAAGATATGTTGTTTTTTAAACATAAATTAAAATCATCAGGACCGTGGCTTGGTGCACAATGTACGATCCCAGTACCTTGTTCTAAATTAACGAATTGTGCATCTAACATTGGCACGTCATAATTAAAATTCATTTTAACAAAAGGGTGGCTACAAACAGTTCCCTCAAATTCTGATCCTTTAAAAGTCTTAATTTCTTTAAAATTTTTTATTTCACACTCCTCAGTTATTGATTTAATTAAATTTTTTGCTACTACGATTTTTTTTTCTTTAAAATGTTCAAGATCATTTATTTCCAAAATTGAATATTCTATATTACTATTGAAGGCTAATGCTCGATTAGCTGGTATAGTCCAAGGAGTTGTTGTCCAAATTATAACATTTGTATTTTTTAAAAAATCTTTTTTAGTTTTGACCACCTTAAAAGCTACGTAAATAGTATTAGATGTGTGATCCAAATACTCAACCTCTGCGTCGGCTAAGGCAGTTTTTTCAACTGTTGACCACAGCACAGGTTTGAAACCCTGATACAAACTGCCGTCTAAAAGAAATTTTCCCAGTTCTCTTACAATTTGAGCTTCAGCTTCATAGCTCATTGTAGAATAGTAGTTGTCAAAATCACCTATTACGCCTAATCGTTTGAACTCCTTAATGTGAACTTCAATCCAGCTCTTTGCAAACTCTCTACATTCTTGTCTAAAGTCCTTTATTGGAACTTCATCTTTATTTTTTTTCTTTTTTTTATATTGTTCCTCTATTTTCCACTCAATTGGTAATCCATGACAGTCCCAACCTGGAACGTAAACTGAGTCTTTGCCGTTCATTTGATGGAAACGAGTAATAATATCTTTTAATATTTTGTTTAAAGCTGTTCCCATATGTATGTGCCCATTGGCATAAGGAGGGCCATCATGTAGTATAAATTTTTCTCTACCTTTTGAATCTTTTCTCAGCTTGTCAAAAATTTTGCTTTTTTCCCATCTCTTTAAAATTTCAGGTTCTTTGATTGGTAAGCTAGCTTTCATCGAGAAAGCTGTTTTTGGAAGTTGAAGAGTGTCTTTAGACATTATTTTTTTGCTTGCTGTATATCAAGTTTTATTTGTTTTTTTAAAAATTTAAAGTCTTTAAATTTTTTCTCTGGTCTTATAAATTTTTTAAAATAAACAGTTATTACTTTATTATATAAATTTCTATTAATTCCAAAGATATTTGTCTCTAATAATAAATTTTGTCCATTAAATGTTGGCCTATAACCAACATTTGATATGCCATTTTTGATAAAATATTTTGATTTAACTCTCACTGAGTAAACTCCTAAACGAGGAATTACATAACTATGAAGTTTAAGGTTACATGTAGGAAAGCCGATCTTTCTTCCTCTTTTTCTTCCTGTAATAACTTTTCCTTCAATACTCCAATTTCGATTTAAAAATTTGTTTACTTCATTAATTTTTCCTTTTCTAATTTTTTTCCTAACAATCGTAGATGAAATAATTCTATTATTTTTTTTAAATGGTTTTGTAATTATATTTTTATAACCGTATAGTTTCTCAAATTTTTTTAGTGTTTGAATGTTACCTCGTCTTTTAAAACCAAACCTAAAGTTTTTACTCACATATAAATATTTACACTTTGTTTTTTTATAAATTATTTTTTCAATAAACTTTTCAGCAGATAAAGATGAAAATTCTTTATTAAATTTGATTATAATTAAGAAATCGAGCTTAAAAATCTTAAGCATTAATTTTTTTTGCTCGAGAGAATTAATTCTGTGATTCTTTATTTTTTTATCAAAAAACATTACTGGAACTGGCTCAAAAGTTATAACGCCAAAAGGCAATCTTTTCTTTTTTGCTTTTTGTTTTGCTTCGTTGAGAACCTTTTGATGTCCCAAATGTAAACCATCAAAATTACCAATTGCAATAACACTATTTAAGTGATTACGATTTAATTTAACATTATTATAAATTTTCATACTACCATTTTAATTCATTCTGAAAAAAATTTGCTTTCACATTATATTTTTTTAAAAGAGTATCTAATTCAGAAACATTTTTATATTCATCTCTATGAACTCCATCTGTAATAAACAAACAATCTATACTCAAATTATTTGCTCCTCTAATATCAGTTCTTAAATTATCTCCTATAGCTAAAACTTTTTCATTTGAATTAAAGCACATTTTATATATTTCATTGTATGGTTTCCCAAAATAAATTACTTCGCCGCCAAGTTTTTCAAATTCTTTTGCGATAGAACCTGCGCATAATTCTTCTACATTTCCTCTGTGAACGGTTAAATCTGGATTTGTACATACTAATTTTTTAGTGATATGTTTTTTTAAAAATACTTTATAAAATTCTAAGTCATCTTCATGTTCATCGAATAAACCAGTACATAAAATAAAATCACATTTTTCAAGTTCAGTTTTGTTTTCTTTTACTTTTTCGAAAACATCTGTATCTCTGGGTGGACCTAAGTGAAAAAATGTCTTTCCAAATTGTTTATTATTAATTGCGTGCATTGCTGCTTCTCCAGATGTTATTACATTGGTGAGGAATTTCTTATCCATTTTCATTTTTAATAAAAAATTTACAACTTGAAAACTTGGTCTTGGAGCATTTGATAAAAAGACTATTTTTTTAGCGTTATTTTTTAATTGATTTATTGCATCTATTGCTTTTGAATTGAGAACAACTCCATTATGCATTACTCCCCATAAATCTATTACAAAGGTGTCATAGTTCTCAAATATCTCTGATAGGTGTTTTAATTCTCTCAAAATATTAATTCTCTCCTTAATCTACACAAAATATAGTATTTATTGGTTTTTTTAATGATTTTTACTCTTGAAATATAGTTAAAACATACCATATCAGCACTACATTAGAATTTATAGGAGAAAATATATATGAAATTTAGACCCCTGCACGATCGCGTGCTTATTAAAGTGCTGGACAGTGAGGAAAAAACTGCCGGTGGTATTATTATTCCAGATACAGCAAAAGAAAAGCCTCAAGAAGGTGAAGTAGTTGCTGTGGGACCTGGTACAAAAAATGAGGATGGCAAAGTTGCTCCGATGGATGTTAAAGTTGGAGATATAGTTCTTTTTGGAAAGTGGTCTGGAACTGAAGTGAAAATTGACGGTAAAGAATACAGCATTATGAAAGAGTCTGACATAATGGGAATTTCAAAAACTAAAAAATAATACTAAGAGGAGAAAATAATGGCAAAAATAATTAAATTTGACACAGAGGCTAGATCAAAAATGCTTACTGGAGTTAATACTTTAGCCAACGCTGTGAAAGTTACGTTAGGACCTAAAGGGAGAAACGTTGTAATGGATAAATCTTATGGAGCTCCACGAACAACGAAAGATGGTGTGTCGGTAGCAAAAGAAATAGAACTTGAAGATAAATTTGAGAATATGGGTGCTCAAATGGTTAAAGAGGTTGCCAGCAAAACAAATGATAATGCCGGAGACGGAACAACAACTGCAACTATACTTACTCAAGCAATAGTTAATGAAGGGTTAAAGTACGTTACAGCTGGCATGAATCCAATGGATATTAAAAGAGGTATAGATAAAGCTGTAGAAAATGTAATAAGTAAACTAAAAACATCTTCTAAAAAAGTGAAAGCCAATGAAGAGGTCGCTCAAGTTGGAACTATTTCAGCAAACGGTGAAAAATCTATTGGTGATATGATTTCAAAAGCTATGCAAAAAGTTGGTAACGAAGGAGTCATAACAGTAGAGGAAGCAAAAGGTGTTGAAACTGAATTAGATGTAGTTGAGGGTATGCAATTTGATAGAGGATACTTATCTCCTTATTTTGTAACAAATACTGAGAAGATGACAACTGAATTAGAGAACCCTCTTGTGCTTTTAGTTGAAAAAAAATTAACAAATCTACAACCAATGGTACCTCTTTTAGAGTCTGTTGTACAAGCGAATAGACCTTTAATGATTATTTCTGAAGATGTCGAGGGAGAAGCTTTAGCAACTTTAGTTGTCAATAAATTGAGAGGTGGTCTTAAAGTAGTTGCAGTTAAAGCACCAGGATTTGGTGATAGAAGAAAAGCAATGCTAGAAGATATCGCTATCCTTACTGGGGGACAAGTGATTTCAGAGGACTTAGGTATCAAATTAGAGAACGTAAAAATTGGAGATCTTGGTTCTTGTAAAAAAGTAAAAATAGATAAAGAAAACAGTACGATAGTAGCTGGTGAAGGTAAAAAATCTGATATCGAAGCAAGGTGTAACCAAATTAGATCTGAAATAAACGAGACTACATCTGACTATGATAAAGAAAAACTTCAAGAGAGACTTGCTAAGCTTGCTGGTGGAGTTGCTGTGATTAAAGTTGGCGGTGCTACAGAAGTTGAGGTTAAAGAAAGAAAAGATAGAGTGGAAGATGCTCTTAACGCTACTAGAGCTGCAGTAGAAGAAGGTGTTGTTATCGGTGGTGGTTGCGCATTACTTTATGCTGCACAAGATTTAGATAGCGTAAAGGTAAAAGGTGACGATCAAAAAGCAGGTGTCGAGATAGTTAAAAAAGCTCTTCAAGCTCCGATTAGGCAAATTACTGCTAACGCAGGCGTAGATGGTTCTGTAGTAGTAGGAAAACTTTTAGAAGGTAAAAAATCTTCACAAGGTTATGATGCTCAGAACGAAGAGTATGTAGATATGTTTGCTAAAGGAATAATTGATCCGACTAAAGTTGTAAGATCAGCATTACAGGATGCTGCTTCCATAGCTGGACTATTAATAACAACTGAAGCAATGATCGCGGATAAACCTGAGGAAAAAGATGCTAGTCCTGCAATGCCTCCAATGGGTGGTGGCATGGGTGGTATGGGTGGTATGGGCGGAATGGGAATGTAATTTCACCTACCCAAATGATTTTAAAAAAGGCTGTAATTTTGCAGCCTTTTTTTTTGCAATAAATAAACATGCATTTGAGCTAAGTATTAATCCATCTTTGAGGACTCTTAAATTATTATCTGCTAAAGTTTTACCCGTAGAAGTTATATCTGTAATAATTTCTGAAGAACCTATGAATGGGTACGTTTCAGTAGCACCAAGACTAGGTATCAATTTATATTGAGTTACACCTCTAGATACCAAAAAATCATTAGTCAAATTTGGATATTTTGTTGCGACTCTCAGCCTAGCATTTCTTTTAGATCTAATATCAAAGGATACCTCTTCAAGATCAGCAATGGTCTGGACATCTATCCAGTCATCTGGAACAGCAATAACTAAATTAGCATTACCAAAATCAAGTTTTCTTTGAATATTTATTTTACCCTGTAAATTTTTACCAGATTCTTTTAAGAGATCTAACCCTGATACACCCATGTCTAAAGTTCCATCTCCTAATCTCTGAATAATTTCTTTAGCATGAAGAAAAATAATCTTGATATCAGGTTTATTTTCGATAGTCCCAAAATAATTTCTTTCTTTCTCATTTTGTAAAATCTTGAGCCCTCTTTTATTAAAAAATGATATTGCTTTATCTTTTAACCGTCCTTTGCTTGGTAGTCCTATAGTAATTATGCTTTTCATATATTTTTCAAGTTTATTGCAGCCCCTACAGCAGGGATATTTTTTTTAGCACCTAAGCTCTTTAGTAAATCATCATAACGACCGCCCCTAGCGATTTCCTTTTTTCCTGAAAGCACTTCGAAAACTATTCCAGTATAATATTCTACGTCTCTACCAAAATTTGCAATAAAATTAATATCTTGATTAAGTTTTTTGAGATTAAGAATAGATTTAAAATCTCTAAATATATTTTTCCTAAGATTATTTTTTTTTGTGAAATCTAATAATCTTTCTTCAAGTTCTGAAAGCTTACAGTTAATTTTTAAAAATGACGTGATAATTTTAACAACTTTTTTTCCATCAGTAAAAGATCTTGGGTCCTTAATTTTTTTATCAAATCTTTTCAAAATTTCAGATATTGATCTTCCTGCGATTATCTTGTCTTGATTTTTTTTTTTCATTTCATAAAATCTTTTCTTGTCTGAATCAAAAGTGACAGCATCAATATCTGAATTCTGTTCCAATCTTTTCAAGAGTTCCTCGAAATAACTTGGTTTCCAATAATGTCTTACTAATCTTAACTTCCATCTTTCAGGCATATCCAAGGCATTTATTAAATTTTTAAATAAACTAATGTCCCCAACTTTAATTTGAATTTTTTTTCTTTTTATTTTTTTTGCCGAGTTTAAAATTGTACTTAAAACTTTAAAATCATCTTGGATTTGATTTTTGGAACCTAAAATCTCAATTCCTAATTGATCATGAATAAAGTTTGTGCCTTTCCCGCTTGACCTTCTATACGCTTGACCAGAGTAGTAAATTTTTGAAGAAGATTTTTTTTGTAAGAAATTTATACATGAAGCAACTGTTAAATCTGGTCTTAAACACATCGTTTTTCCATCTTCTCTATCAAAAGTAAGCATTGAACTTCTAAATTTTTCTCCAGACCTCTCAATAATATAATTTGAGTCTAAAAGAACATCAGGTTCTGACAAAACAAACCCGTTGCTCTTAAAAGTCTTAATTATATTTTCAGATAATTTTTTTAATTTCATTTACTAATTCTTTAACTTCAATTGTTTTTTCTTTGCCAGAGCCTAAATTTCTTAATGTTGGTTTGCCTGATTTAATTTCATTTTCACCATATAAAATTACAGCTGGTGATTTGATTTTATTTGCATACTCCATTTGTTTTTTTAATTTGCTTTCACCAGGGTAAATTTCTACGCTTACACCAGCTTTTCTTAAAATCATTTGTAGAGAAATATATTCTTTCATTGCTTTTTTATCAAAAACACAAATGACGACAGGTTTTGATTGTTTTATTTTAAATTCTTTTTTCTGCATCAATGCGTAAACCAAACGATCTAATCCAATTGATATCCCTGTAGCAGGCGCATCATAATTGCCAAAGTTGTTTACTAAATTATCATATCTTCCCCCGCCACCTATTGAACCAAATTGGATTACCTGCCCTTTATTATTTGTTACATCAAACTTTAAATTTACCTCAAAAGTTGCACCGGTATAATATTCCAGCCCTCTAATAATTGATGGGTCAAATTCAAAGTTGCTAAAGTTATAATCTTTAAAAATTTTTAATATCTCAATTAAATCCTCTGACTCAGGAGACTTTTTCTTGAGTGTTTCCTCAATTGTTTGGATATCTTGAGATTTAAGGTTCGCTCCTTTTGTGAAATCTCCGGATTTGTCTTTTCTCCCTGCGCCCAATAATTCTTTAACTCCATCCCAACCAAGCCTATCGATTTTATCTAGAGCTCTTAAAGTAGTAAGTCTTTGATTGTTATCGTTAATATTTAATTTTTTAAATAACTCTTCAGTTATTTTTCTAGAGGAGATCTTAATAATATAATCCGTTTTTTTTAAACCACACTTTTCAAGAATTTCTGAAATCATTACACATAACTCAGCATCTGCTTGTAAACTTTTTGTTCCTACAAAATCAGCATCGAATTGCAAAAATTCTCTAAATCTTCCAGGTCCAGGTTTTTCATTTCTCCAAACAGTGCCTAATTGATATCTTTTAAATGGTTTTGGAATTTCTAAATAATTTTTTGCAACATATCTAGCTAGAGGCGCTGTAAGGTCATATCTTAAAGACAGCCAATTATTTTCATCCTTAAAAGAAAACACTCCTTGGTCTGGTCTCTCTGCGTCAGGTAAAAATTTACCAATGCTTTCTGTATATTCGAAACTTGGTGTTTCGAGATATTGGAAACCATACTTAATCATAATTTCTTTGATGTTAGAAATTACAAAATCACGGATTAATAATTCTTTTTCTTGTCTATCTACAAACCCTAATGGTAATTCTTTCGAAGGTTTGTTATTTTTTTCTTTTTTCATTTTTTGGTACAGCAGGGTGGATTCGAACCACCGACCCCTAGTTCCACAAACTAGTGCTCTAACCAACTGAGCTACTGCTGCATCCCTTTTGTTTTTATATTAATTTTTAATTAATTTATATGTTTTTGATTATAAGCTAAGCAATAGCCTAGCGTGCATTCTGTGCGAATGTGATCCTATTATTGAAATGATTCTCTTTTTCGTAATCATAACTAATACTTAAAAAATAATTGTGACTATTTCAAGATGAAATTAGCGGGACAATAAAAATAGCAATAGACTAAAGTTAATGTCCCGATAATCAGTGATTTTGGAAATTTAGATTAAGATGTTTTCTGCAGTTTTACTGCTGAAGGACCTTTTTCTGTGCTCTCCACTTCAAACGTTAACTCATCACCCTCGTTTAAATACTTTAAACCAGCTTCTCTTACCGCAGAAGAATGGACGAACACGTCTTTCTCTTTGTCTTCTCTTTCAATGAAACCATATCCTTTAGTGCCATTGAACCACTTTACTTTACCTTTTAGTGTACTCATATTATTTATTTTTCCTTATTTTTATTAACTTTAACTAATTATTAATTAGTTATTGTTCTTAAATAGATTTGGCGAACAAAAGTCAATAGGAGAAAATATTAATTAATTAAATTGTTTTTATGCAACAATAGTCAAAATAAAAGAGCAATAAGGCCCGATATCGCTAATAAACCAAAACCAGCGTAAATAAGTTTATTTTTAACAATATGTGATGAAAATTTTTGTAAGTTTGTGTCTTTATAACTTAATCCACTACCCTCAAGATTAGTAGATTTACTAAATCCTTGATTCCTTCCTATCTGGAGAAATTTTGCTTTTCTATGGTCATAAATTTCTTCTTTGCTATAATTTTCAAAACTTTTAAGGTTTTTAATTATTGAATGTTTAATATCAGCAGCGATACTTTCTGGATCTCTATGTGCACCACCTAAAGGTTCTGATATTATTTCATCTATTACACCTAATTTTAATAAATCTTTTGCAGTTAATTTCATTGCTTCAGCAGCTTGTAATGATTTACTTGGATCGCGCCATAATATTGATGCACACCCTTCGGGCGATATTACAGAATAAATAGAATTCTCTAACATGATAACTTTGTTGGATGAGGCTAATGCAATAGCACCTCCCGAACCTCCCTCACCAATGATAATTGAAATGTTTGGTACTGTAAGTGACATACCGCACTCAATTGAATTAGCAATCGCAGATGCTTGGCCTCTTTGTTCAGCGCCCAATCCGGGATATGCTCCTGGTGTATCGATAAAACTAACAACAGGAATTTGAAATCTGTCAGCTAATTTCATTAACCTAATACATTTTCTATAACCTTCAGGTCTCATCATTCCAAAATTTCTTTCAATTCTGCTATTTAGATCTTCACCTTTTTCTTGACCGATAATTAAAACTGATTTGTTATCAATTAGTCCAAAACCTGCAATAACAGATTTATCATCTCCAAAATAACGATCTCCAGACAATAATGTAAATTGAGAAAATATTTTTTTTATATAAAAATTTGCCTTTGGTCTATCTTCGTGTCTTGCTACCTGAGTCTTTTGCCAACTATTTAATGAAGCGTATGTTTGTTTTAGTTTTTCATTAATTTCATTTTGAGTATTTTTGATTTTTTGAGTGTCAACTTCAGAAATACCCTCTGATCCGAAAGGACTTTTTAAATTATCGACTTCTTGTTCAAGGGCTTTGATTTCTTTTTCAAAATCTAAATAATTTTTCATATGGGTTACTATTACTACTATTAATATATTATAATATAATGTAAAGATCGGTTCACCATGAGTTTAATAGATAAAAATGGGCTTAAAATAAGTTCAAAGCTGTTTGATTTTATAAATAATGAAGCCATACCCGGAACAGGTATCAAAATAGAGGAATTTTGGAATAATTTTGAAAAGACTGTGCATGAGCTTGCTCCGATTAATAAAAATTTAATTGAAAAAAGAGAAAATATTCAAAATAAAATTAATGATTGGCACAAGCAAAACGCTGGTAAAGAATTAAATAAAAAAGAATATACAAAGTTCCTAAAATCTATTTCTTATATTGTTGAAGAAAAAGATGACTTCAGCATTGAAACAGATAAAGTTGATGCTGAAATTTCATCTATAGCGGGTCCACAACTAGTTGTTCCAGTAGATAATGCTAGATACGCATTAAATGCTGCTAATGCTCGTTGGGGTAGTTTGTATGACGCACTTTACGGAACAGATGTAATTCCTGGAGAAAAATTTAAAGATTTTAATGAGAAAAGAGCTGACAAAGTTATCGAATATGTAAGAAAATTTTTAGATGAGATAGCACCAATTAATGATCTTAATTGGAATGAAGTTTCAGAAATTAAAATTCAAAATAGAGAATTAGTTTTAACGGATGGCAATGATGAAAAAAATCTAAAAAGTAAAAACCAATTTATAGGTTTTACTGGGCAGACAGATAAGCCAAGCTCAATATTATTAAAAAACAATAATCTTCATATTGAGATTGTAATCGATCCAAATCATACGGTTGGAAAATATGATAAAGCCTCTATTTCTGATATTATAGTCGAGTCTGCTATTTCAACAATTATTGATAATGAAGACTCAGTTGCGGCTGTTGATGCTGAAGATAAAGTTAAATGTTATAGGAACTGGTTAGGTTTAATGAAGGGTGACTTAACTGCAGATATAGAGAAAGAAGGAAAAAAATTTACAAGAAAATTAAATCCAGATCGACATTACATATCCAAAGATGGGGAAAAATTAATTTTGCATGGAAGGGCTTTATTGCTTAATCGTAACGTAGGACATTTAATGACTAATCCTTCAATTCTGTTAAAAGATGGTTCAGAAATACCTGAGGGTATAATGGACGCGTTTATTGCAACACTTTGTGCTTTACATGATTTCAAAAATAAAAAAAATTCAAGGACTGGATCTGTTTACATTGTAAAGCCAAAAATGCATGGTCCAGAGGAAGTTGCTTTCACAAATTCACTTTTTGGCAAGGTTGAAGAAGCTCTAGGAATTGAAAAAAATTCAATAAAAGTTGGAATAATGGATGAAGAGAGAAGAACCACAGTCAATTTAAAAGAGTGTATAAGACAAGTGAAAAATAGAATTGTGTTTATCAATACAGGATTCCTAGATCGAACAGGAGATGAAATGCATACCTCATTTGAAGCTGGACCAATGATTTTCAAGGGAGATATGAAAAAATCAACTTGGTTAGAGACTTACGAGAACTGGAACGTAGATGTTGGATTAAGTTGTGGCTTTTCAGGAAGAGCTCAAATTGGCAAGGGTATGTGGGCTATGCCAGATCAGATGGCAAATATGATGGAACAAAAAATTGGTCATCCGAAATCTGGTGCAAACTGTGCCTGGGTTCCTTCACCCACAGCAGCTACACTACATTCAATACATTATCATAAGGTTAATGTATTTAACGTACAAAATAAAATTAAATCTAGAAGTAAAGCGCAATTAGAAAATATACTAGAAATTCCAAAAGCTGATAGGCCTAACTGGGCATTAGATGACATAAATCGTGAGTTAGAAAATAATGCTCAAGGAATTTTAGGGTATGTTGTGAGATGGATAAATCAAGGGGTAGGTTGTTCAAAAGTTCCAGATATTAATAATGTGGGTTTGATGGAAGACAGAGCCACACTTAGAATTTCTTCTCAACACATAGCAAATTGGTTGCATCATGGAATTTGTAAAAAAGATCAGGTCATGGATGTCATGAAAAAAATGGCTAAAATAGTTGATGAACAAAACAAAAATGATTTAAATTATCAAAAAATGTCAGATAATTTTGATAAATCAGTAGCATTTTCTGCTGCC